>DGWI01000023.1:0-241 GCA_002396085.1 Porphyromonadaceae bacterium UBA4262
AGGTGATCTTCCTCAGCGCCGACGCATTCGGTGTGCTGCCTCCCGTGTCGATTCTCGACAGCGAGCAGACCAAGTATTACTTCCTGAGCGGCTTCACCGCCAAGTTGGCTGGCACCGAGCGCGGCATCACCGAGCCCACCCCGACCTTCAGCGCATGCTTCGGCCAGGCATTCCTCGAGTTGCATCCCACCAAGTATGCCGAGGAACTTGTCAAGCGCATGGAGAAGAGCGGTGCCAAGGC
>DGWI01000023.1:302-9009 GCA_002396085.1 Porphyromonadaceae bacterium UBA4262
AAGGCTTATCTGGTGAACACCGGCTGGAACGGCACCGGCAAGCGTATCTCGATTCGCGACACCCGCGGCATCATCGACGCCATCCTTAACCACAGCATCGACAAGGCTCCGACCAAGGTCATCCCGTATTTCAACTTCGTGGTTCCCACCCAGTTGGAGGGCGTTGACACTGGCATCCTCGACCCGCGCGACACCTACGCCGACGCTGCACAGTGGGAGGAGAAAGCCAAGGATTTGGCAAGCCGCTTCATCAAGAATTTCGTCAAGTATGAGGACAACCCCGCCGGCAAGGCCCTGGTCGCTGCTGGCCCGCAACTCTAAGTCCTCGCGACACTCTAGCACAAAGACCCAGCCCCACCAGGCTGGGTCTTTTTTTAGCACCTGTTCGGTGGAGATTTAACATAAAGACCAATTAAGAATTAACGTGAGTTCGATGAAAGTTCGTTGTAGGCCCGCCGCGTCCCTACAATGTGAAATCGTCTGGCAATTCATTTTGAAACATCCCAGTTGCTCAACTTTGTGGGGGATTTGCTAACTCTTGGGGCCGAGAAATCGTTGCCGCTGTTTGGATTTGTTCGAAGTTTGTATTACCTTTGTGGTACCCTTTTGCATCAATGGGGTTGATGAATAGAAAAGAAAACTTGTTAAAACTATTGGAAATGAGAATATTGTATGTTGTTGCCTGCGTGCTGATGGCTGTGATCATGCAGGCACAGGACATGAAGGTCTATCACTCGTGGATAGAGGTCTTTAACGATGACGGAATGCAACTGCCCGACTCGATTGTCACCTTGCGTCAGGTGGATGCCGCGGCCTATCATTTTGACTTTGAGAAGGCCAATAGCAAGCAGTGGAAGGCTGCCCGTAAGAATGCGGTAGCCATCAAGCGTGACAGTGCGTTGTGGGTGATGTCTGACTTCCTGATCGGCAAGTGTGGTGCCAAGCAGTTTGCTAAGGGCGACTGCCTGTTGGCGACATTGACGCCCAAGGTGGTTTATTTCGTGGACTGGGACAAACGCGTGTCTAATGCCAAGAAACGTATGCTTGCCATCGGCCTTGGCGGCGGATTGGGAGGAATTGTGGGTGCAGTAGCCGCAACGGCGCTTGAGCAGAAACCCCACATCGACAATCAGGAGTGCAGCTTCTCGATGATCGACCCGGCCAATGAGAAGGTTGTCGTCATCAACCCCAAGAACTTCAAGAAGTTGTGCAAGCCCTATCCCGACCTGCTGGCTGAGTTTGAGGCCCTCGACAAGGAGACTCAGAAGGCTGATGTTAGCAAATTCTTTATGCGTTATGTCGATTGTGTCAATGCCGACCCTGCAGTGCGCCCGTTTGTGGAGTTCTACAAAATGCGTGCTGCAGCCGAGAAAGCACAGCACCGCGTCCGCAAGGTTAAAGATGATGACGAATCCGATTTAGACTGATCTTGCGCACTATGCGCACTATATTAACCCAATAAATTCAAGCGATTATGGACAACAACTTTCCTAACCAAGTGCCCGGTCAGATGCCGCAACAGGCTCCGGGACAGTACCCCTATCAACCGCCCATGCCGCCCAAGGGCAAGGCAGGCTGCTGGGGCATCGTCGGCTCATTCATCATCCCCATTCTGGGGGTTATTTTGTTCTTTGTCATGAAGAATAAGGTCGAGAACACCAAGCCCTATCTCTATGCCGCCATAGCGGGCGCCGTGGTGAGCCTGATTTGCAATTACCTGATTTTGCCGCAGATGATGAGTGCCATGGGTGCCCAATGACCCCTGCCGAGGTTGCCGATTTTTCAACCCCACCATCTCCCCGAAAGTACTTATTTTTGTTAATAAGTGGCTGGGAGTTGGTGGGGTTGGTGTTTTTGTTGTACTTTTGTAGGTTGTTCCTTAAGGATAATTATTGATAAGACTAAAATATGAAGAAGTACAATCTGATTAACAACACGCTGGGATGGCTCGTGTTTGTGGTGGCTGCAGTGACCTATCTGCTCACCATCGAGCCTACGGCTAGTTTCTGGGACTGCCCGGAGTTTATCGCACAAGGTTTCAAGAGCGAGATTGGTCACCCGCCCGGCAACCCCATCTTCATCCTCACGGCGCGCTTTGCGTCGCTGTTTGCCGGCGGTGATGTCACGGCTGTAGCCAAGTGTGTCAATGCCATGTCGGCCCTGTTCAGTGCAGCCACAATCCTGCTGCTGTTCTGGACCATCACCCACTTGGTCAAGAAGTTGGTGGTCAAGGATGGCGAGGAAGACCAGATGTCGCTGGCCCAGTACCTGGTGGTTATGGGTAGCGGTGTGGCTGGTGCCTTGGCCTACACCTGGAGCGATACCTTCTGGTTCAGTGCTGTCGAGGCCGAGGTCTACGCGTTCTCGTCGTTCTGCACTGCGCTGGTGTTCTGGCTCATCCTCAAGTGGGAGAACCGCGCCGACGAGCCGGGTAGTGACCGTTGGTTGATTTTGATTGCCTACATCTTTGGCGTTTCGCTGGGTGTGCACCTGCTCAACCTGCTGTGCATCCCTGCCATTGCGCTAGTCTATTATTACCGCAAGTTCCAGAACACGAGCGCCAAGGGTTCGCTCATCACGCTGCTCATCTCGTTTGCCATCATCGTGGCCATCCTCTACGGCCTCGAGCCGGGATTTGTCGAGATGGGTCAGAAGTTCGACCTGTTCGCCGTCAACACGTTGGGCATGTCGTTCAACTCGGGTGTCATCATCTATGCTATCGTGCTCATTGCCGCCCTGGCATGGAACATCTGGGAGTTGCATCAGGGCAAGAGCGACCTGCGCATCAAGGTTTCATTCCTGCTGGCCATCGTGCTGTCGGGCATGTTGTTGCTGGGCGACGGCATCATCCTGCCCTTGCTGCTGCTGATGGGCCTGTGTGTCTATCTGTTCAAGTTTTGCAACCCCGTTCCGCACCGCATCATGGCCAACATTTCGCTGAGCATCCTGGTCATCTTCATCGGATTTGCCAGCTATGGTGTCATCATCATCCGCAGTAACGCCAACACGCCGCTCGATGAAAACTCACCCAACAACACGTTTGCTCTGGCCAAGTATTTGAGCCGCGAGCAGTATGGCGAGACTCCGCTGCTCTATGGCCGCACGGTGTTCAGCCAGGTGGTCTATCAGGAGCAAGCCAACGGCACCATGAAGCCCCGAATTAACAATGGTCCCATGCAGTATGCCCAGGAGGTCAAGCAGAACCCCAACGACCCCGACCACTACAAGGAGTTGGGCTACAAGAAGAACTATGTGTTTGCTCCCGAGCAGAACATGGTGTTCCCGCGCATCCACAGCGAGGCTCATGCACAGCAATATCAAGACTGGCTGGGCATGGAGGGCACCGAGGTCATGGCTCACACGCGCCAAGATCGCGATGGCAACAACTTGGAGCCAGAACCCGCCATCAAGCCCACTGTGATGGAGAACATTCGCTTCTTCATCGACTATCAGTTGAACTATATGTACTGGCGCTACTTCATGTGGAACTTTGCTGGCCGCCAGAACGATATCCAAGGCATGGGCGAGGTGACTCAGGGCAACTGGATCTCGGGCATCTCGTTCATCGACAATCCGCGTCTGGGCGACCAGAGCCTGCTGCCCGACGATCTGGGCAAGGGCAACAAGGGCCACAATGTGTTCTACTTGCTGCCGCTGTTACTGGGCATCATCGGCTTGCTGTGGCAAGCCTACCGTGGCAAGCGTGGCATCGAGCAGTTCTGGGTGGTGTTCTTCTTGTTCTTCATGACGGGTATCGCCATTGTGCTCTATCTGAACCAGACCCCAAGTCAGCCGCGTGAGCGTGACTATGCCTACGCCGGTTCGTTCTATGCCTATGCCATCTGGATTGGCCTGGGTGTGGCAGGACTGTGGCGCGCTGTCTTGGCTCTCATGGCCAAGAAAGACAAGAAAAGTGGTGAGCGCGAGGAACTGGCAGGCACAAGCAAGGGCCTGGCAGTGGCTGGTGTGGCGGCATTGGTCGGCTTGCTGGTGCCCGTGCAGATGGTGAGTCAGACGTGGGACGACCACGACCGCAGCGGGCGCTACGCGGCGCGCGACTTCGGCATGAACTATCTGGCCAGTGTCGAGAAGAACGGCATCATCTTCACCAACGGCGACAACGACACCTTCCCCCTGTGGTATGCTCAGGAGGTTGAAGGCTATCGCACCGACGTGCGTGTGGTCAACCTGAGTTATCTGTCGACCGACTGGTATATCGCCCAGATGCAGCGTGCCGCCTACGAGTCGACACCACTGCCCATGCAGGCCAGCAACCTGACGTATGCCTACGAGAACCGCCAGTTTAACTACTTTATCACGCCCGACACCAGCGTGCGCATGCCGGTAATTGAGTCGCTCAAGCACCTGTACAGCAACGAGAATGTCAATAATCCCTATGGCATGAGCGAAATTCGCTATCCGCTGTGCTTCATCCCCGTCGATGCCGACCAGGCTGTGGCGGCTGGCATCGTTCCGGCTGAGCGCAAGGACATGATCCAGGAGACCATCGACATGGATTTGACCCGTCTGGGCAGTGGTCTGACCTCAAGCCAGGTGATGAGCCTCGACCTCATCGCATCGAGCATTGCCGAGGGTTGGAAGCGTCCGTGCTACTTCGCCATGACCGTGCCCGAGAGTTACTATCTGGGTCTCACCCCCTATATGCAGAACACTGGTATGGCCTATCAGATTACGCCCATCAAGACCGACCTCTCGACCCGTGGCGACATCCCCTGCAACACCGACAAGATGTTTGAGACGGTGATGAAGCGGTTCCAGTGGGGTGGCATCGACAAGGCTCCTGCCGGCAGCCTGTATCTGGACGAGACCGTGCGCCGCATGATCACCACCACGCGCACCACACTGGTGAGCCTGGCCGAGACATTCATCGAGGAGGGACGCACTGCACAGGCCGCCGTTGAGGCAGGTAACGCCACCTTCTTGGGCAAGGACGCTAAGCAATATGCCGCCGACCGCTTCGGCAAGGCGCGCAAGGTGCTCGACCTGATGATGGAGAAGTTGCCCGCCAAGGCATCGCCCTATGCTGTGCAGATGGGCCAGCACATTGCTGAGGCTTATGCATCGCTGGCCGAGTACGGCGGTGACGCGACAGCCAAACAGAAGGCTGTAGAACTGCTTGAGCAGGAAATTATGCGCTATGCCGACTACTGCCGTTACTATCAGTCGCTCAGCCCAAGCATGTATAGCCGTCTAACCAATGTAGACCGCTTTATCAACGAGCGATATATGACCTTCCTGATCAGCGACTATGCTTCGCTCACCGATGAGACCAAGACCGAGTCGTTGGCCAAGAAAGTCCAGGCTCGTGGTGTCAACGTCGAGCGTCTGCTGGGCAACGGGCAGCAAGGGCAATAACAATGTACAACTTAGAATTAAGAATTTAGAATTAAAAATTAAGACCTGCTGTGGATTGATTTGTGATCGGTTACAACCGAAATAGGAGTTGGCAGATTCCTGCAAACGCAGCTCTTATCTGTCTTAATTATTAATTCTAAATTCTTAATTATCAATCAATCATTCATTGACAAGGTGTTAGTCGAACGTCCACCATTGCTCTATCGCATGCTCTTCCCCGAGACCGTGTGGCGCATACACAAGCGCCGCCACACGGTCTACCTCACCTTTGACGACGGTCCCATTGCTGAGGTCACGCCCTGGGTGCTCGACACCCTCGACCACTATGGCATCAAGGCCACTTTCTTCTGCGTGGGCGATAATGTGGCACGCAATCCCGAACTCTTTGCCGAGATCAAGCGGCGCGGTCACAGCGTGGGCAACCACACCATGAATCACTTGCAAGGGGCCAAGGTCACCACACGGCGCTACTTGCTCAACGTCTTTCACGCCCACGAACTCATCGACAGTCCCTTGTTCCGCCCGCCCCATGGCCTGCTGCGCTGGGCGCAGAGCAAGGTGTTGCGCTCACGGTTCACCATCATCATGTATGACCTGGTCACGCGCGACTACAGCAAGAAGATGACACCCGAGCAGGTGCTGGACAATGTCAAGCGCTATGCCCGCAATGGGTCAATCATCGTCTTTCACGACTCGCTCAAGGCCGAGAAAAACTTGCGCTATGCCTTGCCTCGTGCCATCGAGTGGCTGCAGTCTCAGGGCTATAACTTTGAGCCCATCGGCACGAACAACTAGTGTGAGCAATTAGGTACTATGAATTACGCTGCATGCATCAAGGAAGTTTCCCGTGCGCTAGGTTTCGATGCCTGCGGCGTCGCACGGGCTCATCGCGTCGATGATGTGGCGGCTGCACGCTATGCCCGCTGGCTGGCTCAGGGCCGCAACGGCTGCATGGAGTGGGCGGCACGGCACTGCGACCTGCGCGACGACCCCCAGGGGCTGTTGCCCGGTGTGCACTCGGTCATCGTGGTGGCGATGAACTACTATCCGGCCCGTTTTCAGCCTCGTGAGGCACCGCAGTTTGCCTATTATGCCTATGGCCGCGACTATCACGAGGTGGTCAAGCAGCGGCTGTGGCAATTGGCGGCGGCCATTGAGCAGATGGCTCCATGCCAGACGCGCGTCTGTGTCGACTCAGCCCCCATTCGTGAGCGCTATTGGGCGCAGCAGGCTGGATTGGGCTTCATCGGGCTGAACAATGCGCTCATTCTGCCCGGCAAGGGCAGTTACTACTTCTTGGGTGTTATCCTCACTACATTGTCACTTGATCCCGATGCACCATGCACACAGTCGTGTGGCGAGTGTCATGCGTGCATCCAGGCTTGCCCGGCGGGGGCATTGCGTGGTGACGGGGCCGTCGATGCCCGCCGTTGCCTGTCGTGCCTCACCATCGAGCACCGTGGCGACCTGCCGCAGTGGGTGTCGGGCGTGTTGGGCAACCGCGTCTTTGGTTGCGACGAGTGCCAGAAGTGTTGTCCCCACAACCGCCATGCTCGCCCCACCACCATTGCCGAACTGCAACCCACCGACGACTTCCTCTCGTTGACACGCGAGCGCATCGCCCAAATGGATCAAGCCGAGTTCAGCCGACTCTTCAGCCACAGTGCCGTCAAGCGCGCCAAACTCGCCGGCCTGCAACGCAACCTCAAGGCCGGCTCGCTGCCGTCCGATTGAGATCGAGGCGATGTCCTGATGGTTTAGGCGTGGAAAATCTAACATCAAGACCATCAAATCTCCTGATCATTCATGTGTGACAGGGGGACGGTTCTTTTGTCACACATGCTTTCAGCCGTCAGATTGAGGGCTATCACTTCCAGATCGCTGAACTTCGGTACCACACCTGGCCGAGGCATATTGCCGAGTTCATTCACAAGATTTGTTGAAAAACTCTTGCATATGTCAAAATTCTGACGAAATTTGCGTACAAGTTGTGCATATGGTGACTTGAATTTAATGTTTTTTGTCAACACTAAATTACTATAAATCACCGATATGTGCAACTTTTTGAACATCTTTTTATTAACTTTTTAATCCCGCCAACGGGTATTATTAATCTTTCAATATTTGCAAGGTTCTTAGAAAAGCATTACTTTTGCGCGAAGAACATTAATTGGTCTAAAGACTATTTTGTAGGACATTCCTCCAATTCAAAGCACATGTTGCTTTTGGCTAAAGTTCCACTTCTTTAATTATCTTTAGATTTTGACTTGTTTAATGATTTAACTTGGAATAAATTATGAAAAAGTTTGTGGTCTTTCTTTTGATTTCTATGATTTCTATTGGTATTTACGCACAAGAAATTAATGGAATTGGTAAACTGCGTTTAAATATGACAATTAAAGAGGTTAGAGCCGTATTTCCTAAATCTCTCATCAAGAAAGAAACTGTATTTTCTAATAAAAAGGCATACAAAATACGCTCATATACTCCTGTTAAAGGTGTTACATGTAGAGATATAGATTTGTATTTTTATAAAGACACTCTATATGCGATTTACATCAATAAGGGAGATTATTTTTTGGAACAGGCCATGTTTAAGAAATATGGAGAGCCAAGATCTCGTGTATCTAGATATCCATCCATTTATGAAGAACTAATCGCAATATACGGCAGTGACGCAACAGATTATACGGCAGATTATCTCAAAGGCAAAAGGCCCAAGAAACAAAACATAAGGGATTTATATTATGAATGGAATCCAGGAAATCCGTTTTGTAGAAGTTATTTTTTCTCTTGTTTATTTGATAATTCAAAAGGCGAGTCAGACATTGAGTATATTTTTTGTTTTAAGAACGAAGCTACTGCCAGAGTTGCAGAGTTGGAAGAAGAATTAGAAAGAATTGAAAAAGAAAAAAAGGACGAGAAGGATTTAGAAGATTTATAGTCTAAGTTCTTTTGTATTCGTTCTCTTTCGTAATCCAAAGACTGTTTGAAGAGGAATTCAACAGGTAGCAATTATTTGCCGTAATCATGTCCCAATCTCATTAGTATGCCCGTGAAACTGCGCCCAATATTATCTTCAAAAAATTCTTTCGTGCGCATCACCGAGGCGTAATACTTGCGCGAAAACCACTTGCGGCGCTTGCGTTTCTTGGCACTGCCGAGATCGCCGGAGTTGCCACGAGGCGTTTCCCTGCCTGTGCCATAGTCCTGCCACAAGCCGTATTCGAGGAAGGTCTGTGTCAGACCTACCTCGAAGAATCGTCCGTCGGCACGCACGGGCAACGCCTTTGGCGATGCAAGCAGTGTGACTGAAGTGACCCCAAAAAGT
>DGWI01000050.1:0-329 GCA_002396085.1 Porphyromonadaceae bacterium UBA4262
TTTAACGTCCAACTTTTTGGGGGCACTTCACTTCATCATGACACACCCCCTTGTTGTTTGCATCAGCGCCGGCTAGACGTTCTTGCCCAGGTCGTAGGCGGCTTGCAGCTTGGGGTTGCCGGCTATCTCCCGGGGGTCGTTCACGCCACCGCCGAAGACGCTGCCCGCCAGACGGCTCTTGGGATAGCAGTCGATCCACCCCGTCAGGCCAGCCTCGGCGCGACGGGGGGTGAATTCCTCGGCTTCGGCAGCCGTGGTGAGCAGATAGACATCGCGGAACTGGTAGTCCTGCTCGTACATGGCATTCATGCGGTCGATGAGGGTCTTCA
>DGWI01000050.1:376-24026 GCA_002396085.1 Porphyromonadaceae bacterium UBA4262
ATGAGGGTCTTCATCTGACCGCTCATCTCATAGTAGTAGATGGGTGTGGCCCATGCCACGACATCGGCCTCCAGGACCCGTGCCATGATGTCGTTGACATCGTCGCTGATGACGCATCGGCCCAACTTCTGGCAAGCGAGGCAGCCCTTGCAGAACTGGATGTTCTTGTCCACAAGCGAGATCTTCGCCACATCGTTACCGGCGGCTTGGGCACCCGCCACAAACTGGTCGGCCAGCATGTCGCTGTTTGAGCCACGGCGCAGGCTCGTCGAGATTACAATCACTTTCTTCATGTCTATTTTTTATCTTTCTAAAGGGGGGTTATGTCAGGAGTTAAGGAGTTAAGACGAGTGCTCTTGTTGCTCTTAATTCCCCATCATTTCAGCATCTGCCAGCCAGTCTGGAGTCGAATCACGCGGCGCGCCGCGTCCCTACTGCCGCTATAATGTAACGTCTTAACTCCATTTAACTACTTAACTTCTTAACTACTAAAAAACTCCATTTAACTACTTAACTTCTTAATTTCTTTAACTACTTCAGATGTCATTGATTGACTGTGCTGATGGTGGCAACGACATACTCCGAGCGGGTGCCGATGCGGTACTTGCCGCCCCAGATGCCGATGCCCGAACTAACGTAGTAGTGTGTGTTGCCCTTGCGGCAGTAGCCCCACGCGTTCTCATACATGCGGTGCACCATCAGGCTGATGGGCCACACTTGCCCCTCGTGGGTGTGACCGCTGAACTGCAAGTCGACACCACACTGCTGCGACTCCTCCAGATTGTAGGGCTGGTGGTCGAGCACGATGATGAACTTGTTGCGGTCGGCCCCCTCAAGCAACTGGCTTGTGGAGCGACGATGGCTGTTCGAGCGGTCGTCGCGACCCACAATGAGCAGGTCGCCCACAGTGAGCGTGGTGTCGCGCAGCAGGGTGATGCCAGCGCGGCGATAAAAGTCGAGCGAACGGTCGATGCCGGTGATGTACTCGTGGTTGCCCAGACACGCCACCACGGGCGCGTTGAGTTGCTTGAAGTCGGCCGCCATGTCCTCATCGAGCAGGGGCCGCACATAGCCATCGATGATGTCGCCCGCCACCAGTATCAGGTCGGCGTGCTCGGCATTGATCATCTCGACCCACCGTTGCCACTCGGCCTTGCGGTTGTGGTAGCCCAGGTGCAGGTCGCTCAGCAACAGCACCCTGACGGGCTTGGTCAGACGCTTGGAGGTGGTCAGCGACAGGGGCTCCTTGATCTTGTTGTGATAGTGCACGTTGCCATAGATGAGCAGACCGGCAATCACAGCGGTGATGGTGCCCGCCACCCAGGCGTTGTCGTGCAGCCAAGCCTTGGGCACTAGGTGCACCAGCCGCCCCAGGTCGAGTAGCACAAAGGCCAGGAGCAGATAGAGGAACACGATGAGCCACGACGTGCTCACATCGTAGGCCACCGAGGCGGCCTCGAGCGGCATGCGGTCGAACGTGCCGGCAATCCCGGCAATCATCATCGCCAGGGCTGCGGTCATGAGTGCCACCACCATCCACTTGCCCCACAGGGGCAGGGGCAGCACCTGATGGACGTGCCACATCACATAGACGTGAGCCAGCACGGGAATTAGCATAAAGAGGATAAAGCCAAATTTCATTTCTCAAGGGTTGTGTGAATGGTGGCTCGCGACGTGAATCGCAAGCGAGCGAGGCTGCAAAGTTACAAAAAAGTCAAACACCGCAGGGCAATTTATGGAGTTATTTTTGGGCTGAAACAGCACATCATCCACAAGTTCTATCAGGTTGTTGGACTTTTTCACGACCCATCGATGATCATAATTGGCAACAATTCACTAACTTTGCATGGAGAATAAAACACCAACAACGACAAACCACTGATTGACTGAAAGATATGATTAAAGACTTCAATTTCTATGCGCCGACACGCGTGGTGTTCGGCGGGCAAGCCGAGGACAAAATCGGCCAACTGGTAGCGAACTACGGCGGCACGCGGGTGCTGCTGCACTATGGCGGCGGCTCGGCCGAGCGGTCGGGTCTGCTGGGCGTGGTGCGCCAGCAACTCACACAAGCAGGCATCGCGTGGTGCGAGCTGGGCGGTGTGGTGCCCAACCCCTTGTTGTCCAAGGTGCGCGAGGGCATCGACCTGTGCCGCCGCGAGAGGGTCGACTTTATCCTGGCCGTGGGCGGTGGCAGTGTCATCGACTCGTCCAAGGCCATCGGCTACGGCGTGCCCTACCCGGGCGATGTGTGGGACTTCTGGGACGGCAAGGCCGTGCCTCAGGCATGCCTGCCCATCGGCGCTGTGCTCACCATCCCCGCCGCAGGCAGCGAGATGTCGTCGAGTTGTGTCATCACCAACGATGACGGCCTGCTCAAGCGTGGCGTGAACAGCGACCTGTGCCGATGCCGCTTTGCGGTGATGAATCCCGCTCGCACCTACACCTTGCCGCCCTATCAGACGGCTGCCGGTGCTACCGACATCATGATGCACACCATGGAGCGCTATTTCTCGAAATATGAGGACATGACCCTGACCGACGCCATCAGCGAGGCACTGTTGCGCACGGTGCGCGATGCCGCCATGGTGGTGCTTGAACATCCCGAGGACTATCGCCATCGCGCCCAGATCATGTGGGCAGGCTCGCTGGCTCACAACGACCTGACCGAGTGCGGCACCGAGAAAGACTTTGCCACACATCGGCTAGAACACGAACTGAGTGCCCTCTTCGGGGTGACACACGGGGCAGGACTTGCCGCGCTGTGGCCCTCATGGGCACGTTATGTCAAGGCGAAGCACCTGGCCCGGTTCGTGCAGTTTGCCGTCAATGTCATGGGAGTGACCAACGACTTCACCCACCCCGAGGAGACAGCCGAGGCCGGTATCCGCGCCATCGAGTCGTTCTATCGCCAGATAGGCATGCCCACCAGCATCCACGAGTTGCTGGGACGCGACATCACCGACGACGAGATTGAAACCCTGGTCGACAAGTGCTCGCGCGGAGGCACCATCACTGTTGGGGCTATGGAGGTGCTGAACGCCGCCGACATGCGCGCCATCTATCAGATGGCCCGGTAAGCGACAATCGGGTGACAGCCCAACTGCTGCTACCTATTGTCGTTCTGAATAGTTGATGAGATAGACGCGGCTGCGGGCACGAGTGAGGGCGGTATAGAACCAGCGATAGAAGTCGAGAGTAGTCAGAGCCTCGCGGGGAATGCCGCCCATGTCGATAAACACATTCTGCCACTGGCCACCCTGTGCCTTGTGGCACGTCACAGCATAGGCCATCTTGACCTGCAGGGCGTTGAAGTAGGGGTGTCTTTTCAGGGCACGAAGTCGCGAGCGCTGGTCGCCCGGCAATTCGGCCATCACCTCGTTGAACAGACGCTCTTGCTGGGGTCGTGTCAGGGCCGACGTGTCGCTGAGCAGGCAGTCGAGCACCACCTTGGCCTCCATCTCGGTGCCCTCGTGATCGGGCAACTCCAGCACGACTGTGGCAAAGCGCAATCCATAGCGTCGCTCCACCTCGCCGCGCACACGCCGCACGATGGCGACATCGCCATTGGCCACAAAATCAACCTTCTCATAGTCCTCGGCCCAATAATAATTGTTCTTGACAACCAGCAGCAGGTCGCCACTGGCCAGTTCTTCCTCACGATACAAGATCTGGTTACGCACACCGGCATTGAATTGCGTGGCCCTCCAGTTGCTGCGGCTGATGATGATGGTCTGGTCGATGCCATCGCGGTCATAGCAGTCGCTGATGGTCTCGAGCAGCATGTCGCCTGTCACGGTGGCGATGTCGGTGAAGCCCTCCAGTTGCAGGTGCGGCTCGACGAGGTGCTCTTGCTCCATAGCCTGCCGCAACAGGGTGGCATTGTGCAGGATGCCGCTCTCTTGGGTCTGACGAGCCGTCTGCCGCAATGTCGTGCCCATCACATCCAGGCCATAGCCCCGCAGCACTGCCGGGTTGAGCGCGACACTCTCGGTGGCGCCCACTGGCGGCAACTGCGCCGTGTCGCCCACTAGCAGCAGTCGGCAATTCTGCCCACTATAGACGTAGGTGATGAGGTCGTCCAGCAATTGTCCTGTGCCGAAGATGGCTCCCTCGCCCACCCCATTGGCTATCATCGATGCCTCATCGACAATAAACAGCGTGTCGGTGTGACGGTTCTCAGCCAAGCCGAACGTATCACTGCCATAACTTTGCTGACGATAGATCTTGCGGTGAATCGTCCATGCCGTGTGACCCGAGTAGTCACTCATGATGTGGGCGGCACGGCCCGTAGGAGCCATGAGCACACACTTGCGCAAGCGGGCTCGCAGTGCCCTGACCAGCGCACCGATTATGCTGGTCTTGCCCGTGCCGGCATAGCCCGTGAGCAAGAACACCGTGCGGTCGCCACCGTGCTGTACAAAGCGGTCGAGCAGCGCAATGAGGTACATCTGTTCATCGGTGGGGTCATAGGGCAATTCGGCTAGAATGTTAATTGACAATTGAGAACAATCTGCCTCGCTTCTTGCTTCTTGCTTCTCGCTTCTTGCTTCTTGCTTAAGCCACCGGTAAGGACCTATAAAGAAATCACGGTCATGCAAGTGAGGATGAGGCACTTGCAGGGTGGGCAAATCGATGGTGACGCTGTTGCCTTGACTATCGTCGATGGCCATAATGTCGATGTCGACCAAGCGGTCGATATAGCCACCCTGTGCATCGCGATGAGCGGCACTGCCCAGCCCGCGCTCGATGTCATGGATATGATCGAGCATGACCAATGGCTCCAAATTGCTGTCAAGGGCTATGCCCACATTGAGGAACCGGTTCTCGCTCTCAAATCCCCACGGCTCACTCTCGACAACAGGCGACACCGTGCAGTTGCCGGTGCCGCCAGTGAGGGCTGCTATGGCCCGCCGCAGGTTGTCGTGGCGGTCGCCCAGATTGGTGCCTATGTTCAGGTAATAGCGCATGGTCAGAACACCAGGCTCACGCCACCCATGACGTTGATGCCCTGGCTGCCCATGCCCATCATGTAGTCCCACTTGCGGTTGAGCAGGTTGTTGGCCTTGGCCCACAAGGTGAGCACCTTGTCGAAGCGGTAACTGGCCCCGACGTGGAGGTTAACCATGTCGGCCATGTCGGCAAAGGTGAAATTCGGCACCAGCCAATAGTTGGCCTCGTCGTCCTGGATCAGATATGCTTCGTCGCAAGCCAGATAACTGCGTCCGCCACGGTAGTGCAGACCCAAGTCGATGGCCAGCCGTTTGATGGGGTTGACACGCAGGTCAAACTTCACATCACAGTTGGCACCATCAAATCCATCCAACGCATAGCCCTTGTACCACACACCTTTTTCCACATCATCATCGACTGGCGTATATTGTACCGAAGCCTTCGCCTCAATCAGCGAACGATACTTATAGGCCAGTTCGGCACCGAGTACAGCACCACGGGAATTGTAATTATAATAGAACGTGGTTGCATAGCGCAATTTGTTATACAAATCGGCCGTCGAGCCCATCATGCTGGCATAGTCGACCCCAGGAATCCATGGGTCAATAGCACTGAAGTCGCTCTTGAAGATGCCGTAGCCGCCATAAAGTTGGGCACTGAAGCCAGCGAAAGGTCCAATCTTGAACCCCGCACGGCCATCCAGCGGGCTGAAGGTGTTGTAGTAATAGCCCATGGGGTCGCTGTAGCGGTTCTGCGCCGCCATGGCACTGAGCGTGTTCAGCGTCTTGCCGCCACTGACGTCGACAAAGATGGCTGCGCCGTCCACGATGTCGATGTCCAGCTGGACGCGGGGCGAGATGTGGAACTTCTTCGTGTCCCTATACAGGTGCATGTCGCCTATCACAATGTCTACACCCGCCAGTGCGCGGAAGATGCTGTTCTGCCACTGGTAATAGGGCGAGATGGTGAACATGAAGTTATTGCGCTTGTCGCTGAAGTTATAGCCCGCATTGTCATCGTAGATGTAGGGAGTGGTGGTCTCGCACTTGTGATTGACGTAGTCGCCAGTCAAGTCCAGCCCCACAGTGCCACTGGCCAGCTGGTAGGTGGCTCCGAGGTTGAAGTTGAGCACATTTTCCTTGGCTCCCTTGAGGTTCTCAAACAGGGTCTTGTCATAGCCTGCATGATTGAGCGAAACGCTGGCGTGGTAACCCAGTTCGCGGTCGGACAGTGTCACAGGCGCACCTTGCCAACCCACAGTGGCACCAAACTCAGTGAATGTCTGCTTGTTGTCCTCGTCCCAAGCCTTGCTGCGACCACCATAGTAGTTGAAACTGTCGAAGTGTCCGCGCAGGCTCATGTTGAGCGTCCCCGCGCGGTTGTTGTTCTCAAAGTCCACGCCCAGCACGTTGTCGTTGAACTTCTGCTTGAGCCGCTCGGCCTCATCCCAGATGAGCTGTGTGCCGTTCTTGCCGGCCCAGGTGCTGTTGTGCTGAATCCACACGCCCAGCGTGTTCTGCTCGGTGTCGAGGATGCGGTAACCGGCACTGCCGGTGAAGTTTGCCGCCATGCCGCCTCCCACTTGCAGATAACCACGCTTGCCGCTGAAGTTATGAGCCGTGCGGTAGCCGTAGGGCATCATTGTGGGGATGCTCGATGGCACGTTGGTAGCCTCGGCCCAGTCGCTGTAGTTGAGCGTAGTCTTGGCCGGAGCGGTCACTTTCTTGACTGTGGGCAGGGTGTTCTTTTTGGTGGCCTTCTTCTCGACGGGCACGAAGTCCTTCTCCAGGGTGATTTCCTTGTTCAGGTCCTTCTTGCCTGCGTCCTGTGCGGTTGCTCCTGCCACGGTCAGCACCGCCGCCATCAGGCCGATATAGAGTTTCTTGTTCATGAGTTCTTTGTTGTTTTTCCGATTTATCGAGCAATCGAATGATCGAGTAGTCGAATGTTAGAGGAGCATTACCTTACTTCTTTTTCTTGAGGGCGGCGAGGCGCTGGTCTACGGCCTCGGTGATGTCTTTCTCCTTGCCGGGATAGTTGCTCTTGAGGCTCTGCAAGTACTCGCGGGCCTCGCTGGTCTTGCCCTGCTTGACATAGATGTCGCTCAGCAAGATGAAGGTGCGAGCCAGCCAGTAGGCGTGCGGTGTGCCCGCATCGACTAGGCTATTGGCGGTGCGCTCGGCCTGCTTGATGTTGCCGGCATCGAACTGCAGTTGTGCCAACTCGTAGGCGGCCTGTGCGCCCTCTTCGCTCTTGGTGTCCTTGGCCAGCGCCTTGAGGTCGCTCTCGGCACTCTTGCTGTCGCCCAGGTGCGAGGCAGCGATGGCGCGGTTCATGGTCACCTCCTTCTCCTCGCTGGCACTGAGTCCGCCACGCTGCAGCAGGCTGGCGCAGACGTTCTTCAGTTCGTTCCAGTTGCTCAGTTGCTTGGCAGCACGCATCATGCCCAGTTCGGCAGTGGTGCGGTTGTCATCGCTCGACGAGAGTTCGGCCAGTTCCTTGTAACTCTGCAGGGCATCGTTGGCCTTGCCCAACTGCAAGAGGGCATCACTGCGCATAGCCATGGCATCCTCGGCCCATGAGGCCTGCTTGTTGCCGCGCAGAGCCTCATCCAGGCCAGCCAGCGCGTCGTTGAGGCGGCCGTTGTTGTAATTGTGGCGGGCGATGTAGTAGCGAGCCTTGGCTGCGTATGCACCGCTGGGATTCTGCTGCAAGTACTGCTGCATCTTGGTGATGTTGGGTTTTGTGGCGATAGCGGCCTTCTCGGCTGCCTCAAAGGTGAGACGGTCCACCTCGCTCACATCAACGCGCGGTCCATTGGGGATGGCGTTGAGGAACTTCTGGAAGTCGCCCAACTGACCACGGTCGGCATAGATGAGTTTCATGTCCTCGGCAGCAGCCTGTGCTTCCTCGCTGCTCGGGTAATTCTTAATGACCTTCTTGTAGGCTTCGATAGCGGCATCCTCGTTGTTCATGTTCTTGTCCACAACAGCCATCTGCAGCAAGCCCTTGCGGGCCTCGACGCTCTTGGGATAGGCCTTGAGCAGTGCGTTGTAGGCAGCAACAGCCTCATTGCCCTTGCCGTCATAGGCCAGTGCGTTGCCCTTCTCGAGCATCGCTTGTGGGACGAGGTCGCTATTGGGGTAGGCCTTGATGAGCGCATCTAGTGCGCTGACCTGCTGGCCATACTGCTTGGTCATGCCCAGCATCATGGCTTTCTGGTACATCGAGTAGTCTTTTGCCGACCCTTTGGCATCGGCAAGTGCCTTGTCATAACTAGCCTGTGCGGCTGCGTACTCCTGTGTGTAATATTGGGTGTCGCCCAGGCGGTTATAAGCATCGGCCTTAAGCTCGTCGGCCAGTTTGCCACCTGCCAGCGCGTTCTGGAAGGCCTTCTTGGCCTCGGCATAACGGCGCTGCTGGTAGAGCGAGTAGCCCAGGTTGTACTGTGCCAGACTGTAATTGTCATCACCCTTGCTGGTGGCGTTGACATAACTCATCTGATTGCTGGTGGCACCCTTGTAGTCACCGGTGCGATATTGTGCCTCGGCTAGCCACAAGCGGCTCTCGTTGAGCACAGTCTTGTCCTGGTTGCCCAAGTCGACGGCCTGCTTGAGGTAGTTGACCGCCTGCTGGTCCTGCCCGTTTGAGAGTGCTTGCACGCCCAGGTTGTAGAGCACATACTGCTTGGCGCGCTTGACCTTGGCACTGGGATTCTTAATGTTATTGATACTCTGCAATGCTTTGCCATAGTCGGTGCTGGTGAGATAAGCATCGACCAGATAGCCCTCCACCTGGTCTTTGTAGCGACTCTTGGGATAGTCGTTGAGGAAGGTCTCAAACATTTCAATCGACTTGTCAAACGGGGTTCGGGCACCCTGGTTCTGGCTGATAGCATAGTTGTAGAACGCCGTTTCGCGCACATTGCGGTCATGGTTCATCTTGGCCGACTGCTCGAAGGCACGTGCCGCACCATTCAGGTCATTCTGCTTGAGTTTGCACTGACCCAGATAGAGCCACGCGCTTTGTGCCAGAGCATCGTCCTCGTCGGTGGCCAGTGGCATGAGTTCGGCCGCACGCTTGTAGTTGCCCTCGTTATAGTCGAGCACACCCAGGGTGTAAGCCGCAGTGCGATAGATGTCGCCTTCGGGCTCGGCGACATATCGTTCAAGATAGGTGCGCGCCTCACGCGTGTTGCCCTGATGATAGTAACTCTCACCCACCATGCGGTTAAGTTCGGCATCAAAGTAGTTGTTCTTTTGCTCACTGAGCAGTTGGCGGCCCGTGGCGATGACATCGGCAAACTGCCCACGATTATACTTGATCTGGGTGATGTAATACTGCGCCTGATAGCCCAACTCGGTGGTGGGGTCGATGTGCTGGAAGCGGTCCAGAGCATCGTCCAAGTTGCCGTTGGCATACTCGACATAGGCCTTGTAGAATACCGATGCCTGACCATAGCGCTTGGTGGCAGCCAGACGATGATACTGCTGCTCGGCCTCATCATAGTGGCCTTGCCGCAAGTTGCAGTAAGCCTTGCGATAGAGCAGATCCTCATTGGCATCAAGGTCTTGTGCAGCGGGTCGCACGAGCGAGTAACTGAGCATTGCGTTGTCCCAGTCGCCACGATAGAAGTAGTAGTCACCAATCTTCATCTGTGCCGTGGTGGCCAGTGGGCTGTTGGGGTGCTCATCAATAAAAGCGATGAGCGCATCCAGACTCTTGCCTTCGCCTCGCTCAAACAGTGCCAAGGCCATCAGCAACTCGGCCTCTTCTTCTCGGTCAGCACTCAGCGGCAGTTGCTGCAAGTGGGTCAACTGGTCGATGGCTCCCACATAGTTGTGGCTGTCGTACATGAGTCGTGCCCGTTCGAGGTATCCCTCGGCACCGGCATCCATCACTGTGGGCTGTGCGCCTGCCAGCAACGGCAGAGCCAATCCCATGGTTAATAGCAGATTTTTCAGTTTCATATCTTTTTAGTAAACGAATTGACGAGTTTTATCTAGATTTTCGAGAGGTTCTAGATTTCTAGAAACCCTAGCGTTTGATTTAAACGTACAAAGTTAGTGAATATTCGGCACAAAGTAGCCACATTGTTAATAAAATTCTCCAATTCTGTTAAAATTAAGATTTTTTAGGCACGACTACTGCGAATTGTTCGTACATTTGCACTAATCAAACCATTCACAACCATCAAACTATGAAAATTGGAGACAAGATACCCGAAGTTTTGGGCGTTGACCAGGAGGGTCGCGAGCACCGCGCCAGCGACTATGCCGGCAAGAAACTGATTATCTATTTCTACCCCAAGGACAACACATCGGGCTGCACTGCCGAGGCATGCAGCCTGCGCGACGGCTACAGCGATCTGCGCCGAGCCGGCTACGCCCTGCTAGGCGTGAGCAAGGACTCGGCCGCTTCACACACTAAGTTTGCCGAAAAGCACTCGCTGCCGTTCCCGCTGATTGCCGACACCGACACCTCGCTGCAGCAAGCCTTCGGCGTATGGCGCGAGAAGAAGATGGCGGGCCGCACCTACATGGGCACTGTGCGCACCACCTTTGTCGCCGATGAGCAGGGCATCGTCACCCACATCATCGACAAGGTCAACAACAAGGACGCCGCCAATCAGTTACTGACCCTGATTGCCCAGTAACTCATCGCCGACACTACTTGCCACGGACCATGCGCTGCGGACATTGACAGTCAGGCTGGGCGCGAAGGGTCCAAAACATCTACGAGCCCATCCTCAGGTGTTAACAAGTGCAAATTTTTAAATCATCCGCTAGTCAAACACTTAATACATGTTAAATATTGGGCAAATTATGCCCTAAAATTATGCTGTAAAACATATTTGCACTACTTTTGCAGTGGTTTTTCATGGTATTAGTTTTTAAGGTTAATAATGAAATTCCAGTCGCTGTGAAGCGATTGCGTATTTTCAAGATTTGTTTTAAGGTTTATGTTAATGGTATTAGAAGGTTAATTAGTTAAGCAATCCCCGACGTGAGTCGAGGATTTTTTTATTTTTTATCGTGGGGGGTCACTGACACCACACTGATCTCATTATTCAATTCTTAATTCTCAGTTGGAGTGTGTGGTCGGGGGTGGCCGACTCGCCGGGTGTGCCCACTTGGTTGAGGTCCTCGAGGGCACTGCGCACCATGGGCTCAACACGGGGCCATAGGTTCTCGATGAGGAACGGGCCCATGAATTGTGCCTGACTGGGCATAACCTCTTGCACCATGCCCATGATGCCTTGCTTGACTGCATCGATGATAGCGGGTGCTTGTTGCGGGTCCTCGCCACCGCGCGTGACGATGAGCAGGCTCTGAGTCAATGGTTCTTGCATGTGCCGTATCATCAGTGCGGTAGCCTGCTGCGCCGTGGTGGGCAACGCTGTGGTGTCGGCACCCTGCATGGCGAGCATCTGCTTAATCTGTCCCATCTTGGCGCTGATGCGCGACCACAGTCGATTGGCAATCACACCAGCGAGGATGGGTGCGGCATGCTCGACCTGTTCGCGGGCTTGCTGTTGCAGGGCATCGGGCAGTTCTAGCCACTGAGTGGCGACTTGCAAGGTGCTGGCCTTACGATCCAGTGTCAACATGCGCAGGGGCATGGGATACATGCTGGCCGAGCCGGTGGCGATGTCGGTGACCTTGCCATTGCTCACGGCATCGGTGATGTGCAGGTGACCTGTGAGCACAACACGCACGCCACACTCGGCCATCGTCTTCGCCACATCATCATGGTTGGCGACAATGTAGTTGGGCAAGAACCGTGCCTCGCCATCGACATGCTCCAGCAGGTGATGGTGCATCATGGCGATGACCATCTTGCCCTGGCGCTGCGCCTCGGTGGCACGCTCACGCAACCACTGCAAGGTCTCGGGCTTGACGCGGCCGCCATTGTGATAGGCATTGGCTGTATCGCCACGTGCAGTCAATCGATTCTCCTCATCGCGATTTGAGTCGATGCCCAGCACCACCAGCCCTGGCAGGGGCTCGCAAGCATAACTGAGCGAGGCTGGGTCGCGTTGTGATGTAGAGCCATAACCACAATCGGCATAGATTTGTGCGAACTCGTCGCGAGAGATGGTCCCTACAGGCGTAGCCTTGTCGCCACAATAACTGCGCGCATTGGGGCAGTTTGCATCATGATTACCCGGAATGACCAGCGTGCGCACGCCATGTTGTCGCAATTTGGCCAAATGCTGCGCCAGACGCAAGTGGCTGGCACGAGCACCATTGTGTGTCAAGTCGCCCGAGATAAGCAACAATGCAGGTTTCGCCTCGATGGCATGGTCGACGATGCGCTGCATCAACAGGTCGCTTTGCAGTGCCAACTTCATGTCACCACTAGCCATACGTCGAGCCGCAGCACCGGCATCAAAGAGTTCAGGTGCCAACAGGTGGATGTCACTAATGACCATGATGCGATTGTCGTCTTCCATGAGTTTCTTAGTTTCAGGCGTTGCTGCTTGTGCCAACAGCCCCATCAAGAAGCACGCCATCAAAAAAATATGTTTCACTATTGATGATTTGATAGTTATTAAGTTAACTTACTAAAGTAGCTACTTGTTAGTAGTTAAGGGAGTTAAGGGAGTTAAAGGAGTTAAGACGGATGCTCTTATGGCTCTAATTCTCCCATCATTTTATCATCTGCCAGCCGGCTTGGAGTCGAATCACGCGGCGCGCCACGTCCCTACTGCGCTATCATGTAACGTCTTAACTCCATTTAACTTCTTAACTACTTAACTACTAAAAAACTCAAGTTATTAAGTTGTACAAAGATAGGGTGAATGTTTCTGTCGATCGCTATTGCCAGAAGCCAGTGTCAAGCGACGACTCGACATCGGCCTCAATGTCATCGGGCAAGTTGCAGAAAAAGTCTATACCCGTCCGCCTCTCCAACTCGTCGATGGAAATCATGCAACTCGGCAGGGTGGTGCTGGAGCAAGAACTGTTGATTTGTTCGGTCCAGTAAGCCATGGCGTGATATTGCCCACCCTTGAGGCACAGCACCGCCATGAACCAATAGCGCGGTATGACAAGCGACCCGGTGATGTTCACGCCATACTTGGCTTTCACCTCCGAGGCCGGTATCGTTCCGCTCACCGTGGATCCGTTCAGGGTCACGTCGGCGATAGTCGCCCCCTTGCACACGTAGATGGTGTCGCGGAAAGCGGTACTGTAGCCCCAGGTCTGCACCTTTGCCTCCATGCGCTGCCACAGGCCGGCGTTGTGCGCCTGATATTGCGGGTGACAGTTGCTGGTGATGAAGGTGAAGCCGTTCTGAGCCTTGGACGACTGGCGATCCTCGGACGCGCAGATGTGTCCGCGCGCAAAGGTGGTCATGTTCGAGCCGTCCAGATTGGTACTACTCTTGGTGTAGTTGCCGTCAGTATATTCATAGGTGCTGACCTGGTAGGCCGCCTCCACACAAGACTCTGTGCTAAACGAGCTGGCACTGCGCCCCACGTCATTGTTGGGTGTGCCATTGTGCATGGCAAAGCAACTCCAGCGGTTGGCACGTTGACTCTTGTCAAGTTCGAGCGAGTAAGAGATGCCATAGTCACTCGACGCATGCACAATCACCGTGCTGTTGTCGTCGGGAGTGATGTGCGGATATTCCAATCGCCACGCCATGCCATAGGTGGCACTTGATGTCGTGGCATTAGCACTTGACTCCGGGATGTTGTAGGCTGTCTCGCACCAGTTAGCGTTGGCATTGTTGCCGGGAATGTCGGGGGTGTCAATCGAGTCATTGATAGTGCCCTCAACATACAACTGCACCTCTGTACCCGATGCCGAAGCATTGAAGTCGGCATAGCGACTCTGATAGTAGATGGTCTTGCTGGTGTTCTTTTTGTTGGTGATGACAGCATTGTTTCCGCCGAAAGTCACAGTCCATCGGGCAGCCTCGTCAGTGACCGACGTGACACTATTCAATTGACTAGCCGAAGAATTGGCCAGGTAGTAATCGCCGTCACACAAGGTCCATGACCCCATTGTGCCACCCAGGGTGAAGATACTCACTTCGCTATTGTCACCAACGGTCGCGGTGCCGTTATCTAAGGTAATGCCGCTCTCCACCAGTGCGCGGTAGTTCTCATATCCAGGCATCATGCCACCCATCGCACCGCTGTAAGTCTCACAGACAATGAGATATCGCTTGCCGGCAACCAGTTGGTTTGCACTGGTGACACGTGTGAACGTGATTGTGCCAGCCGCACTCTCCTTGCCCAAGATAATGTTGACGACGATGTTCACGTCGCCCACATCGACAGTACCATCATTGTTAATGTCGGCATTGCCAGGATAATTGGCTGCATACGCCTTGCCCAGAATGATGTTGACGACGATGTTCACGTCGCCCACATCGACCGCTCCGTCGCCACTGACATCGCCGCGCACTTGCGCCATGGAGCATAAACCTAGCATCATCATGGCCGTTGCAAATATTGCTCTCAGATTATTTCTCATTGTCAATAGGTATTATACGCATGATGGCGAGATTTCATCTCGTTATCATTCACACTGGCAAAGTTAAAAACAAAATACCAGACCCGCAACTCATATCATATTTTTTGGACAAACCGGCATATTCTGTCAACCATTTACCACTATTGTGCCGACTCAAAACAGCAAAAAACGCCCTGAACACTCAGGGCGTTTTTTACCATTAATGGGATGAGAGGATTACTCCTGAGGCATCATCACGACCTCAATCTTGTTGCCGCTGGCCATGATCTTCTTGATGAAGTCGCTGACCTGCTGAGGAGTGACGGCGTTGACAGCCTCGCGATAACCGTTGACGATGTCGATGCCACGCATGTTGTACATGCGCAGGGCATTGATCCAGAATCCGTTCTCCTTGAGCATCGTGTCATAGTTCTTGAGGTTGGCTGCCTTAATGTCGGCCAAGGTGGCTGCATCGACGCTCTGTGCGGCAGCAGGCACCTCCTGGCGCATGATGTCGAGAGCCTCGGTGGCCTTCTCGGGCTTCATGGGCACGCTGGCCATGACATAGGTGAACACCTTGTCGCCCTCATAGTCCACATCGCCGCTGGCACCGGCCGAGTAGGCTGCACCTGCATCCTCACGAATCTTCTGCAGGTAGACCTTGCTCAGCACCTCACCTGCCATGTCGGCCAGAATCGAGTTCTCAACCGAGAAGGGGATGGCGGTGGTGTGCCAGTACATCTGTGCGTTGGCCTTGGGAGTCTCCATCTTGCGGGTGAAGTGGTTCAGCACAGTTCCGTTGGGGTGCTCATCGACATTGACCCAGTTCTCCTTCTTGCCCTTGGCAGGCAGCGAGGCGATATACTGGCAGATGTGCTTGCGGATAGTATCGTTATCAAACGAACCGACGAAGTAGAAGGTAAAGTCGGCTGCGTTGGCAGTGCGCTCCTTGGCGATTTGCATGATGCGGTCGTAGTTCACGTCCTTCAGGCACTCGACCTCAAACGGGCGATAGCGCCAGGTGTGGTTGTTGAGGGTGACGTTGACCGAGTCGGCAAATGCGGCCTCGGGCTGCAGACCCTTGTTCTTGAGTGCGGTCTCGAGCAGGTTCATGATGTTGGCGTAAGCCTTGTCATCCTTGCGGATGTCGGTCATGCGCAGGTAGGCAAGCTGGAACATGGTCTCGAGGTCCTTGATGGTCGACTGACCGCTCAGGCTCTCAGTATAGGTGCCCAGCGAGAGGCTTGCGCTGGCTTGCTTGCCGGCCAGAGCCTTCTCCAGTTCCTGGTTGCTGAAGTTGCCCAGACCACTCTGCATGATGGCCATGTCGAAGAGTTCGGTGTTGGCCCAGTCCTTCTGACCGTAGAGCGAGCTACCGCCCTTCGAAACAGCGTACATGCGAATCTCGTTGTCCTTGAAGTCGGTCTTCTTGAGGATGACCTTGGCGCCGTTGCTCAGTTCGAGCTCGTCATAGCCCAACTTAGTGTTCTTGGTTTCCTTCTTGATCTTTCCGGCCTTGGGCAGGGTGGTCATCAGGGGCTCGTTCTTGACATTGTCAACGTATGCCTCGATATTGCTGTTGCGTGCAGCAGTGATGGCACCGGTCAGTCCCTCGACGGTGGGATAGGTGTTGCCTTCCTTCTCCTGATTGAAGCACAGCACCACAACGTTCTTGTTGTTCTCCTGCGGGAACAGATCCTTGACACCCTCGTTGATGAGGTCAACAGGAAGCATGGGCACAATCTGGTTCATGATCTGATACTCCATCTCCATGCTGGGGATGGGGTCACCCTCCAGGTAGTTGGCGATGTAACTGCGACCGTAGCGGGCGTTGCTGATCTTCGAGCGGTTGTCATACTGCTTCTGCAACTGCGACATATACTCTTCCTTGGCGCGGGCATACTCGGTGGCGGTGAAGCCGTGCTTGGCCACACGCAGGGCCTCGGTCATGATGGCCTGCAGAGCTGCGTCGGTCTGACCCTCCTTGGGCATAGCAAAGATGGTGTAGGCCTCCTTGCTGTTGCTCATGATGTAGGCACCATTGCCACTGCCTGCCTGGATGAACGGGCAGTCGGGCTCCTGAGCCTTCTCGGCCAGGCGCTGGTTGAGCATGCTCGACACCATGTCCATCACATAGTCCTGCAGCATATAAGCCATGGTACCGCGCATCTCGCGGGGCATGGGGTCGCTCTTGAACATGAGTTGGATGATGCTGTACTGCTGCTCCTTGTCCTTGTCGCTCACGACGATGATCTCGTCGTTGTCGGGCACGGGCTCGGTCACCACCTGTGCAGCATCGGCTGCGGGGGCGGGAATAGAGCCAAACATCTCCTTAATCTTGTTCTCCATGTAGTCAACATCGATGTCACCCACCACCACGATGGCCTGGTTGTCGGGACGATACCACTTGTGGTAGTAGTCACGAATCTCGTTGTACTTGAAGTTGTCGACCACGCTCATCAGACCGATGGGCATGCGCAGACCATACTTCGAGCCCGGATAGAGGGTCTGGAGGTTACGCTCGAGCATGCGCTGGCTGGCGCTGCTGCGCAGACGCCACTCCTCGTGGATGACACCACGCTCCTTGTCGATCTCGTCGCCCTCGAGCAGCAGGCCATTTGACCAGTCCTTGAGGATGAGCAAGCAAGAGTCAAGTGCGGTCTGGCGTGTGCTGGGCACATCGTCGATGTTGTAGACCGTCTGGTCGGTACTGGTGTAGGCATTGAGGTTGCGACCAAACTCCACACCCAGGGTGCGCGTGTAGTCAATCACGCCATTGCCGGGATAGTTGACCGTACCATTGAATGCCATGTGCTCCAAGAAGTGAGCGAGACCACGCTGGCTCTCCTCCTCCTGGATTGAACCTACACGCTGAGCGATGTAGAAATTCACACGATGTTCGGGATAATCGTTGTGACGCACATAGTAAGTGAGTCCATTGGGCAACTTGCCCATGCGCACTGCCTCGTCGACGGGGACAGGCGGCATCTGCGGCATTTCTTGTGCTGTGACACAGGCTGCAGCCAGCATCAACACACCTGCCAAAAGATGTTTAATTTTCATAGAAAGGATTATTTGTTGTATTAAGTTATGATTATCAATAATCAAAAAGTTGGCGCAAAGATAGTAATAAAATGTCAATTGCCAATTAACAACAGACAAAATTGACGCCTCTGTTCAACATTTTCTGCCCATTAGACGTACGAATGTGCGAAAAGATACATTAATGTTTGTTAAAGTTGCTGCCCCACCCGCAAACTTGCACTAATTTTGTCGTCACAAACATAAACTCATCAAAAAACAAATCGTTATGCCTCAATTGTCACAACGCAGCGTCACGATGCCGGCTTCGCCCATCCGCAAACTCGTTCCGTTTGCCGTCGCTGCAAAGAAAAAAGGTATCAAAGTCTATCACCTGAACATCGGCCAGCCCGATATTCAAACACCTGAACAGGGTCTGGACGCTCTGCGCCACATTGACCGCAAGGTGCTTGAGTATTCTCCCACACCTGGCATCCAGAGTTACCGCGACAAACTCGTGGGATACTATGCCAAGTACAACATCAACCTCACGCCCGACAACATCTTCATCACTTGTGGCGGTAGCGAGGCTGTGATGTTTGCCTACATGGCCTGCCTCAATCCTGGCGATGAGATCATCATTCCCGAGCCCGCCTACGCCAACTATATGGGCTTTGCTTGCGAGACTGGCGTGGTGGTGCGCACCATCACCACCCGCATCGAGGATGGTTTTGCCCTGCCCGCAGCCGAGGAGTTTGAGAAGTTGATCACGCCGCGCACCCGCGCCATCATGATCTGCAACCCCAACAACCCGACAGGCACCCTCTACACCGACGACGAGTTGCTCAAGTTGCGCGACATCGTCAAGAAGCACGACCTGTTCCTGTTTGCCGACGAGGTCTACCGCGAGTTTGCCTACAACGGCAAGCCCTATCTGAGTTGCATGTGCCTTGAGGGCATCGAGCAGAACGTGGTGATGATCGACTCGGTCTCGAAGCGCTACAGCGAGTGCGGCATCCGCATCGGTGCTCTGATTACCCGCAACATGGACATCATGGCAGCCGTCAACAAGTTTGGCCAGGCTCGTCTGAGCCCCCCGCTGATCGGTCAGTTGGTGGCCGAGGCTTCGCTCGACGCTCCCGAGCAGTATCACAAAGACGTGTACGATGAGTACATTGCCCGCCGCAACTGTCTGGTCGAGGGCCTGAACAAGATTCCTGGCGTGTTCACTCCCATGCCCAACGGCGCATTCTACACCATGGTCAAACTGCCCGTGCAGGACAGCGATGACTTCTGCCGCTGGTGTCTCGAGGAGTTCAACTACGAGGGCGAGACCGTGATGATGGCTCCCGCCACTGGATTCTATGCCACTCCCGGTGCCGGCAAGGATCAGGTGCGCATGGCCTATGTGCTGAAGATTGAAGACCTCAAGCGCGCTCTGGTGATTCTGGAGAAGGCTCTGGAGGCCTACAACGCCCGCTAACAGTTACCCCAAAAGCATAATGACGCAACGCTCAAGACAGCCGTCGGGAGTGATTGCGTCATTTTTTATTGGCGACATGTGTAATTTTTCGACCCAACCTTGCGTCTAAGGGGCAAAGAGTTTTTCCGAGTTATGCAACAAGACGAACAATACTTCACTGACTTGGTCCGTCAGAACAAGAGCACCATCTACAGCGTGTGCTACATGTTCTCGACCGACAAGGACGAGGTCGAGGACCTCTTCCAGGAGTCACTCATCAACCTGTGGCAGGGACTTCCCTCGTTCGAAGGGCGCAGCCAGGTAAGCACGTGGGTTTGGCGCGTGACGCTGAACACCTGCATCTCGGCCGACCGCAAGAAGAAGCGCACCGCCACTGTGCCTCTGACCATGGACATCGACCTGTTTGACGAGAGCAACCAACAGGGTGCGCAGGCACAGTTGCTGCGTCAGCGCATCCAGCGTCTGCAGCCGTTTGACCGTGCTATCGTGTTGCTTTGGCTCGAGAGCATGAGCTACGACGAGATCGCCGCCATCGTGGGCATCTCACCCAAGAATGTGGGTGTCCGTCTGTATCGCATCAAGGAACAACTCAAACAAATGACCAATTGACCCCCGAAAAATCAACAACATGGACAACAATATCAACAACGACCTGCAACTGGAGCAAATGCGCCAGCAGATGACCGAACTCAAGCAACAACTCGACCGACAAGAGATTGTCAACGAGCAACTGCTGCGGCAGTCGATGACTAGCAAGATGTCGTGGATCAAGCGCTACATCTGGCTCGAGATGGCCCTCATTCCCATCTTGCTACTGATACTGGCTCCCATTCATGCCATGCTGGGCTTGTCGTGGTGGCTCTATGGCTTCCTGGCCGTGATGCTGGTGGTGGACGTGGCCGCCGACTGGCGCATCAACCACGTCGACCGCAACCAGTTGCTCACGGGCAACCTCGTCGAGGCCAGCCGCCGGCTCACGCTGATGAAGAAACAGCGCGCATGGTCATTTGCACTGGGCATCTTAGTGGTCATCATTTGGATTGTGTGGTTCCTCTATGAGTTGCAGTGCGCCTCGGGCATGCAATCGAGCGACTTCCTCAATGGTTTTGCTATGGGCGGCTTCTTCGGCGGCATCATCGGCGGGGTCATCGGCCTGGTTGTGGCCATCATCATCTTCTACAAGATGCAACGCACCAACGACGAGGTTCTCGCCCAAATCGACCAACTCACCCAGTGACATTTTTTAGATTAAATGTTCACGCTCGGCACAGCAATAACAAGTCCCCTGTTTGCACTCACTAAATCGCATTTTTTTTGCAAATCTGCACAGAAGTTTCTACCTTTGTGCAGATTTTTCATAAGAACGTATATAAGATGAAACAATATCTCGATCTCATCGACCATGTGATGCAGCATGGCACACTCAAGCACGATCGCACGGGCACGGGCACCAAGAGCATCTTCGGCTATCAGTTGCGATGCGACTTGCGCGACGGATTCCCGCTGCTCACGACCAAGAAGGTGCACCTCAAGAGCATCATCTACGAGTTGCTGTGGTTTCTGCGCGGTGACACCAATGTGCGCTGGCTGCAGGAGCATGGCGTGCGCATCTGGAACGAGTGGGCTGACCCTGACGGCGAGTTGGGCCCCGTCTACGGCCACCAGTGGCGGTCGTGGCCCGATTACAACGGCGGCACCATCGACCAGATTGCCCAAGTGGTGGATCAGATCCGTCACAACCCCGACTCGCGCCGCCTGCTGGTGAGCGCCTGGAATGTGGCCGAGGTGGCCGACATGGCGCTGCCTCCGTGCCACACGATGTTTCAGTTCTATGTCGCCAATGGCCGGCTGAGCCTGCAACTGTATCAGCGCAGTGCCGACCTATTCCTGGGCGTTCCGTTCAACATCGCGTCCTACTCCCTGCTATTGATGATGGTGGCACATGTCACGGGCTTGGAGCCAGGTGAGTTCATCCACAGTTTTGGCGACGCGCACATCTACACCAACCACTTCGACCAGGTGCGTGAGCAACTCACCCGCACACCGCGCCCCCTGCCCCGCATGGTGCTGAATCCTGATGTCAAGGACATCTTTGACTACAAGTATGAGGACTTCACGCTCGAGGGCTACGACCCCTGGCCCACTATCAAGGGTGTGGTCAGCGTGTAATCACGCCACATCAGGAATAAAGTAAACTCTCCTCCCTTTCCCACAAGAATATCAAAGAGGCAGTAATATTATCTCCACAAATTTAAAGAATTATTCTTCGTTTAAGTTCGTTCGAGTTTGTTGTTCAATTCACAGACAAAAGAACCTTTAATTAAGGAAACTATATACCTGTTGTCCCCTAGTAGATAAGATATGTTTGTTAACCGTATAGAATGTCGTCGCCGAAGGCGACAATTTAAGTAACCGAGGGTGGAGCGAAGCGACACCTTCGGTTACTGCCAAACAAACTACCTCGCTGTAAGCGAGCACCTTGTAGCGCAACCAAATTTTGTGCAAACGAGCGCAATGATGCTTGCATCAATTGCCGAGTGTAGCCAAGATTATCCAAATGCTCGCTTTCAGCGAGGATAATTGACAGCATTCTATCCGAGGGTGTCACTACGTTCCACCCCCGGTTACTCAAATCAATCGCTTTCAGCGATATTACTGTAATCGGGGAAACAGGTATATAGTTTCCTTAATTAATTGAGAATTATGTTCGTTTAAGTTTGTTCGAGTTTGTTGTTTAATTCACAGACAACAGGATGTAGTCTATGTCTTGAAGACAGTTGGTTGTTTGAGTTGTTTTGACTGCCTGAAAGAATCTGCTTGATCTGCATGCTTAGAACAATCACCTTGCAGAGGCGGCCGAAATATAATGCCCCGTGATGCTAGCGTCACGGGGCATTGTTTCTATATCAGTATTGTGAGAATCTTACTTGGCCATCTCCTCAAACGAGCGCTTGATGATGCCGATGGCCTCCATGAGTTCCTTCTTGTTGATGCACAACGGCGGAGCAAAACGGATGATGTCGTCGTGGGTGGGCTTGGCCAGCAGGCCATTCTCCATCATCTTCAGGCAGATGTCCCAAGCGGTCTTCTTGCCGATGGGCTTGGTGACGATGGCATTGAGCAGACCGCGACCGCGCACCTCGACGATGAAGGGCGAATGGAGTTTCTTGATCTCCTCGCGGAATATCTTACCCATCTTCTCGGCATTCTGCACAAGTTTCTCGTCCTTGACCACCTTCAGGGCCTCGACAGCCACGCGAGCGGCGAGCGGGAATCCACCGAATGTCGATCCGTGCTCACCGGGCTTGATGTTGAGCATGATGTCGTCATCGGCAAGGCAAGCCGAGACAGGCAGCACACCACCACCCAGAGCCTTGCCCAGGATGACGATGTCGGGACGGATGCCGTCGTGCTGGCTGCACAGCATCTTGCCTGTACGGGCGATACCGGTCTGCACCTCGTCGGCGATGAACAGCACGTTGTGCTTGTGGCACAGGTCGTAGCATTTCTTCAGATAGCCATCATCGGGCACAAACACGCCAGCCTCGCCCTGGATGGGCTCGACGATGAACGCTGCTACCTCCTTGCCATATTTCTTGAGAGCGTCCTCAAGGGCCTTGGGGTCATTGTAGGGGATGCGGATGAAGCCTGGGGTGAGCGGACCGTAGTCGGCATACGAGCTGGGGTCGTTGCTCATGGTGATGACGGTGACGGTGCGTCCGTGGAAGTTGCCCTCGCAGCAGATGATCTTCACCTTTTCGTTGTCAATACCTTTCTTGACCGTACCCCAACGACGTGCCAACTTCAGCGCGGTCTCAACGGCCTCGGCACCCGTGTTCATGGGCAGCACCTTGTCATAGCCAAAGTACTGGTGGATAAACTTCTCGTACTCGCAGAATGCGTCGTTGTAGAATGCGCGCGAGGTCAAGCACAGCATGTCGGCCTGATCCTTGAGCGCCTTGACGATGCGCGGATGGCAGTGCCCCTGATTGACTGCCGAGTAGGACGAGAGGAAGTCAAAGTATTTCTTGCCCTCGACATCCCACACATAGATGCCCTCGCCACGGTGCAGCACCACGGGCAGCGGATGATAGTTGTGAGCGCCATAGCGGTTCTCAAGCGCCATGAGTCGCTTGCTCTCGGTCTGAGTTCTCTTTACTGTCTTAGTTTCTGGTTTAGTCTTCTTAGTTGTTGCCATAATTTTTTGTAAATGTGGTTTAATGAATTGCGTGGCAAAATTACACTTTTTTCTTTACAATCCTAACATATTTCGCAAATATTTTCACTTATGCCATCATTTTTCTCAAATCTTCTCAGCCATGCGTCGCCCGGCGTCGTAGGCTCGCTGCAGGCAACCCAACAGCATTTTTCTTAAAGATAGTTTCGCTCAAACCATTCGCTCAGCCCTGTGCGGTCGGTGAATGTCATCAGGTTCTTGACTTCCATACGATATATATTGACTTTGTTTGCTAAATTGGAATTTATAGGTTTCTGATCAATGATAAATCACCACTTGACAAGGCTTTGAAGTTACGTTCTATCTTCTCTATGTCCCAATCCCACCATTTCAGTTGCAGCAGATAGGCGATGAATTCGTTGTCAAAACGCATCCTGACCACTCGGCAGGGATTTCCCACGGCAACAGCGTATGGAGGAATGTCTGAGGCAACAACAGAGTTGGCTCCGATAATTGCTCCGTCACCTATGTGAACGCCTGGCATGATGG
>DGWI01000015.1:0-94213 GCA_002396085.1 Porphyromonadaceae bacterium UBA4262
CCAACTATGGCAGCGTCGTACAGGAGGTGATCCTGCCGCTGCAACTCAATGCCGGAGAGAGCAAGACCGTGCAATTTGATGCCACCAATGTCTACAATGGCGAGAAATATTTTGCCTGGGTCTACTATTACTCTGAAGGCAAACAAGTGCGTGGTCGTGGCACAGGCAGCCACACGCTCGTCTTCCCCACCGACCCGGAGACCCCCAAGGGCGACCTGAACGGTGACGACAAGGTGGACATCAGCGATGTCAACATCGTCATCAACGTGATGCTGGGCAAGAACCAAGATCCTGACACCAAGGCAAAAGCCGATGTGACAGGCGATGGCAAGGTCGACATCGCCGATGTCAACGCTGTGATCAACATCATGCTCGGCAAAACAGTGACAAGTTACGAGTTACAAGTGACGAGTGACGAGTGACAAGCTACTAGTGACAAGCTACTAGTGACACATTACTAGTGACCTCACGGGCGACAGCAAGTAAATCTCACGCAGATGACGCAGATTTAGGGGATTTGTTCATCGCGCGGATTGATCGCCCCACCTAGCAGATGGGGCGATCAACAAGCACAACTCAACCAACCCGGACAACCGTTTATGCTTACAAAATGGTTGTCCGGGTTACTTTGATTGATGGGCTTGCTCATTTTTTGTGGTCGAATTATTTTGGAGTTTGGATAAGAGTTTGTACATTTGCAGTGCAAAACTTTAAGAAACTGAAATGAAGAAAATTGCTAAACTCATCATGGCAACCATGATGATTGCAACAAGTTGCACACTCAGTGCCGAGGTGCTCCCTGCACCGCAAACCGCAGGCGGCATGCCACTGATGCAAGCCATGCAAGAACGTAAGAGCATGCGCGACATCGACCCTGCCTCAACAGTGACGAAACAAGACTTGAGCAACATGTTGTGGGCAGCATGGGGCATCACCCACGAGGGCAAACGCACCATCGCCACAGCCATGAACCGCCAGGAACTCATCCTCTATGTCATCACGCCCACCGAGATTAGCCGCTACAGCGCCGAGGACAACACGCTGACCGTGGTCAACACGGGCGACTTCCGCGACATCCAGGCACGTCAGGACTGGGCCAAGACGGCTCCCATCAACATCGCTCTGGTGGTCAACACCGACAAGCAGAAGAAAGACGAGTTTCAGAACTACACCGCCGGTGCCGCCTCACACGCCATCTACCTCTACTGCGCCTCGGTCGGCTTGAAGACCACCGTGCGCGCCATGCTCGACAACGATGAGGTGGAGCGAGCCATGAAACTCGGCGACGACGAGCGTCTGCTCTACATCCAGACCGTTGGTCGATGATGCGTTCGCTGCTCTGGACATCATCAGTCCTGCTGGCTCTGCTGGCAGCACTTGGTGCATGCTCTGACGGTGCCGAACATGGCGATTCGTCAACGGCATCGAGCGACACACTGGTGACGCTGCATCCGCGCGCATTGTGCCGGCTGCTCAACGACCTGGGCGATGACGGCAATGTGCAGCGGTTGCATGTCAACGCGCTGGGACGGTTGCGCGAGGTGTTCAACGACACCAACGACATGCAGTTGCCGGCAGCCATGGCTGGTGGCATTGACCCGGTCAACGACCTGCGCAGTGCCTATCACCTGAAACGCCCCATCCAGCGCATCTACTCGTGCGACGAGTTTGTGCTCGACTCGCTGTGGATGTCAATGCCCTACCTGGTGCCGCGCGCCGCGCAGTTGCTCAAGGACATTGGACGCACGTTTCAGGACACAGTCCACGCCCGCGGCGGTGGCGACTATCGCATCAAGGTGACCAGTGTGCTGCGCACCGAGTATAGCGCAAGCCGCCTGCGTCGTCGCAACCGCAATGCCAGCGAACAGTCGTGTCACCGCTACGGCACAACGTTCGACATCAGTTGGACCAAGTTTGACTGCATGGACACCACTCGACTGGTATCGCTCGAGGACTTGAAGAACATCTTGGCCGAGGTCATTCAGGACAAACGTCAACAGGGACGTTGCTATGCCATCTACGAGCGCAAGCAAGGTTGCTTCCATGTGACAGTGAGGTGATTAATGGTTATCGGTTATCAGTTGTCGGTTATCAGTAGTGACCGAAAACCGAGAACCGAGAACTGAGAATCGAGAACTGAGAACCGAGAACTAAAAACTGAAAACCGAAAATTCAATGATATGACTGAACAAAATGCAATTGCTGGTTACCTGAAGTACACGGGTAACAAGAATCTGGACATCAAGGCTGCACTCATCGACTGCGACGGAGTGCTCTTTGACTCGATGAAAAATCACACCCGCGCCTGGGTGAAACTGATGCAAAAAAATGGTATCAAGTGTACCCGTGACGAGTTCTATATGTACGAGGGCATGACGGGCGTGGAAATCATCAAGAAGAAATTTAAGGAAGGTGCCGGCAAGCAGATCACCGACGACGAGGCCATAGCACTGTATGGTGTCAAGGGACGCTACTTTAAGGAGGCTGGCGAGACCCCTGTCATGCCGGGTGCAACCGCCATGCTCGAGGCCTTGCGGGATGCCGACATTGAGCGCATCCTGGTCAGCGGGTCGATGCAGCCCAGCATCCTCGACCGCATCGATCAGGACTTCCCTGGCCTGATGAGCGAGAAGCGCGTCACCGGCCACGACGTGCGCCGTGGCAAGCCCAGCCCCGAGCCCTATCTCAAGGGCGCACTCAAGGCCGAGGCTAAGCCCAACCAGTGCATCGTTATCGAGAACGCCCCACTGGGCGTACAAGCCGGACATGCCGCCGGTTGCTTCACCATCGGCGTCACCACTGGTCCCATTCCCGAGAAAGACCTCTACAAGGCTGGTGCCGACATCGTCTACCCCAGCATGGAGGCCCTGGCACAAGGTCTGCCCGCACTCATTGCAGCCTTTAAGCAGACACAGGCGTGATGTCGCAACGCATCACATACACTAATCAAGTGGGTGCCGCGCTCGACCGAGCGTTGGCATCCACTGATTGCTTTGGATTGTTTGTCATCGCCGACACCAACACCGCACAACTGGTGCTGCCACGCATCGACAGCGAGTGGCTGCGCCAAGCCACCCCCATCGTCATCCCAGCCGGTGACGAGCACAAGGGCCTCGACACACTCACCAGCGTGTGGCAGGCATTGAGCGACGGCGGTGCCACACGCCACAGCGTGGTGGTGAACGTGGGTGGTGGCATGGTCACCGACCTGGGCGGCATGGCGGCCGCGACATTCAAGCGCGGCATCAACTTCATCAACATCCCCACCACCCTGCTCGCCGCCGTCGACGCGGCCGTGGGCGGCAAGACGGGCATCAACTTCAACGGGCTGAAAAACGAGATTGGTGCCTTTGCACCAGCCTGCGAGGTCATCATCTCGACCTGCTTCCTCGACACCCTGCCCCGGCAGGAACTGCGCTCGGGCTATGCCGAGATGGTCAAGCATGCCATGCTCAGCGGATCGCTAGCCTTTAACGACGTGTTGAGCCACGAGCCCACTGCTGACGAGCCCGACCGCTTGCTGCAACTGCTCGAAGCCTCGGTCGCCGTCAAGCAGCGCATCGTCGCCCAGGACCCGACCGAACAAGGTCTGCGCCGCGCCCTCAATCTGGGACACACTGTGGGACACGCACTCGAGAGCCTGACGCTGCAACAAGGCCGCACCGTGCCGCACGGCTACGCCGTGGCATGGGGGCTGGTCACCGAGGCTGTGCTGTCGCACATGTTGCTGCAATTTCCCAGCAGCGACCTGCACCGCCTGGGCACCTATGTGCGAGAGCACTACGGCACGCCCGGCATCACCTGCGACGACTACCCTGCCCTGCTCGAGTTGATGCGCCATGACAAAAAGAGCCGCCAGGGCGAAATCAACTGCACCCTGCTGCGCCTGTTGGGCGATCCCGTCCTCGACAACACCATCGTTCCCGACGACATGACCACCGCCCTCGACATCATGCGAGACTATGTGGATTAAGAGCTGTTAGCATTTAGCTGTTAGCAAGGGAATTATATATCAGTTGTCCCTACTAGCAAAATCATCGTAGTTTTGCATATCTAAGGTAGGGGCAACATTCCCATGCCTTTCATTAGACAAAAGAACAGAAAGCTTGTTTCTTGTTTGTTTAAACTAGAAAGACATAAAAACATATTTTTGTTCCGCGTGGGTCGATGATTATTGCCACCAAATCCATCAAAACTCATCAAATAACAAAATCAGTGCGGCAGGGAGTTGGTTCCCAGCCGCACTGATTTTGTTAACTATGTAATACTAAAGGGCGAGGCGGAAACCGATATAGTTATCTGTAACCATCTCCCCGCAGTGGTTGCGCATAGACACACGGCAACTTTGAAAACCATGTTGCCAGCTACCTCCACGGAACATAACAGTGGCACCAATTGATGGACCGGTGGGGTTGGTTTGTGCATCACTGCTATAGTAGTCGTACCAGTCCTGACACCATTCCCACACGTTGCCGCTCATGTCGTACAGGCCCAACTCGTTGGGTGCTTTGGTCGCAATCGTCTGGGTTCCGTAACCACTGTCGCCGCTCGTTTGCGAAGGAATGTTAGCAATATACCAGGCCACGTCACCGACGTTATTACTGCCAGCGTACTTGTAACCTTGGCTCTTGTTGCCACCACGAGCGGCGTACTCCCACTCTGCCTCTGTCGGGAGACGGAAGGTCTTTCCTGTCAGTTCATTCAGCTTGGTGATGAAGGTATGACAGTCATTCCAGCTCACCTGCTCCACTGGTCGCTGTAGGTTGGTACCGTAGTCCGCAGCGGTAGAAGCCTGGAAATAGCTGGGATTAGTGCCCATCACCGCCTGCCACAACTCCTGCGTGACCTCGGTCTGACCGATGCTGTAACTGCTCAGTGTCACTTGGTGCACCGGTTTCTCATCACCATAAGCATCGCTTCCTTGCTCTTCGGTAGCACCCATAGAGAATGTGCCGCCCTCGACTGCCACCATCTTGAACGACACACCGTTAACGGTGAAAGTTTGCACTTCTTGACTTGTTTTTCCAAGCATAATGTTGATGACGGCATTTACGTCGGCGATGTCGACGTTGTTGTCGCCCGTGACATCACCGGCTGCAGTTTGAGCCGTCTTGCCCAGCATCATGTTGATCACGGCGTTGACATCAGCGATGTCTACGTTACCGTCACCAGTGAGGTCACCTTGCACTTGCGCCGTGGCGCTCAGCCCCAGCAGCAAGCATGCCACCAGAGCCATTGTTTTGAGATAGGATTTTTTCATCGTTTTCAATTTTTATGATTATCACGGCACAAAATTAAGCATTTTTCGCAATTTACCCCCCAAAAATGCAAAAATTTTGTTAAATCATAAATAATTATTGCTGTCCGATAAAAGTTGAAATCGGGAAAATCACAGTGCCTCAGCCTCAATTTTGTGTCTAACTTTTGGGGTGCAGTTCACAACAAGAATGAAGTTGCAGGGGTTGTTTTCTGAATATCTGTGAGAGATTTGGCCCTCTGAAATGAATGCTAACTACTTTTCGCTGTAGTGACCGTAGGCACTGATGATAATGACATTCACCTCGTTGTCATATCGGCGATTTCGGCGATATCCCGCCATATCTGAGCATTCAGTTCTAATCCAGTCATGACTTTATGGGTTATGATTATTGCTGAAAAGTTACAATTAAGTGAGCGAAAAACCAAATATATTTGAGTTTTTCCGAACGTACAAAACTCCGATTAATCTCATACAGATTATCTTACTCTGGCACACGAACTAGTTAATGTGTGTTAAATTTCAAACTAAACTCTTGGCAGGTACAGAATTTGCATATATCTTTGTGACATCAAAATGATATCACTTTAAAACAATTAATCACCACTAACGATTACGATTATGGAAACAAAAGAATTTAATTTTAAGGGAACAGTCCTCAACGGATTTGTCATGGTGTTTGTTAGCATTGTGCTGCCCATTGTGGCTGTGTGGTGCATCTATGAGAGCATCGTCATCGAGGACGGAGGTTGGGTCACCGGCTGCCTGGTGGCACTGGGCATCATCTTGGCTCTGTGCAGCCTGCTGACATGGGGAGGCTTCTTGATGCTTGAGCCCAATACGGCCCGGGTGACAACATGGTTCGGCAAATACAGCGGCACATTCACGCGCACGGGTTTCTACTGGATTAACCCCTTCTACAGCACCAAGAAACTGTCGCTGCGTGCCCGCAACCTTGACGCCGAGCCCATCAAGGTCAACGACAAGGTGGGTAACCCTGTGATGATCGGTCTGGTGCTGGTGTGGAAACTCAAAGACACCTACAAGGCTATGTTTGAAGTCGACTCGCAGACGATGGCCTCGTCAGACGGAACAATCGGCGGCAACACCAAGGGGCTGATGCACGCTCTTGAAGACTTTGTGAGCGTACAAAGTTATGCCGCACTGCGACAAGTGGCCGGGCAGTATGCCTACGATGACAACGACGAGAACACGCATGAACTGACGCTGCGCTCGGGTGGCGATGAAATCAACGAGCAACTCGAAGCCAAGCTCAACGAGCGCCTGTCGATGGCCGGCATTGAGATTGTCGAGGCTCGCATCAACTACCTGGCCTACGCTCCCGAGATTGCCGCCGTGATGCTGCGCCGCCAGCAGGCCAGCGCCATCATCACTGCCCGCGAGAAGATTGTCGAGGGAGCAGTTAGCATGGTCAAGATGGCTCTGGACAAGCTGTCGAGCGATGGCATCGTCGAACTGGACGAGGACAAGAAGGCCTCGATGGTGAGCAACCTGCTCGTTGTCCTGTGCGCCGACGAGTCGGCTCAACCAGTGGTGAATACAGGCACTCTTAATCAATAAAAAAACTTGCAGCAGAGCATGGCCAAGAAAGCGACCAAAAACTTCATCTTGCGCATTGACAGCGACACGATGGATGCCATTGAGAAGTGGGCAGCCGATGAGTTCCGCTCGACCAACGGGCAGTTGCAGTGGATCATCACCGAAGCGCTGCGCAAAGCCAGGCGTCTGCCCAAGAAGAAACAAGCCTCTAATCCTCCAGACGTTTCGAGCGAATGATAAATGACAAAGGGTGGCGTTCCGCATGGAATGCCACCCTCGTTTTGGAGTGAGACTTGAAGGATTAAAGAGCCTTGCCGTCGCTGCCCAGCACATTGATAATCTTGTGCTTGTAGAGTTTCTCCATCTCGTCGCGAGCGGGACCGCAGTACTTGCGCGGGTCAAACTCTCCGGGCTTCTCGGCCAGCACTTGACGCACGGCAGCGGTGAATGCCAGACGCGAGTCACTGTCGATGTTGATCTTGCACACTGCGCTCTTGGCGGCCTTGCGGAGTTGATCCTCAGGAATACCAACAGCATTGGGCATCTTGCCACCATACTTGTTGATGATGTCGACATACTCCTGAGGCACGCTCGACGAGCCGTGGAGCACGATGGGGAAGCCTGGCAGTTTCTCCATGATGGCATCGAGCACATCAAATGCCAGAGGAGGAGGAACTAGACGGCCCGTCTCGGGATCAACCGTGCACTGCTCGGGAGTGAACTTATAAGCACCGTGGCTTGTGCCAATCGAGATTGCCAGCGAGTCGCAACCTGTGCGGGTAGCAAAGTCGATAACTTCTTCGGGCTTAGTGTAGTGCGACTCCTCGGCCTGCACCTCGTCTTCGACACCAGCCAGCACACCCAGCTCGGCCTCGACAGTGACGTCAAACTGATGAGCATACTCAACCACCTGACGAGTCAGAGCGATATTCTCCTCATAGGGCAGCGCCGAACCATCAATCATCACCGACGAGAAGCCGAAGTCGCAGCACGACTTGCACAACTCAAAGGTGTTGCCGTGGTCAAGGTGAAGCGCTATCTGCGGATGCTCCCAACCCAGTTCCTTGGCATACTCAACAGCACCCTGTGCCATGTAGCGCAACAGTGTCTGATTGGCATACTTGCGAGCTCCACTCGATACCTGCAGGATAACGGGCGACTTGGTCTCAGCCGAGGCCTTGATAATGGCCTGCAGCTGCTCCATGTTGTTGAAATTGAATGCTGGAATGGCATAACCGCCATTGATTGCCTTGGCAAACATCTCACGGGTGTTGACAAGGCCTAACTCCTTGAAACTTACCATACTGTTAGTTTTTTCTATTGTGAGTAAAAGCAATTAGACTCGTTATTAGACCACAAAGATACAAAATAAAAATGAGAAATCCTGCCCCGTTATCATTTTTTTTGACGTTCGAGGCAGAATTATGCATAAGTCCATATCTTCGCACTATCCTTTGTAGTAGCACTTGACTTCACCGACAGGGAGTTTGCCCACAAGCAGCAACGGAATGCGTTTGGCATCGGTCGACATCCATGCATCCAGATTGTCGCTCGACTTCTTGCCACCCTCCTGCGTGAAACGGAACTTGATGTGATAGGCCTGTTGCTTGGTGCCATCACGCATCTTTATGGTTTCCTTGCCCTTATAGGTAATCGTCAGATACTCCTTCTGCTTGCCCGAGAAGATGACAGTACTCACAGGCTTGGTGGTGCTGAGTTGGTCATAGTCGAGGTTACGCAGCATATAGAAGACACTGACCATGTCGTATGCCTGGCACTTGGCCGAAAGGCTAATCTCGACATTGGGTTTGCCACGGCGTATGCGAGTGCCTGTAGCATTGGTGCTGCCATAGTGGTAACTGAATGCGACAATGTCATGTGCATAGTAGTCCTTCTCGTGCGTGAGTTTCTCATACTTGATGGGCTGCAACTTGGCGTTCATCGTGCACTTGAGCGTGTCGCGCACAGGATAGACCTTGTCGGCCCACGAACGTGTCTTGCCCACCAGTTGTGAGAAGTAGCCGTTGCCTGTCTTATGAATACTGAGCGTGGCATCACCGGCATGCTTCCAAATCACGCCCCAGTGATAGACAATCTCATAGTTGAGACGCTCATTGCTATAGTCGACCGCATCAGCCCGCGCTGGCACACACAGTGCCAACAAGGCAAGAATCATTGAAAGTAGTGATATCCTATTCATATTCCTGAATTTTGGAAATTAGACCCACGATAGTAGCAATGGTTTAATTTCCTACAGGGATGTCATATCCGGTCAACCGATAGGCGACCTTGAAGGGCGTGGCACTCTTGCGCGGCTTGCTGCCCCCATAGTAGTAAAAGAGTCGCTGCACATCGAAGCTCTTGATTGACACCAACTTTGTTTCGCCAGGCTTCAAGTCGACCGGCACCACGACACGACGCTCATGCAGAATGCTGCCATCCATGGCGCTGTAGCGCAACAAGAGTTTCACGCTTGACACACGATGCTTGAGGCGACTGGTCAAGAAAAATGACTCCTTGCTGTCGCTAGCACGCTTGCTGTAGCCCTTCATGACAATGCCATCGGGGTCAACGCCAGCAGTCAGATCAATCGAGTCGACATCGGCAACATCAATTGTCTGCACAACTGCGGCAGCACTGTGCAAGTGCTTCTGCGTAGTGCGGGTGCGAGCCGATGAGCCAATTGCCAACACTGCCAGAAATATGTAAAGGACTGTACGCATCACTAACTTATAAAAAGGTCAAAGGTATCTCACTTGGTTGAAACGGCGCGCATCACCATCGATGGGAAAGAGTTTGTTGAACCCCACGGGCAAACGCTCTTCAACCTTCTCGGGGCTGACGCTCACCACCCTGAAGATGCTGGGCAAAAAACGCATGAAGTTGGCACGAACCTTGACACGCCAGTGTGGCGGATCGAATGTGATGGTGCCCTTATCGCGGTTGAATGTAGCCACAGCCTCCATGGGGCCACGCAGTGTCAGGCGGTTTCGTTCGCTATAGAGCCACAAGCGATACTTGGTTTCGTCGACACTGCTGGCAAGATAGCCGATGACCATGCCCGGCATCAGTTCGAGGTCATCGCTGTGCAACAGAATGATGCGATACTCGGCATCTTCAACCCCGGTGCACCGCTCAATGCCCAACGTCATGTGCTCGGCCTTATATTGCCAGATGCCCTCGATAGGTTGCAAATCATAGTTGAGCAGCCTAATGCGCATTGAGTCCTCGTCCAGTCCTGGGAAGAACTCGCTCTGCGCTGGTGCCGCCACTGCAACCACCGACAGCACAAAAAACCATATCGTTAGCAACCCCCTCATGACTGAAAGAATAGGTCACTCGCTGGTGGCGAAGCGGTAGACAATGCCGAAACTGAGGATTTCCTTGAATTGCCAATACTTCCAGTCGATGTCGCGCGGGCGCGACTTGTCGAAACGCAAGTGAGTGAAAATCTTGGTGTTGAGGTAGCGGGTGATGGAGAAGTCAAATGTATTCTCCCAGTCGCCCTGCACATACTTGTAGTTAGTGAAAACGTAGAATCGTGACGACCAGGTGATGCTTGGAGTGATCTTCCAGTTCCACTTGGCCTCGATGTTGCTACCGAAGGTGCTCTTGGTGTGATGCCCTGGGTCGATGCCGAAGTTGACGGGGTCAAGGTTGTCGATGTCGCGGCAGATCTTCAAGTTATAGGATAATGGTGCGATAGCCACAGTGAGCGTCTTGGTCTGGTCGGCATTCTTGTAGTCGTAAGTCATACCGAGACCCAAGTTCAACTCGCCCGGCGAGAGAAACGATGCAGTCATGGTCTCGCTGTTGGGCTTGTAGTTGTTGAAGAACTGCGTCTTGAACTGCAACATAGCACTGTAGTACCAGTGCTTAACGGCCTTGTAACCCAACTGCGACGTGAACAGGAAGTTATCTTCATTGATGCGATACTTGCGCAGGCTGTCGCCCGAAGCCGTAGTAATGCCCAGTTTATACTGCATCATGTTGTTGAACAACCAGTTGGGATGCACAGCCTGATTGAGATTGCACTCCCACTTGAGGTCGGCCAAGACATTGAGGTTGTTTTCTCCACCTTGATACCAGTTGTTGCTGATATAGGCCTGTGTGAAGTGTACCGAGCCGTTGAAGGTGTGCAGCCAATTGTGCAGCGGCACAGGTGCCTCATCGATGATCGTGTCGACAGGGGCAACAACTTGAGGGGCAGCAATTGTGAGCATACCCTGTGAGGGGTCGCTGGTGAGCACATATTCTTTGGGAGGCTCTGGCAACGAATTGACGTTGTAGGCAACCAGTTGCGGATTCTCGATCATAGCACGGTATCGTGCGTCGTTTTGACGATTTGACCGAGCCATGGCATCTTGCAACCACTGGTCGTTGGCATCCAGGCTCAACGTGTTGTTCTCATTGCTTGCACAGCACTGTGTGAGGGGTGCCTGCTGGTGCTCAAAGATGAGGGGCATCAGCAGATAATCATTCTCACTGGCATGCATGCTTGCCGCAAGTGTAAACAAGCAGCCAATTGCTAGTACTATTGATTTGTGTATCATATCTGGTGTCATTTGATTAAGCGTCATAGATTTTCTCATTGCGACGGCGCTGCTGCTCCTGCTCTTGCTGCCTGCGCTGTTGCTCTTGCTGCTTGCGCTTCTGCTCCTCGAGTTTGGCTTTTTCGCGCGACTGCACTTTCTGCTTGTGCTTTTCTCGATTGGGTTTGTTCTTGTCGTTCTCGGCAAACGATTTGATCATATCATCGACCAGCTCACGATTGCCATAGAGGTAGTTAACTGTGACCTCAACAATCAAATCCTGCTTCTTGCTGATCAGGTCGGCAATAATCGCACGCGAGCCATCGGGCATAGTTCCGTCGATGGTCAACCCCTTGAAGCCCTTGACTTTGATCTTACCTTGCTTGAGGTCATACATGCTATAGGCTAACGCCTTGCGCTGCAAGTTCTCGCGGATGAGCTTGTCGCTGCTCTCTTGTTTGTTGTAGAGTTGTACAGTCATGACCATCTCGTCCCACTGAATTTCAAAGCGGGTGTTGCTGTTGTAGGTGACAAAGCCGCCATCAGGCACCTCAAAGTTCAGTTGATACCGGCTCCAGGTGTAGACTGCGGCCTGCGAGAACAGTGCCACAAACATCACTGCCATTGCAAAAACAAGTCGTCGCATCATAATCAATCCTTTTAATTCTTAATTCTTAATTGATACCAACCCATGCGTCCCACTCGCCCTGTGAACCCATGAACACATTGAGGTCGACATCGCCGTCAACGCCAGGCACCTCGCCCCAGTGGCTATATTGCTGTATGCGGTGCTGGTGCGTAACCTTCAACATGTCGGGCGACCTGAAAGAGCACAACCACAAGTCCAGATTGGGGAAATTGGGCTTATAATACTGATTGTATCCATCACCGTTGGTGTAGATCATCACGCGATATCCCGCCTTCTGCAATGTCTTGACCATGTCGCGAAAGCGTTGCTGCACCTGCTTGTCGTCCTGCCACTTGGGATTTTCCCAATCTTCAATGTCTACAACCAGCGGCAAATCCAGTTTAAGTCCATCGACAGCCCCCAGCAAGTTCTGAGCCTGATCGGTGCCCTCGCGGTTCTTGCGGAAAAAGTGATAAGCACCAACGAGAAGCCCAGCCCTCTGAGCCGACTTGACATTGCGGGCAAACGCCGGGTCACGATGCGTCTTTCCCTCACTGGCCTTGATGTAGGCAAACTGATAGTCATCCTCGGCCACCTGCTCCCACTTGATGGTGCCATTGTGGTTGCTCACATCAATGCCACGGACGGGATAGTCGGCCAGATTGAACTTAGGCTCGGTGTGGAAAAAATGTTCGCGCTTGACAAACAACACGACAAGAGCGGCGATGGCTATCGCCACTCCTGCCGTCAATATCCACTTGATATAGTCAGGCTTACTATACGATACCTTACGCGCCACGCGTCAGAATAGCGGGAACGTCGAGGTCGAGTAGACATACTTGCGCTCAAACTCGTCGCTGCGCATGGTCATCATCATGATGCCCTGGATGAGGGTAATGATGCCCCAAATGCCGCACGAGATGATCGAGAGCAGAATGCAGATGAAGCCACCGCCCGTCTTTCCACAATAGAAGTAGTGGATACCCAGGGTGCCAATGAGGATAGCGAGCAGACCTGCCACACCACGGCTTTTGCCCGAAGGACCTGAGTCAAACACACCGATGTCAGTTCCAGGCATCGGACCATTGCCATAGGCATACTGCTGGCCGTAGGGCTGCTGGCCATAAGGTTGCTGTTGCTGACCATAAGGCTGCTGTTGCTGACCATAAGGCTGCTGTTGCTGACCGTAGGGCTGCTGGCCATAAGGCTGCTGGGGTTGTTGGGGTTGCTGAGCCATCTGTACATTACCGCAGTAAGGGCAACGCACGCTCTGCGAGTCATCGGGAGCTGTGAAATCCCGGTGACATTGTGGACAATTGTACTGTTGCATAATTTTTGTTATTTATTAATGTTTTGGTTATCGGTTGCCAGTTGTCGGTAATCGGTTGTCACTGAAAACCGAAAACTGAAAACCGAAAACCAGTTACTTGCGATTCTTCTTGTTGCGACGTTCTTGCTCCTTGAGCATCTCCTGCTGGCGACGCTGAGCCTCCTCGAGGCGAGCCATCATGCCACTCTTCTTGCGAGGTTTGGCCTTGTTGGCGGCAATCTGTGCACGCACCTTGTCTTCGCTGACGAATGCCCGGCAAGCATAGGTCTGAGCGATAGTGATAAGCAGCGATATAAAGTAGTAGTAACTCAAGCCCGACGCATAGTTGTTGAAGAATACCAGGAACATGAGCGGCATCAAGTACATCATCGCCTTCATGCCCGGCACTGATTGCTGCGACTGCTGTGACTGCATCGTCAGATAGGTATAACCGATGTTGGTCACGGTCATGAGCAAGCAGAACAAACTGATGTGGTTACCAAAGTAGTTGGTAATGAACGGAATCTGAGTGGTCCACTCCCAAATCTTATCAGGTGCCGAGAGGTCCTTGGCCCAGAGGAATGCCTGGCCGCGCAACTCGATGCACGAGGGGAAGAAAGTGAACATAGCAATCAGGATGGGCATCTGCAGCAACATAGGCAGACAGCCACCCATAGGGTTAGCACCTGCCAGGCTGTAAAGTTCCATGGTCTTCTGCTGACGCTTCATGGCGTTCTCCTGACCGGGATACTTCTCGTTGATGGCGGCGATGTCGGGATTGAGCACGCGCATCTTGGCCTGCGACATATAACTCTTGAATGTCAGTGGCGAGAGCACTAACTTGATGAGGATAGTCAGAATCAAGATGATAATACCATAGTTGCTGATAAACGAGCCCAGCCAGTTGAACACCGGAATGATAATACCCGTGTTAATCCAACGGAACAACTTCCATCCCAGCGGGATGAGTTTGGTGAGTTTAAGGTCCTCGTTGGGCGAGTACTTGTCATAACTCGAGAGCAACTTGTAACGATTGGGACCAAAGTAGAAGTAGAAGTTGGCAGGATTAGCCTTGTCGCTAGCATACGGGATGGTGGTGCGGATGTCCATCACCTTGAGGTGCGTCTGATAGTCGGCGGCTTCCTTCTTGATCTCGCGGCTCTCAAGATGTGCTCCACTGAACACGCTGTCGGCAATGAGCACAGCACTGAAGAACTGGTTCTTGGTCGAGATCCACTTCAGGCGATCCTTGATGTCCTTATCGTCGTCACCGCTCTCCTTGGTGTACTCGACATCGCCGCCTTCGCCAGCATACTTGTAGTAGATGGCCGAGTTGCGCTCCTCAAACATCTTGCCTTCCTCGTGGCGGGCCATCTTCTGATGCCAGTTGAGGTCCACCGTGTTGATGTTGAGCGGGATAATCTGGTTCATGCCCGACTGCACCATCTCCATGCGCACCATGTAGGAGCCACGCTCCAGCGTGTACTTCAGTCCCCATGTGGCACCTCCACCCAGGTCTAACTTCATCACCACACTCGAGTCGGTCACCTGGTCGGGAGTGAAATAGAAGTTCTGCGTCTCAAAGCGCTGGGTGTTGTTGCTCAGCACAAAGCCATACTGGTTGTCCTCGGGGGTAAAGACCTCGACTTGCGGAGCATTGTAGGCCTTGTAGCCCAGCAGTTTGGCACGCGTGATGACACCACCCTTGGTCGAGACTTCGACCTCAAGCGAGTCGCTGCGCAGTTTCACAATCTGCTCGGTGCCAGTCATGCTCGATGCAAATGCACCATTCTTGGCATAGTTTTCGAGTGTTGACTTCACAGCCTCAACGGCTTGCAGATGCTTGGCATCGGCCGATGCCGAGAGCAAGTCATCGAAGGCCAGCGTGGTGTCGCCCACAGCCACAGTACCAGTCACATGGCCGTCAACTAGCGACAACTTCACCCCACCGTCATTAATGCCATTACTGGCACTGTCGCCATGCTCGGCCATCACAGTCTGCAACTGCTGCACCTCATCGGGTGTGAGCATAGCCATAGGCTTGTCAGTAGCAGCCGACTTCTTCTGTACGGCTGCGATTGAGTCTTGTATGCGTTGACGCTCGGCCAACTCGGCTTCACTAGGTCTGTTGAGCATCGTGAAACCGAAGATCACGGCACACATGAGCAACATTCCTATTACAGTGTTTTTATCCACTTCTTCCTAATTAAGAATTTAGAATTAATAATTTAGAATTATAACTTGATGAATTATTCCTTTGATTTGTAGGCGATGGCTGCACGGATGAAATCCATGAACAGCGGATGTGGCGAGAGCACCGTGCTGCTGTACTCGGGGTGATACTGTGTGCCGATGTACCAACGCTTGTCGGGCAACTCAACCACCTCGACCAGATGCGTCTCGGGATTCTCGCCCACACACTTCATGCCCGCCTGCTCAAACTGCTGACGGAACTCCTCGTTGAACTCAAAGCGGTGACGATGACGCTCCTCGATGTCGAGTTTACCGTATGCCTTTGCAACTTTCGTGCCAGCCTGCAAGCGGCAAGCGTAGGCACCCAAGCGCATTGTGCCACCCAGGTTGGTGATGCTCTTCTGCTCCTCCATCAGGTCGATGACATTGTGCTTGGTGTTCGGATCAAGTTCCACACTGTTGGCATCGGCCATGCCCAGCACGTTGCGGGCATACTCGATGACCATGCACTGCATGCCCAGGCAGATGCCGAAGGTGGGCACATCGTGCTCGCGGCACCACTTCAGTGCCACATACTTGCCCTCGGTGCCACGCTGCCCAAAGCCCGGTGCGACGATGATGCCGTCATGCCCAGCCAACTGCTCCTCAACATTGGCATCGGTCAGATATTCACTGTTGATGTAGTCAATCTTGACCTTGTGGTCGTTGTAGGTCGCAGCCTGGAACAGCGCCTCGTCGATGCTCTTGTAGGCATCCTGCAGCGACACATACTTGCCCACCAAGCCGATGCGCACCTCCTCGGTGGCCTCGTTGAGTTTGTTGAGGAATTGCTTCCAGGTCTTCAAGTCGGGCTCACCGCTGTAGGGCGTATTGGTCTTGTCCAGAATAATCTCGTCCAGGTGCTGGTCGTGCATCATCAGGGGCACCTCGTAGATGGTGGGCGCATCGATGCTCTGGATGACGGCATCGGGGCTGACGTTGCAGAACTGAGCCACCTTGCGGCGCATGGCGGCGGGGATGTCATGCTCGGTGCGCAACACCAGGATGTCGGGCTGGATACCTTCTTGTTGCAGCATCTTGACCGAGTGCTGTGTAGGCTTGGTCTTCAACTCCTTGGCAGCCTTGATGTAGGGGACATAGGTCAGATGCACGCAGATGCACTTGTTGCCCAGTTCCCACTTGAGTTGTCGCACAGCCTCCAGGAAGGGCAGCGACTCGATGTCGCCCACCGTGCCACCAATCTCGGTGATGACAAAGTCGTAGTCGCCCTTGTTGCCCAGCAACTTGACACAACGCTTGATCTCGTCGGTGATGTGAGGGATGATCTGAACCGTCTTGCCCAGATAGTCGCCACGACGCTCCTTGTCGATGACACTCTGATAGACACGACCAGTGGTGATGTTGTTGGCGCGCGTCGTCTTGATGTTGGTGAAGCGCTCGTAGTGACCCAAGTCCAAGTCGGCCTCATGGCCATCGACGGTGACATAGCACTCGCCGTGCTCATAGGGGTTGAGCGTACCGGGGTCGATGTTGATGTACGGGTCAAACTTCTGGATAGTGACGTTAAATCCGCGCGAAAGCAGCAGTCGCGCAATTGACGACGAGATGATGCCCTTGCCCAACGAGGACACCACACCGCCTGTGACGAAGATATATCTAGTTTCCACTTTTTATAGAAAATTTTATTTCAAGGTACAAAGGTACAACAAAGTTTTCAGTTATCGGTCATCAGTTGTCAGTTTTTAGTTTTCTCGACACCTTTTCTCCCCAAAAACACACCCCATCATCACAAATAGCGTGAGATTCTATTAAATACACGAATCTTCACAAATTATCAAAAACATTTGCAACTACATGCCAGTTGTCCCCGAATACTGTAATATCGCTGAAAGCGATTGATTTGAATAACCGGGGGTGGAACGTGGTGACACCCTCGGTTACTTGTCGCCTCCGGCGACGATACTCTATGCGGTTAACAAACCTATTTTATCTACTGGGGACAACAGGTATATAGTTCCCTTAATTTTTTATCAAGAATTGTAAGAATTAAGGAATTTACTATTTCGTGCTATTTGAGTTTTATAAATTCCCCACTCGTGCAGTTACTATTTATTCCTTAAATTCTTTAATTGCACAAAAAAATGTGCAGAGAAACAAAGAAATTGCACAAAAATTTGTGCAATTTCTAGTTTTTGCCGTTCGGGCTAGTGGCGGAGGCGGGCGATGAAGGGGGCGAGGGCGGTGGCCGAGGGCTGGGCGGTGCGGGTGGCGAGGGTGATGTGCTCGCCCATGCCGCCCAGAATCTCGAACTGGAAGGCGGGATTGTTGTCGTAGTCGACGGCTGGCGGGTTCTCGCCTCGCAGCAAGCCGACGGCCTCGGCAGTCATCGCCTCGAGCCGCAGCAGCCAGGGTCGCAGGTCGTCGTAGAACAGACGATCGCTGTCGACTGGCGAATTGTGCATCTCCTTGAGCGTCAAGCAGGAAACATGCACTTCGCTGAGCAGGTCGATGAGCAAACCGGGCGTCGGGCTGCCTCGCTCGACCGACTGCCAGTAGCGCACCACATAGTAGTCGAGCGCATCGTTATCGTAGTAGCGCAAGTGAGGTGCCACGGTGCGGAAGGCCTTAGCATACCTGGGGCTCAACACAGCCCCAATCGATGCCTCCCAACTGCGCTCGTTGTTGAACGCATCGGTGTTCCAGGTGCAGTCGGCCACGCTGAACAGTCCAATCTTGGACAACTCGCCCTGCTGCATGGGGTTGACAATGACGGTGTTGGTGCCATGCAACATGGCCGGCAAGCGGTCGGTGTTGATGATATGGGTCTCGTCGCGGAAGTTGGTGTACATGTCGGCGACAAAGAGTTTGGTCACATCGTTGTCGTTGCACAGGTAGTTCCACCACCAACTCACCTCGCGCCCCATCCAACCCTGCACGAGCGAGAGGTCGTGATTGTTGGGCACCGACCACACGTTGCGCCCGGTGATGAAGACATTGACCTTGCTCGGTGTGGGGCGCAGCGACTCGTAGAACTGCTGCCCACGGTCGAGCGACACCCAACCGTAGGCATAGAGTTGCGGCACATAGCACAAGGGCCCGACCGCATCGGCAGGCGACGCGCCCGCGCTGTTCCAGCGTGCATCGACACGCTGCTGCAGGGTGGTGAGGTTGTCGGCACACAGGCGCATCACCGCCGGGTCGGACGGCACGCCCACATCGTCGACAAACACGCCGAACTGACGCACACCCAACCCGTACATGCTCTCGAACTTGCGCATAATCTGGTCGATCACCCCAGGGTTCTTCGCGTCGGCAAAGGCCTGCCCCGGATGGATGGCCCAGATGAAGTTGACCTTACAGGCATGGGCCGTGGCGGTGATGTCGCGCATCATGTCCTGCGACAGATAGCCGATGTGCTTCTGCTCGGGCGTGATGCTGGTGGGGTAAGGCTCGCTCCAGTAGCGCGAGTGATACTCATCGCTCTTGGCACCGTACATATAGGTGTTCATCTTGTAGCGCGCCATGAAGCGGAACAAGTCCTTGGTCACCTCGGCACTGTAGGGCACCCCATAGTAACCCTCGATGATGCCACGGTTCTGCACATCGGCCCAGTCATGGATTGTGACACAGGGCATGCCCGTGTGCCCACCGTCCAACATCTGCTCGAGCGATGCCAGGCCGCAAAACACGGCATCGGTATTCTCGCCCAGGATGACCACCTGGGCACTACCTGCCTTGTCGGCAGTGAGGCTCAGGATGTGGCGGTCATACTTAGCCAGTGTGAACAACCCTCGGTCAAGGCGGAGCGCGGTGACACGCTGGTCGGTCACTCCCTTCGATCCGTTGACTCCCAGCAGCAAGTTTGAGCCTTTGCTACTGACTTTTGCCGTCACTACGGCAGCGAGCCCATGATCGGCAAGCACCTGACGAGCACGATCGATGGTAACGGCATCAATGCCCGGCTCAGCCACAATGTTGACTTGCGACGAGAACGCCGCCTGCCCCACCCCGGCGTGTTGCTCCTGCGGGATGGGATAAATCTGATACACTTGCTTGGCCTGAGATGACATGGCTATCAGAGCCAGAATGAATGCTACTAAGTACTTCAATGCTTAATAGTGAATTGAGAATTGTGAATTGAGAATTGAGAAGGTGCTAATCAACTCTCTACCAGCGCACTGAGCTGTCTTAATTCTAAATTATTAATTCTTAATTATAAATTCTAAATTATTCCCTATCGCTTGCGCAAGATCTGCGTGATGCGACCCATCTGGCTGGGGATGCGTATCTGCTGCGGGCACAGCGGTAGACAGTGGCCACAGTCGATGCACTGCGTGGCGCGTTTGTCGGCTGGCACTCCGGCAAAGTAGGCGTTGACAAAGGCCTCATGCCGCTTGTCGTAGTCGGGATCGGACTTGGTGGGCAGCGGCAGAATGCCACTGTGCATGGCATCGTTGTAGACCGTGAAGTTGCCGGGGATGTCCACGCCGTAGGGGCAAGGCATGCAGTAGGCACATGTGGTGCAGGGGATGACGGGGATACCACTGATGCTGTCGGCAATCTTCTCGAGCAGGTCGTTCTCGGCCTCGGTGCAGTTGTCCAGCGGCGAGTAGGTCTCGCAGTTCTCGACCAAGTGTTCCATCACATTCATGCCACTGAGCACGGTGAGCACCCCCGGTTTGCTGCCCACCCAACGGAAGGCCCAGCGGGCGATGGTGTCGTCGGGGCGCAGCTGCTTGAGCGCGTCGGCGTGTCCCTCGCTCATCTTGCCCAGCGCGCCTCCACGATACGGCTCCATGATCACAGCCTGAATGTCGTTCTTCGCCAATTTGTTGTATAGGTACTCGGCATCGGCGTCGGCATCCTTCTCACCACTGAGCGAGGCATGACGCCAGTCGAGGAAGTTCATCTGTATCTGCACGAAGTCCCAGTGATACTTGTCATTGTGGTCGATGAGCCAGTCGAAGACCTCGACATTGCCGTGATAGGAGAACCCCAGGTGGCGTATGCGACCGGCCTTGCGCTCCTCGAGCAAGAAGTCGAGCAACCCGTTGTCGATAAAGCGCGGGTTGAAGTCCTTCATGCCACTCTGCCCGATGCCGTGCAGCAGATAGTAATCGATGTAGTCGGTCTGCAACTGCTTGAATGAGTTGTAGTACATCTTCTTGGACTCCTCCAGCGGCCATGTCTCGGGACGATAGTTCGACATCTTGGTGGCGACGTAGTAGCTGTCGCGCGGGTGGCGGCTCAGTGCCGTGCCCGTGATGCCCTCGTTGAGCCCGCGGCCATAGATGGGTGCTGTGTCAAAGTAGTTCACGCCATGTGCCAGCGCATAGTCCACCAGCTGGTTGACCAACTCCTGGTTGTCGCGCGGCAAGCGCATCATGCCGAAGCCCAGCAGCGAGATTTTCTCGCCCGAGCCATTCTGCACACGATAGGTCATCATGTTGCCTGCCGTGCTGGCAGGAGCCTTGGTCTTGTCATCTTGCGCCAACGCGCCCATCGGGTTGAATGCCACCATGGCGCCTCCCAGTCCCAGCGCACGCAGGAACTGCCGCCTATTCAATTGTCTTTTTGCCATATATCTTTAGGTCTAAATGTTAAACGGACTATTATTGATGCTGCAAAGTTACGAAAAGTCGAGCGAAATGGCAAAATAAAAATTTTGCCATTTCCGAGACCAGAGTAACTTGGGCGCAGCCAACGTAAGTGAAAAGTTTTCAGTTTTCGGTTATCGGTTCTCAGTTTTTTAAAGCAAGAAGAAAGCGAGTGCCAGCCACTTGGTGGCCAGCACTCGCCCTGCGATTCCTCCAAAAATGTATTCTTGCTACTTGCCGAGCATGAGGTTGATGGCGGTGTTGACATCGGCGATGTCGACCTTGCCATCGCCTGTCACATCGGCATTACCGGGGAAGTCACTGGCCAGCAACTTGCCCAGCATGACATTGATCACGGCATTGACATCTGCGATATCCACCTTGCCGTCAGCATTCACGTCGCCAACAACTTGGTCACCGGGGTTGATGCTGGTCTTGTTGTCGATCAGCTCCACTCGCTCGCCGCTGGCATCGTTGGTCTCATGAGCGCCCACGATGTTGCGCAGCCACAGTTGGTGCGTGCCGCTGAAGTCGCTCGTTGCCTTGACTGTCACCGTGAGCAATGCACCACTGGTGCCGCTGATGGTACGCGACGACATCGAACTGATCCACACGCGTGTGCTGCCATCGTCCAGTGTGTTGGTGGTCAACGTGTGGTTGCGGCAGCGTGTACCCTTCTCCAACTTGGTCAACGTCAGCCCTGTGGGCAGTGTCAAGTCGCACTGCATACCAGCATAGGTCTGCTCGTTGTTCAACATCATCTGCACCGTCTTGGTCTGTCCGGCAGCAAGGTCGAAGTTCTCGATAAAGAGGCGGTCGCTGCTCTGCACGGCTGCACGCGGTGCTCGGGCGGCTCGGTCGGCGACAGGCATATTCACTGTGCCACTGGCCTTACCCAGACCAATGTTGGTGATGCCCGTCAAGTCGTTGGCATCAACGGTACCATTGGCATCCACGTCGGCAGCACGGAAGTAGAACGGGAACGGATCCTTGTAGAGGATATAGTTGGCTGTGGTCAAGAAGTCGGCCACATCGACATGGGTGTCACCATTGGCATCACCCAGCATATAGGGCTGAATACCGATGGTTACCTCAACATCATTGGGCTTGATGCGCTGTCCGTCGATGGTCGACAGAGTGATGTTGCGCAGTGCCATCATGTAGGTGCCCTCCTCCAGGTTCTTGTCAGCCTTAAGGTGGATATAGTACAAGGTGCCCATGTTGCTCTTGAACGGCGCACTGGTGATTGAGGCCGCCAAAATCTGCATGAAGTCCTGACGCTGCGTGCACGTCAACTCGTGGTCGACCGCACGGTCGCTAAGGTAGATGTCCGGGTCGCCATACTCGTCGTCAGCCACCTCGATGCCGCCCGTCAGGCGAAGTTCGCACTGCATGGCAGTAATCTTGCTGGAATTTGTCATGGCGATGGGCACAATGACCTCGTTGCCACGCACGATGGTGAATGACTCAGCACTCAGGTAGTTGCCATCGGCTGCGGGTACTGTCACACGGCAGGTGGCGGTGACGCCGCTGCCGTCGGTTGCCGTGGCGGTGATGATGGCGTTACCCACGCTCACTGCCGTCACCACACCCTCGGCATCGACAGTGGCAACACTCTCGTTGCTGCTAGTCCATACCAACGACTGTATGGTGGCCTCGGCGGGCATCACCGTCGCATGGATAGTGTCGGTCATCTCCACATAGACCTCCATTTCACTCTTGTCCAAGACAATCTGGCTCACCCATGCCTCCAGCACGGTAACTTGACAAGATGCGCTCAGATTTGACCCATCGGCTGTGGTGGCGGTGATGGTCGCAGCGCCTTGTGCCACAGCAGTCACCTTGCCTGTTGCATCGACTGTGGCAATATTGTTGTTGCTTGACTTCCATGTCACTGCCTTGTTGGTAGTGTTGTCGGGCTGGACATTGGCAATCAGTGTCTCGCTCTCGGTCTTGGCGAGGGTCAACTTCGACTTGTTCAGCGTGATGCCTGTAGCCACACAGGGCTTGACAGTCACAATGCAAGTGGCAGTGAGATTACTGCCATCAACAGTTGTGGCTACGATGACTGTCATACCCTCGGCCACTGCATGCAGATTGCCCGTGGCATCGATGGTTGCCACCGCCGGGCGTGAACTGGACCAACTCAATTCTTGCAGCGCATCGCTAGGCAAAATAGTAGCAACCATCTTCCGGGTCTCTCCTATAAACACATCCATTTCATCTTTCTCCATGGTGAGCGAGGTGGCCATAGGCTGGGTCACGTGAATCTTGCAAGTAGCACTCAGATTGCTACCATCGACCGTACGAGCGGTAATTGTGGCATCACCTATATTCTTAGCAGTCACTGTGCCGTCGGTGGCCACAGTAGCGATGTTTGAATTGCTAGTACTCCACACCACCGTTTTGTCGGTGGCATCGCTTGGTGTTACTGTTGCAGTGAGTTTGATGTGCTCACCTTGGCGCATGTTTGTTTCGTTCAGGTTTAATGTCAAGCCAGTGGCCAGAATGGGCATGACTGTAATGTTACAATTGGCACTCAAGTTGCTACCATCTGTTGTTGTAGCAGTAATGGTCGCAGTTCCAGGCACTATTGCTGTGACTTTACCACTTGAGTTAACTGTGGCGACATTGTTGTTGCTTGACTTCCATGACACTACTTTGTTTGCTGTGTTACTAGGTGTGACCGTGGCGGTCAGTTGCAACTCACCGCCAGGATAGATGGTGGCATTATAGGTATTGAGAGAAATACCCGTTGCAAGCACAGGAGTGACACTCACTTGGCATGAAGCGCTCAGTTGGGTGCCGTCGGTTGTAGTAGCGGTGATGGTACAATTGCCCACACTCACAGCGGTCACCTTGCCACTGGCATTGACCGTGGCGACACTGGTGTTGCTCGACCGCCAAGACACATTCTGCGATGCGTAACTGGGGGTCACCGTAGCGATCAGCGTTTGCGATGAACCCTGCACCAGCGTTATTGCCTGTTGGTTCAGGGCAATGCTCGTGGCTAGCGTCTCGTTGACGGTGACATTACAACTAGTGTTGGTTCCCCAGTAGCCCTCGCCCTCGTCGCTAGTTGCACTGATGAACTTGAAGTCACTGGTGCTGAGCACATACTCACCAGCCGCCATAGTGGGAGCGGCAGTGACTTTGAATGTGAACACACTCTGACTATCAACTGTGGGAATAGAAGTGGTCTTGGCCATATTAGCAAGGACCACTCTATATTGGCCATCAACCGTTGCATCAAGAATACTGAACCCATCGGCATTGTTGGTCAGTGACTTGAACGAACTAGTCATCGCTGCACCACTGGCGGTCATCCCATCGGGCAGGTTGAAGTAGCATTGCAGCATCCATATGGGTTCAACACTACGCAGGTAGACGGTGACCGTCTTGGTCTCGCCAGCCGTGATCGAGAAGTCCTCCATGTACATGAAGGTCTGGTTCGAAACAGGCTCCTTTTGAACAAAGTTACCCTCTAGGCGCAACATTTGCCGATTTAGTCGGAATTTTTGCGCCGTGCCACTGGCGGCGCACAGCACCGCAAGCAGCATCATCAACAGAAATCTTTTCTTTTTCATATGTATATGCTCTAGAAGTTCTTATTTATTGGTTGTATTTCTTTTTGTAAAAAAATATGTTGTCGATGTGCAGCTCGCTACCGGCCACGCCGCCCGAGAGGCACCAGAGGTGGTTGTCGTTGTAGGCAGCGGCACCGCCCTTAGCTTCGGGGAACACATCGCCATTGTCGGCGCACTGACGCAGCACGCTGAAGGGGATGTCGATGTAGTACCACTCGCCGTTGTGCTCGATGTCGCCCAGCAGCTTGTGCACGCGGGCACCGTCGAAAAACGCCGTGGGACCGATGGTGAACTTGGCCTGCGCAAAGCCAAAGCCGTGCGAGGTCATGTCGGTGGACTTGGCCTTCATGGCGAAGTGCAGCACGTAGGTGTCATCGAGCATGCTGAAGTCGATTCCGCCATCCTGGATCATACCAAAGCCGCTCCATCCCACGTTGCCCACGGTCAGAGCAATGTGGTCTTCGAGCTGGCCAAACGAGTTAATGCCACTGCAATCGCCGTCCACATAAGTGTTTTCCCAGACATAGAGATGACGGGTCATAGAGTCGATGTTATAATCTGCCACAATTTTCCCCTCCATAGCATCCCGCTCGGCCTCGCCTACAGTTAGAATTACATAGTCCTTTGCGTTGTTCCAATCAAACGTCGGCTCACCAGATTCATCCAATGCTTTATTTATACTGACAAGAGTCGGGATAGAATCGGTTTTCCCAAAAAGCATAATGTCCACAACATTGTTGACATCGAAGATGTCGACCACGCCATCGCCGTTGACATCGGCATTTGTCAAATTATTTCTCCCAAGCATACAGTTAATAACAGCATTAACATCAAGAATGTCAACCATCCCGTCACTGTTAATGTCACCATTGACAGGATCAGTAATGCCGTTGCGATAGTGCAGCGTTACTGTGGGTCCATCGCACAGATAGGTAAAGGTGGGATTATGAATCGAGCCTGTCCTGTTCAGCACCTCGACCGTGAGGGTCACGTCACAGCCCCCCTCGTCAGTGGGAATCCACTCGGTCTGCAAGTCTTTCAACTCGTTGGCTGCCACTGGCACGCCCTCGATGACAATATTGGTCACGTCATCGTAACTCTTGGCCACGGGGAAGCAAATCTGATAGGAGCCATTGTCGATGCGCTCGATTGCCATATTGATGCGCAGATAAAGATCATCGGTAATTTTGTTGCGCAACTTCAGGTGCGAGTACATGATGTTAATAACTTCGCCAGTAAAGACATCGGTCTCGGTTGTGACCTCGGTCAAAGTAAGTGTTGCCTCGTTGGGCACCACATTTCCATCCTTGTCAACAAACTCGAAGTAGTCGAAGGTTCCAATCATGTTCTCAAAGTTATTCCAAGGGGTTGTCACTACATACATGTGCTTGGTGTCATCAGGTATGTGTAGTTTGCATGTTGAGTATGAAACACCTTGAAAGGCATTACTCGCTGTTGTTCTTGTTGTTGGATTACTTATCTCCGAATATATATCCGCTAAATTACTACAGCCAGAGAATGCTTGTGCATTTATTTCGGTGACAGAGTTAGGGATGGTTACTGAGGTCAGACCAGTGCATTTAAGGAATGCGTAGTCACCGATGGAGGTGACGGAGTTGGGGATGGTTACTGAGGTCAGACCAGTGCATTTAAGGAATGCGTAGTCACCGATGGAGGTGACGGAGTTGGGGATGGCCACCAAGGTAAGACCAGTGCAGCCGGAGAATGCCCTCTTGCCGATGGAGGTGACAGAGTTGGGAATAGTAGTGGCTTTGCAACCTGCAAACAGGGTGTTTGTAGCAGTCTCAATAATGCCATTACAATTGTTGCGCGAATCATATTTTGTATTGCCTGATGCAACAACCATGCTCTCCAGGCCGCTACAGTTCTCGAATGCACCAAAGCTACTATCGTCGATAGTGGCTACGGATTTGGGGATGGTCACTGAGGTCAAGCCGCTGCAGCCATAGAATGCAGCGAACCCGATGGTGGTGACAGAGTAGGTTGTGCCGCTGTAAGTTACTGTCTCAGGGATGATGAGGGCACCATTCAGATTAGAGTATCCTCCCGTTCGTTGCTCATATGTCACCGTAACGCTTGTGCCGTCGCTGTTGTAATTATAGCACAAGCCATCGACCATAAAATCGTAGGCCGAGGCACTCAGCCCTATCAGCAAGCATGCCAGCAGGGCCATTGTTCTGATTGTCTGTTTTGTTGTCATAATCATATCCTTTATATTTGTTCTCGAGTTCAATGGTTTGCTTGTCTTTCGTCGCATTGCTGATTCGGTCTCCGCACGCGACGACCCTTCAGGATGCTTCCCGCCCTTCATCCCATCTTGAAAAGGATGTGAATCGTTTGCCTGTAGAATCGGCTTGAATTGCATGAGTTAAAGCCCATCTTATCCGTATGATTGGCGAGAGCCTATCAGCGAGATAAACCTATCTGATAGAATCTGTAAGATCTGCATGCCTGAAAAAACATCTGCGTGAGTCTATCAGCAAGATAATCCCATCTGAATGAATCTGCGTAATCTGCGTGAAGAAATTCCTGTCGATCTGCGTGAGTTTTTGGATGCCGAACTGAAGTCCCCGAAATTGGCGGTTAATAACAACAGAAACAAAAAGTAGTGTGGGACTTCCTGTTTTATCAATCTGAGGCATCGCCAAACGCCCGACATCTAATAAACAGTACCCCCACACCATGCCCATATATTGCAACCCCGCCTATTGGGGGTGTATAGGCACGTGTGAGCGTTTATAAACTGTTTTTTCCCAGATGTCTAAAATTTTGGCGATTTTCAGATTAGGATAAAACAAAAACGCTACTTTATGTATGTTTCTCTGGCAAACGAGCTACTAGCTAAGAGCTACAAGTTACGAACTACAAGTAACGAGTTACATAACTGCAGGCCAGTCGTTTGCGAGAGGGGCACATCCCCTCTGGGATGTGCCTGGAAGAGGCGGTGGAGCACGTCCACACCTATTCATTTTGCAAAGTTAATGAAAAGTTTTCAGTTTTCGGTTATCAATTTACTATTATTTCACGCAGATAACGCATTTTTTATTAACTCATGCAGATCTAGCAGATTTTGCAGAGAATATTATCGACACAACGCTGATTAATAATGAAAACAACATTCATCCTGCCGACAACTTTTGGGGACAACTTTTTGGGGAAGACAACATGGACAACGGGGACAATAATGGCATGCGGACAATTTGTTGTGACTTGTCTGCATGAATGAGTTGTCCGCATTGTCTTCTAAACCCCAAAAATCGGCATGAGATAAAGAAAACAACTCACACAACTTTTAATCGCTGTCTGAGTTGTCTTCTCAAACCCCGCCCCTCACCCCGCCCCTTTGGGAAAGGGGTGGGGAAGTGAGTGTTAACGAGGTTGAGTGAGTTGAGTGAGTTGATTGAGTTGTATTCTTTTTTATCTGCGTGAGATTCGATCAGGGGACGGGGATGAGGCGGATGGCGGCGCCGCCGCTGCGGGCCAGGCGCAGGGTGAGGGTGTCGGCCGAGGTGACCTCGGCCTGGCGGATGGCCAGCGACATGGGATTGTCACGATAGTCGGCACCGGGGCCGTCCTCATAGATCATGGCCCGATAGCGCTTGCCCGGCTCTAAGAACGACAGGTCGATGCTGAGCGTGCGGGCGGTCTCGTCGGTGAGACTGCCAATGAACCAGTTGCCGCTGCCATCACGAGCCTCACGGGCGATGGTGATGTAACGACCCACTTCGCCATTGGGCACCACGGTCTTGCGCCATGTGGTGGGACACGACTCGATGAACGACAGGGCGGGATGGTTCTCATAGTTCTCAATGGCATCGGCAGCCATCTGCAGCGGGCTGTAGAGCACCACAAACTCGGCCAGTTGCTTGGCCAGCGTGCTCTGGGGGCGCGTGCCGGGCACCACCTCGTCGCCATAGTAGAAGATGGCGGGAGTGAAGTCCATCGGTCCGGCCAGGCCGCGGGTGAAGGGCAACGTGGCGGTGTGGCTGGGCGGGTTGCCGCCGTCCTGGCTCCAAGCGTTGTACTCCTGACCGCGCACGCCCTCTTGCGTCATCAGGTTGGGCAGGGTGCGCTGCAATCCTGTGGGCATGACGGGCTCGTGGTTGTCGACCATGATGTGGTGACGCGCGGCGCACTCGAGCACCTTGCGATAGTGCCGCACACCATACTGCGAGTGCGACAACTCCAGTCCACTGAGTTTGACAGCGACATAGCCAGTCTTGATAGCATTGATGCCCAGCCGCTCGTAGAGGGCGAAGGCCTGCTCCATCTGCTCCTCGAGCAGCAGACTGCGCCCGCTGGTCTCGCAATGGGCGATGACACGCACCCCGCGCTGGCGGGCATAGCGGGTGACCTCCTCCAGGTCGTAGTCGGGATAGGGGGTAAGGAAGTCGATGTCCTCGCCCTGTCCCCAGCCGTAGTTCCACCCCTCGGCCAGCACGCCGCTGAAGCCGTGCCGTGCTGCGAAGTCGATGTACCGCTTCATGTTCTGGGTCGTGGCGCCATGGTTGGGTCCCTGCTCCCAGGTGTGTTTCTTCTTGTGGATGCTCCACCAGATGCCGATGTATCGCCCAGGTTCAATCCACGAGGTGTCGTCCCAGGTGCAAGGCTCGTTGAGGTTGAGCATCAGTCGCGAGGTGATGAGGTCGCCAGCGTTGCGTCCCACGATGACGGTGCGCCAGGGCGAAAGCAGCCGACTGCCCGCCTTGACCTTGGTTCCGTCTTGCCACGGCGTGAGGGCGGCTAGCATGGTCACCGCACCAGCCTTGCCTGAGCGTGGCGTGAGGTTGAGGTCGGCATAGTCGGTGAGCGCAGCCTGATGGATGGCGAGGAAGAGGTCGGGTGCCGCCTCGATGGTGAGCGGGGTGCAGACCGTGTCCTTGCGGCTGAGCAGTTCGCGCTTGTAGATGCCCTCGTAGTAGACAGTGTGATTGGTCGATATGGACCAAGCGGGCACATCCTGGGGCAGCGTGAACTCGGTGAGTTCGTCGGTGACGGTGATGTCGGGCAACGCGCGCTGCTGCGGTATCTCGTAGCGGAATCCCAGCCCGTCGTCAAACAGGCGGAATGTCACCACCATCTGTGCGCGCCGGCTGCCGCCCTGCAGGGTCACAGCCAACTCGTTGTAGTGGTTGCGTATGGTCTCGTCCTCGCCCCAGACGGTGGTCCACGTGTCGTCGTGGCTGTCGCGGGCGGTGCGCACCACCTTCATGCCTTGCGACATGTCGCCGGCAGTGAGCGCAAAGCCCATGTGGCTCTTGTCAATCACGGTCTTGCCGTCGCGGCTCAGCGTGTAGTAGGGACGGCCCTTGTCAACGCCCATGGTGAGCGTCAGGTGGCCATCGGGCGAAGCCAGTGTCAACGGTGCCGCCACAGCGGCCAGAGTGAGCATCATTGCTCCCAAGAGTGTCAGAATTCGGTTCATTATCCTCATTTTTAGTCAGATTGTTTCTCTTAAAAACGAGAAAAATGCCACTCTATTGCATTTGCTCTAAGGTTTAAGGTGATGCCGACGGCTTCATTGTCGGTCCGGGCGAACTGTTGAACTTTGAGCTGCTCACCGCCGAGGGCGAGACCATGGATGCTGCCGCACAGCTGCCGGGCGACTACACGGTCACCGACGCCATGAATGGTCCCTGGGCACCGGGCAACTACCTCAACGGCATGCTCTATCCGGGCTACGGTTTCCCGATGGGCACCTACTATGCCGTCTATGGCGAAGGTGGTGCTGAGACGCGCCTCAAGGGCTTTGTCACCGACGGCACCGTGCACGTCGATGTCGATGGCGACAACGTGCGCATGCAGGCCAACCTCATCGCCGAGGGCGGCCACACGATCACGATGGACTACACCGCCCCCGTGAGCAGCATCATCGAGCGCAGCTACATGAAGGCCAAGGCGGGCACGCCGCGCGGCATCAAGGGCGCAATGCAGCCGGTCAAGCGCACCAACATCCGCAACAACAACGTCCTGCGCCTGATCAAGAAGTAAACGAGTTACGAGCTACGAGCTACTAGTTACGAGCTACGAACTACGAGCTACGAGTTACGAGCATGTAGCTCGGCGCAAATTCCGAATCAGACGATTGTCCATATTATGAGTGGGGATGAAGCATCGCTGCTTCATCCCCACTCATTTTTCCACCATTGTCGAAAATCGCAAAATGTTTGCGTGTATTTATACAACTTAAAACCTTCCACTGCCGTCATAATACAACAAGCCACGCTAGGCGCTGTGCCTTGCGTGGCTTGGATACAAGAGGATGTTTTCGCTTATTATTTGAGAACCTTGGTGGTCTTGCCGCCCTGACGGACGATGAACACGCCATGACGACCGGTAGTGTCGGCCACACGACGACCGTCGATGGTATAAACCTCGGTCACAGCACTCTGATTATCGGCATCGACTGTGTTGATGCCCACAAAGCCATTGGCATTGACACCAAGGTAGTCGAGCACCAGGTTGAGGCTCGTCGACGGGCTGGTAACATGCACAGCCATGCGATAGGCACCACTGACCTCGGGGGTGAAGCGGAGCGCAAACTCGTTGTCGCCCTCGATGACGGTAGCAGGCAAGAGTTCGCTATAGGTCTCGGGGTGCATGCCCTGGCCATAGAAGGCGCTCACGGTCTCGGGATATTCACTGCCCATGGGGCGAGCGTCGAAGTAGAAGGTGTACTCAACACCGGCCTCGAGCTGCACCAGCGGTGTGATGAACCAGTCGTCGGCATCCTCGTCGCTATTGTACTTGTAGACGTAAGTGCCAAACTGCTCACCCGTCCACTGCCAGGTGTAGCCATCGCGGTTGATGTCAAGCACCGTGTAGAGGCTTGCTCCCTGCTGGGCATCGAAGTCCTCACGGAACGGGACCTCAAGCGGGGCACCGGTTGCGGCGTTGTTTGAGAGCGCCTCGGCGCTGGCCTGGTCGCCATTGATGGCCTTCACGCCGAAGTGACACGGCTTGCGCTCGGTGATGGCACTCAGGTCTTTGTGCAACTCGTTGCTATTGGCACTCATGGCCATTGCACGAAGGGTGGCTGGTGCAGCCTGCTCCTCGCCATCGACATAGCACACCACCTCGTAGGTGATGTTGTCGGCATCAAAGTATCCGCCATTGAGGCTCGTGGTGACCGCGTCCCAGGTGACAGTAGCCTTGCCCTCGGCATCAATGTCGAGAAGCACATTCTGCGGAGCGGCGGGCACATCGTAGCCTATCCACAGGGTCAACGTGGCATCCTCGCCCTGGCCAGCCTCGTTAGTGGCATAGACGCGGAAGCGGGTGTTGCCGCTGGGCACGGTGACCGACTCGGTGATATTGCTGCCTGCGGCCGCTGCCTTCTCAACAATCTTCTCGCCATTGGCGTAGACCAAGTAGTTGAGGTCACCTGTCAGCGTCTGCCCGTCGACACTGGTCGATGGCAACGTGAACGAGAGGGTTCCCGCGTTGGCTCCCTCAGCGAAATTGGCAGCAAGGTTGGTCACTGCCGACGGAGCAGCCTGTGCGGCGGCCTTCTTGGCAATCGACAGGGCGAAGAAGCGTTCCTGCCAGGGGAAGTTGCCACGCACAGTGGCAGTGCCAGTGGCCGGATCGACCTCATAGAGCACACCCTCGTCCTCGACCGTCGTGGCCCACCACAAGTGACCGGTAGCCGGGTCAAAGCACATGCTCTGATCCACATTGTCGGGCCAGACTCCGGTGTCGCCCACCTCGGTCTCCTCGCCCGTCTGCTTGTTGATTTGATAGAGCACGCCATAGTCGTCGATGCCATACAGGTTGCCTTGATAGTCACAGGCGATGCACATGTAGTAGTGCTCCAGTTCACCGATGTCCTCGCGCGTCAGGTTGTCGATATCGACACGCGCCAGCATCGAGCTGTAGCCATAATTGGCCTCGTAGATGCCATAGAGTTCGCCCGAAGCAGGGTCCTCAATGAGCATACCGCCCGCGGCAGCCAACTCCTCGGGCACCTCGGCACCATATCGCAGGTCGTCGCGGTCCCAGTGCACCGTTCCATCGGCAGCAAAATAGCACTCATAGATGGCGCACTGCACGGGCATATAGCTGCCCGGATCATAATAGTTGATAAACTGGAACAAGTCGTTGCGGAACACGCCACCGCCGTTGGCGTTCATCATCGTGCTGACGTAGACCGTGTCGAGCTGGATGGTCTGGGCGGGCTTGAACTTGTAGATGCCGCGCAGGTTGTCCAGACTGTTGTTGATGTCGGTCTCATAGACAAGGTTAGCAATAAACTCGGGCAACTGCGCGTCGGACGATTGAGCGGCTGCATGGCCTCCCATCAGCAATGCGGCAAGTGCCATCATGATGGATGTCTTGTTTCTCTTCATGAACTTTGGGTTTTGGTATTTAATTGGTTTAGTGAGTATTATCGGTCATCATCCCATGACATGGGGCGTTAGACACCTGCAAAAATAGTAAAAAATCCGCAATCTGACCCCAGTAATTGGTATCTCATGCAGATTTTAGCCCACATCCATCGGTGCAGGTGGTGCGCTTGTAACTAGTAACTTGTAACTCGTAACTTGTAACTCACTTGCCCAGCATGATGTTGATCACCGCGTTGACATCGGCAATGTCCACCTGGCCGTCACCAGCCACATCGCTCGCAGCCAGCAACTCGTCGCTCGTAGCTACCTTGCCCAGCATCACGTTGATCACCGCGTTGACATCGGCAATGTCCACCACGCCGTCGCCCGTCACATCGCCAGTGACCACAGTCGCAGCCGGCACGAAGCCCAGCACCATGTCCTGGTAGTCGTTGAGTTCAAAGATGAGCGGGTCGAGCAGCGCCACGTCATAGTATCCGTTGGCCTTGCCCTGCCAGCCCCAGTTGACATGCACCAGACCGTTCTCATCATATCCGTCGATGACGAACGAGTGGCCGCCCACGATGCCCTGCACAAAGTCGACCTGGACACCGGTGTAGAGGATGGGCCGCCCCGCATTCAACTCGGTGTAAATCATCTCCATCCACTGCGGCTCGCTATAGTCGGTGCGCACCACATAGTGCATCTGGTCGCTGTAGCCCATGTGATTGACCAGCCCGTAGATGGCATTCTGATTGGACGACCCGCTGGCATTGGTTCCATAGTTCATCATGCTGATGAGTCCGCAATGATAACTGAGTTGTGCCACCGCACGCCCTTGCGCCTCGTTGTAGCCGTTCTTGTAGTAGTCGAGCATACTGTCCCAGTCAAAGGTGGAACTGAATGCCGTGTGTGCTGCTTGGTCGCCAATGAAGAAGTCATACTCGCCACTCGCTTGCCGTGGATATCGATAGTAGTGCACAATCTGAGCCACAGCGGTGGCAACACAACCCACGTCGCAGTGTGCCACATCGGGCGAATAGTCCTCGCAGATGTCGCCCTCGGCAGTGGGGCACCAAGCGTTGAAGGGTGCCTCCTGTCCCCACAGGGTTGTTAACAGTGAGTCGACCCGTGCGGCAAATCGGGTGGTGTCGGGCGGTGTGGTCGGGGCCTTGCGCGACCCCACGCGTTGCATGGCATTCAGCCACCACTGCAGCCCCGGGTTTCCCGACTGCAGGTCGAGTTGCGCGGTCGGCGAATAAGCCAACACACGAGGCTCGGCCGTGTCGGTGTCGATGATGACAAATCCCCCACCCTGCTTGCCATAGATTTCCATACGGTCGGTGCCCTTCAGCAACTGGAAATCAGCCCCAGCATGCGCCACCACATTAACCCACAGTAACGTCAATAATAGTATTATTCTCATGATCAAATTTATTTACCTAACAGTATGTTAATAATTGCGTTGACATCGGCGATATCGACTGCGCCATCGCCCGTAAGATCGGCGTCGACCTGTGTGTCAATCCCCAGCATGGCATTGATGGCGATGTTGACATCGGCAATGTCGACCTTGCCGTCGTGGTTAAGGTCGCCGGTCACATTGCCTGCGATGATGGCATTGAGTTGAACAGCGCCCTCGGCGGGCATCACAAAGGCATATTCCCTGCCGGTGACAGTGGACGTTGATACCTGTCCATTGGCCATTGTTGTGACAACACGCCACCCTGTGATGTCGAGACTGGTCGTCTGAGCACGCACCACCACATTGCGATGCGCAAACATCTTGCCGTCAAAGTTGTGATAGCGCAGCGGCACATCGTTGATGCTCAAGTTGATGACCTGTTGCTGGGCTTCAGGCAGTTCGACATTGACGGTGAGCGGAATGGGCGCCCCCAGGCTGTAGAACTGCGACAAGTGGTCATACATGAAATTGGCGCGCCCCTCGAGCCAATGATTGGCAAAGGCCATGGCACTGGCGTAGTTGCTCACCTCCCAATAGTTGGGAATGGCCGCCTGATAGAAGGGAATCTCGTCCTTGACCATAACATACATGGGGTCCCACACGGCATGGGCGCCGCGTGCATTGAGGAAGTCACCCATGTAGATGGCCATCAGGTTGGTGAACTGACGCTTGTATTCATCGTTTTTCATCATGTTGCGGAACATGATGGTGTAGTCCCACTCGTTGGAGCCCTGCGCCCCCAGGTTAATGCCATGCTGCAGGGCATAACCCGGATTGTAGAACCACTCGAAGATGGGGAAGTCATAGTCGATATCGTCCAAGCCCAGCCCGAAGTCGCAATCCTTGGCGATGATGCGCCAGCGCCCGCCCTCCTGTGTGGGTCGCCACCACATGCAATTGTTGCCCGGGAAGTCATAGTTGTTGAAGTAGAAGTTCATGGCCATGATGTTGTTGAACTCCGGCAGGTCGACGCGCTGGGCATACTCGTCAACTGAGTGTCCGGCCTGGCTATAGAATGCCTTGAAGTCCTCCCAATGCTGGGGATTGCCCGCCTTGATCTCGGTGCCCCAATACTCCACCATGTCGATACTGTCGGCCACGGCGCTGCCATAGTTCGTCTCGATGTTGTGGTCGTTGCTGCGCTCGCGCACGTTGAGCATGCCATAGTACTTGCCGTTGATAAACACCATGGCAGGCTGCCATGCCTGCCAGTCGATATCGGCATTCATGCCCATGGTGCGCTGGATGATGGCGTCGCGCATATAGAGCGACTTGAAGTCGTTGCCACCGTTGCGCAACACGAGCGACTTAAACTCGGTCTTGCCGGGTTTCTGCTGGGGGAAGAACTCATAGCGCATGCGCTTGGTGCCGAAGCGCTTGTTGGCATAGACCACGAGCGACTTGATCGAGAAGAAGCGCGACGACTGCCCCATGACGCGCGTCTCACACAACTGGTTGATGACGCTGGGGGCGGCATTCTCGGGGAAATACTCGATGTTGACCGGCCGCCGCCAGGGATAGTAAAAGTTGGGGACCCTGAGGTTTCCGCTAGGTGTCCACTCAATCTCACCGCCAGCCAGGATGCCACGGCTCTCACCCCAGATATAGGCATCGTCGGTGACTAGCGAAACCACGGGTAACGTCTGGTTGCGCCCGAGCATGATGTAGGAGTGGGTGGTACTGCGCGGTGACAGGTAGCCATCGCACATCAGGACCGCACGCACCAGCGTGGTGGTGTCGAATGTCAGAGGCTCGCTATAGACCGCACTGGCTGCCGTTGGCTCACTGCCATCCAGCGTGTAGTGAATCTGTGTCCCCTCGGGCGTTCCGTCGGGCAGACTCAAGGTGAGCGTGATGTTCTCGCCGGTCGAGAGCACACACCCCTGACGGCTGAACACCGGATTGCCCAGCAGGGAGGTGAGCAATCGCCCACAGTTAGTCCTACCAGGTGTGGGCGTAGCTTGATAGCCCCACTCGGTGGCACCATCGGTGATGCGCCCATAGGCGATGTTGGGTGCCGGCTGCTTGGCCAGATTCACCACCTGGTCAATGACCTGACCGTCCTTGAACAGATAGAGCGAACCGCCCTTGCCCGAATCGAGACGGAACGGCACATGCCGCCCTTCGTTCTCCTCGTCGCAATAGAGGATGATGGTACCATGGGCGGTAATCTGCGCATTGGGCAATGACCACGCCTGGTTGACATCAGATGTCAGCCCCAACTTGTAGTTGCCCAAGGTGACGCGCTGGTCACCGGCATTGTACAGTTCAACCCACGAGTCGGGAAACTGGCCTGAGTCATCCCACAAGCAATCGATGTTAGACTGCATCAACTCGTTGATGACAACTTGCGCCTGGCTGTCAAGGCCACTTATGGCTCCAGCCAAAACGATGAATGGTAAGAGTTTAAGTTTCATGGTTGGATGGATCTTTATAGTTATGGGCGTATCAAGGTTGAGCCTGTTGTCATCGGGTCGGCTGTGTTGAGTTGCACGGCATAGAGCTGGCCGGGAATGAGCGATGAGAGGTCGAGCGTGCCATCGTGGTCGAGCGTTGCCGCTAGTGCCCGCTGGCCATCGGGGGTGTAGATGGTGACCTCGCCGGCGGCATCGCCCGCCATGTCGACATGCAGCCGATTGTCACGCACATCGATGCGGGCCTGACGTGGCTGGTGCGTCGACAGATTGGGAATGTTGTCCATCGCGCCCAGGATGTAGAGCAGACCCTTGTAGACATCTATCTGACCGTAGCCGTAAGTGTTGTTGGGGTAAGTCATTGAGGCTTCGGGCTTGGTGGCAGTGTGTGCCAGCACCTCCTCGATGCGCTCGGCCGTGAGCGTGGGGTCGGCCTCGAGCCACAATGCGATAGCACCAGCCACAACAGGCGTTGACATCGATGTGCCCGACTGGGCCATAAAGTAAAAGTCCTTGCCACCGACATTGACCTTGTCGACCAGCGACTTGCGCGACTCGTCAACGCTCGAGAACGAGTTGAAAGCCGCATTGATGTTCAGTCCCGGTGCCACAACCGTGGGCTTGATGCGACCGTCAAACGTGGGCCCCTGCGATGAGAATTTGGTGATTTGACCCACCTGATTAGGAGCATAGCCAATCATGTCGGCGTTGGTCTCGCCATCGATGTTGGTGAACGTCGACTTGTAGCCCGTGGCACCCACACTGATGATGCCATCGAGCGTGGCAGGCCACGAAACCGTGCATCCGGGCTGAGCATCGTTATAGACGCTGGACCCGCCGACATTGACCATCGGGCAGAGGAAGAGGTCGCTGTAGGCCCATGCCGGCCCGTCGCCGGTGACCGAGCACAGCGCGCCGCACAACAACAGATAGAACAGGTCGGGCATCTTGCCATCGACGTGATAGACTGTGCCACGCTCATCTTGCATGTCGCTGCGCGTGATGGCCAGCTTGACATCACCCTGGCTGATGGTTGTCGCCAGCCAGCAGGTGTCGCCTTGCAGCGCGTCGACGCTATCGGTATCAAATGCCAGCGTGCCCTGGATGCCACCGCCCGAGAACTTATAGCCCAGGAAGTCAAACTGCACGCGCTGGTTGACCGGGGTGACAATGTCCATGTCGATGGTGCCACCACCGCCAATGCCGTGGACGATGCCCACGCCGGCCTGTCGGTCGCCATCGGGTTTCTCCATGCGACACATGCTGTTGCCCTCATTGCCGGCCCCGCCCACAATGATGCGTCCCGGGCCCACCAACTGCAGCAACGCCTCGCCCTCGAGCAACCGCTGCCTGGTGAGCGTGAGACTCTCGCAGCTGCTAAAGTTGATGACACAGGGCTTCCCATCGGCCGCTGCGCGGTCAAAGATGTACTTGAAGCCCAGCACGGCAGTGGCCGAGGTCAACGCGTCGGGATTCTCAAACTCGTCACGGGTCGAGTTGAAGTCGGCCACATAGATGTCGCTCTCGGGAGCCATGCCGGGATACTTGCCCTGCACGGGCGAGCCGGCCATAGTGCCCATCACATGGGTGCCATGAGTGCCTAAATAGGTGTACTGCGAGTGCCCATAGGCAGCAATCTCGTCGGTTGTCTCCAGCGCATGGCCCAGTGTGCCGTCGGCGTTGGGCCAGTGGAAGTCGTAATAGTACTTGACACGCAACTGCCCATTGGCGTCTGCAAAGGCGGGATGGGTAAAGTCAAAGCAACTGTCGAACACTCCGGCAGCCACGCCACGCCCCTTGAAAGCCTGAGGCAGATCCTGCCCCACATAGACCGGAGTGGCATTGATGATGCCTGGCGTGCTGTCCATGGCTGGGCGCGGCATGCGCTCGGCCTCGATGCGCTCTATGCGCGGGTCTTGCGACAGGTCGGCCACACGGTCGATAGGGATGTCGACGATGTGGATGCGTCCCACATGGTCGATGACACGGCACCCGTAAGCCGTCAGGATGTCGGGCGACTGGTTGCTGTCGACAAATGTGAGCAATGCCTGGAACGTGCGACTGGCAGGTGCCTTAGCACCCGGACGACTATCGCTCATGTTGTGGCAGATGTCCATCACGCCGCGCGACACCTTGCTTGTGACTATTGCTTGCTGAGCCTGCACTGTGAGTGCGGCCAACATGATGATGAGGGTTATGATCTTTTTCATGATTGCAGTGTGTTAGAGGTTGATGTCACATGCCAGGCGCAAGCCCAGATAACTATTAGTTGTAGCAGCGGGGAAGTAGCCGCGCCACGTGTTGCGGCAGTAGTTGCCGCCCCAGCGCCATGATCCGCCACGCACCACTGGGTCGCCGCCCTCGGCCTGCCATACATTGGCGGCGGGCCACACGGCATAAGTGTCTGCATGAGTGTCCTGAACCCACTCTAGCACATTGCCGCTCATGTCATACAGACCCAGCGCATTGGGCTGCAACAGGCCCACAGCATGAGTCTCGCCACCGGCATTGGCGGCAGTCCACGCCACTTGGGTCAGATCATCGCCCCCGGCATAGAGCGCCGTCGACTGGTGCAGCCCACCTCGGGCGGCATACTCCCACTCGGCCTCGGTGAGCAGACGATAGGGCTTGCCGGTCTTCTCGACCAACTTCTGGACAAAGGCCTGAGCATCGGCCCAACTGACCATCTCGACAGGACGCCGCTCGCCCTCGAAGGCCGAAGGGTTGCTGCTCATCACAGCCTGCCACAGGTCTTGCGTGACCTCGTAGCGGCACACCTTGAATGCAGGCAAGGTGACCGAGTGCACCGGACGCTCCCATGCGTGGCTGTAGGGCGCCACACCATCGGCAGTGCCCATGTCAAATGTGCCGCCCTCGACCGTCACCATGTCGGCCTCGAGGCGCGTAAACACATCACCAGGCTGCACCTTGCCCAGCATAATGTTGATCACCGCGTTGACATCGGCAATGTCCACCTGGCCGTCGCCAGTCACATCGCTCGCTGCTTGTAACTCGTCACTCGTATCTATTTTGCCCAGCATCACGTTGATCACCGCGTTGACATCGGCAATGTCCACCTGGCCGTCGCCAGTCACGTCGCCAGTGACCACAGTTGCAGACCCAGCCGCCACGGCCACACCCAGCATGGCCGCGCAAATGAATAATAACTTTCTCATGATCGACTTCTTGTTATCAGTTTAATGGCTTTATGGCTACAAAAGTAACAAGAAAAAACGATTGAGCAAATTATTCTACCAAAAAATCACACAAAATACATTTGGGCAGATTTTCGTGCTAATCTGCCCGAACTGCGAAGGCTCCCCTCCCGCGCAACTTGTAACTCGTAGCTCGTAACTCGTAGCTCGTAACTTTTTTACCACAACTGCGGCTGAGGTCTGCCATCTGAGAGCAACTGAAACGGGGCCAGAGCACTGTTGTGCTCTGGCCCCGCGGGTGATTGTAACTCGAGTTACTTCTCCATCTCGAGCACGCGCAGGTGCTCGGCATCGCCATCCTTGACGATAGCGTCGAAGTACTCCTGGTTGTAGCCACCGAAGGTGGGTTGCACGGGCACGCCGGCTGCGTTGCGCTCAAAGTGGCCGTCCTTCTCCTTCTTGATGTTGCCGTCCAGATATTTGACAAACAGGTACTCACCCAACTGGCGATAGCGCAGCGTGGCCTGCTGTGCCTGGTCGCACGAGTAGTTGGTAAGCATTTCGATGGCCTGGGCTGGGTTCTGCTTGTACAGCGCCAGCGCCCGTGCCTCAATGCCCGCCTGATTGCGGTGCCAGGCATCCTCGATGTCGTTCTGCACCTTGCGTATGTCGCCAATCATCTGGTTGTAGCGGCTGTAGGCCTGGTTGGCCACCCAGTTGTTGACCCAGAAGGCACTCTCCCAGTTCAGCGTATAGAGGTCGGCAGTGCCCTGGGCATAACTGCGGGGCACCTCGGTGATGCAACAGTACATGGGCACAAACACGGCGGTGTTGGCATCGTCGACGCCAAACCAATGCACGCCACCCACGGCGTCGGGCAGCCATGAGCGCATCTGCGAGACGAAGACCCATCCCGTCTGCTGCGTGGCGATAGCACGCTCATGCAAGTATTCCTTGCCGTCGACTTTATACTCCATGGGACGCCAGCGGTAGGGCACGTCATAGAGGATCTTCGATCCCTTGTCCTTGGTCATGTCGAAGGGGGTGCCCTCATAGTGGTCGCGCATCATGTTCTGCACGTCGCGAACGCTGACCTTGCGGTTGGGCTTGACATAGAGGGGCATCACCTCGGCACCCTTCTTGCCGTTGATGAAGGGCAGATAGCGGTCCATGCCGGTGGCGAAGCGGTTGAAGTAACTCCACACGCGGGCATCGCAGCCGCGCAGGGTGCCGAAGTCAGCCGGACAGTAGGTCTGGCTGAAGTCAAACTCGGCGTCCTTGCCGTTGAACCAACCCATCTTGCGGGCAAACGAGATGACATCCTTCGAGTAGATGCAGTTGGCCTTGTCCTTCAAGGGGAAGGTGTGGATGCGGGGCTGGTTGGCGTGGCCCGAGATGCAATCGTCGGGAATGCGCTGTGCCACCCACACGGCACCGCGCTCCTTGCCGCCCTTGCCGATGAGGTCGAGCACCCAGATCTCGTTGGGGTCGCCAATCGAGAACGACTCGCCCTCGCTGCGATAGCCATACTTGGCCACCAGGTCGGTCATGATGGTGAGCGCCTCGCGGGCAGTGCGGGCACGCTGCAGGCCGATGTAGATGAGGCTGCCATAGTCGATGATGCCCGTGGTGTCCTCCAACTCATGACGACCACCCCAGGTGCTCTCGCCGATGGTCACCTGATGCTCATTGATGTTGCCCACCACAGCATAGGTGTGAGCAACCTCGGGAATCTCACCCAGATATTTGCCCGAGTCCCAGTCATAGATCTTGCGCATCTCGCCGGGCTTGTGGTCGGCAGCCGGCAGATACTGCATATCGCCATAAAGGGTGTGAGAGTCGGCGGCATAGGAGATAATGGTCGATCCGTCGGCCGATGCGGCCTTGCCCACGATGAGGTTGGTACAGGCCCATGCGCTGGTGGTGCCAGCCAGGGCCACCACAGCGAGTGATAAAAGAAGGTGTTTCATATCATTCAATTATAATTGTGAATTTTCTGTTTTCAGTTTTCAGTTTTCGGTCATCGGTTATCAGTTGCCGGTTATCAGTTGTGGCTGAAAGACTGAAGACTGAAAACTGAAAACCGAAAACCAATTGCGCCCTAGCCAACGATTTCGACCTTGACGCGGTCGATGCGGTAGCGGTCGAGCTTGAGGACGGTGAACTTGAAGCGATCAAACGCCACGGTCTCTTGTTCCTTGAGAAAGTCGCCCTTGATGTCAAGCAACAATCCTGCAATGGTCTCGGCATCCTCGCCATGCTCACCCAGTTCATCCTCCTCGATGTCGAGCACGCGGCAGAAGTCACTGAGCAGCGTCTTGCCATCGAAAGCGTAGACATTGGGACCCAGTTTGTTGTAGAACCTCTCCTCGGTGTCATACTCATCGTCGATGTCGCCAACAATCTCCTCGAGCACATCCTCAAGTGTGGCGATGCCCTGGGTGCAGCCATACTCGTCGACGATAATGGCCATGTGCATCTTCTTGGTGCGGAAGTCTTCGAGCAGGTCGTCAATCATGCGGGTCTCGGGCACAAAATAGGCCTGACGCACCAGGTTCTGCCAGCGGAAGTCGTTGTCACGCTTCCCGATATAGGGAAGTAAGTCCTTGGCATAGAGGATGCCCTTGATGTTGTCGGGTGTCTCGCTATAGACCGGCATGCGCGAGTAGCCAGTCTCAACCACACGTGCCACCACGTCGTCAAACTTGGTGTCATAGTCGATGTCGACCACGTCGACACGGGGCCGCATGATCTCATTGACGGTCTTGTTGCCGAAGGTGAGAATACCCTCGAGCAGTTCCTTCTCATCCTCGTTCTTGACATCGCTCGCCTCCAGGGCGCGGGTGAGATCCTCGGTCGACAGATCCTCGGCCTGACTCGACATGACACGGCTCACCAGATGTGTGCTCTTGACCATGACCCGTGACAATGGGGATAGCATCCTGACCATCACAGAGATAGGGCCTGAAGCAAAGGAGGCAAACTTGACATTGTAACTGGTGGCGTAGAGTTTGGGAATAACCTCACCAAAAAGCAGGACCAAGAAAGTGAGAATGACGGTCTGCACCAAGAAATCAGCCACAGGGCTGCTGAAATCAAACATCTGATTCATCGCGTAGTTAAGCACAATGATAATCATGATGTTGACCAGATTGTTGCCAATCAGGATAGTGGCCAGCAGACGCTCGGGAATCTTGAGCAACGACTCTACACGACCCCGCACCGACTCATCGTCAATCGAGTCGACATCGTCTTGCTTGAGCGAGAAAAAGGCAATCTCGCTACCCGAGTTAAAGGCCGACATGAACAAGCCCGCCAGTGCCACAACGATGGCAACGAGCGAACCCAGTGTGGGTGCATGAAATGTGATGGGTGACTGCCCAGCCATGGCAGGGAGGGCGCAGATGAGATTCAACAGTGACGATAACGGGTCAGGGTCCAAAGTGAGTTTATAATTTAAAGTTTATAAGATACGAATCGCTGGCTACAAGTTGCGGGCTTAATAGCCAAAGCGGTGCAAAGATACGGCATTTTTCTGAATTGGCACACAGTTTGCAAGGATTTTTGTATCTTTGCAAAAAAATATCACAATGGAATTGAAGAAATATTTCATTACCCTGCTGTGTATCATGGCCCTAGCCATGGGCATGAGCGCGCAGGAGTATCGAGCGCGGCACGACTCGGTGTGGGTCTACAACTCGTGGGAGGCTATCATGGACCAATGGCCCGACACCATCATTATCAATCCCGAAATTGCCATGTGGACACCCTACGACATCGAGTTTGAGACCATCGACAAGGATGTCACGCGGATGCTCAAGAAGCAGACCGTGGCTGTCGCCATCGGCGACTCGGTGTGGCTAGTGAACACACAGTGGCTGCGCGACAACAAGTTCAAGGGCGACTGCAAGAAGATGGACGACTATGCCCCACTCTTCTTCAATGCCAAGGTGGCATTCATCCAGTGCGTGCCCACCCACACCAGCCTGGGAATGGCCCTGCTGGGCTCGCTGCTGGGTGACCCCGACACCTTCAGTTCCGACCCCTGGGATGCCGAGCCCGACTACTTCTGGATTGACTTTGAGACCAAGCGTGTTGACAAAATCGACCACAAGAAGTTGAGCGACTTGCTGGATGTTTATCCCGACCTGCTCCGCCGCTACGAGCAGATGGCCGACTACAAGGAACGCTACATGATTCACTCATTCTTTATCGACTATGTCAAGCGTGCCGAGCGCGACCCGGGTTACCCCTATCTCCTGGACCGCCTCTACCCACCTCAACCGCTGCAATGAGGCATTGACACAAAACAAAAACTGGGGCTGCACTTCGACCGTGCAGCCCCAATTGTTATCTAGCGAATCATGCAATGTGCATGGATTCTTACTTGCCCAGCATCATGTTGATGATCGCATTGACATCCGAGATATCAACCTGGCCATCACCGGTGACATCGGCGATAGCGGTAGCGTCGGCCTTGCCCAGCATCATGTTGATGACACCATTGACATCAGAGATGTCGACCTTGCCGTCGCCCGTCACGTCGCCCGTCACGCCCTCGGTGATGTCACCGAAGCGATCGGCACGCAGCAGGTTGGTGTTGGCCACACCACAAGCCACAGGGTTGGTTGAGTCATACTCCGAGACAAAGGCGATGATAGCCAGGTTATCCTTGACCCAAGCGTCGTTGACATCGAAGGTGCACTCATAGCGATAGTTGTTGCCATTCCACACAATCTCCTCGCCCCAGGCTGCATTGACTGCACGACCCACATTGTGGTGAGTGAATGCGCCTGTTGCACCCGACTGTGAGGTGGTGGTGATGTTGTCCTCGACCAGCGACACCGTCATGCGCGGCGGCAGGGTGGTGAAGGCGGTCTGAGCGCGCTCGCCAGTGACGATGACCTTGAGTTGGCCATTGTCCAGATATCCAGCCTTGATGTCGACGGTGACAAATGCCGGCTCGGCCTGACGGTCTCTGATCATTCCCTCGAGCTGTGCCAGCGAGCCCGGAAGGTCGACCGGTGTCTTGGCCAGCAGAGGATAGCGGTCCATCATCAGTGCCGGAGCGTATGTGCCGCCACCATCGTTGTAGAACCACTCGTAGGTCTGGTCAAAGTCGCTAGTGAAGTCATCGTAATAATATCCGCTGTGGTGCTCCCACAGGATGACATCGCCAAACTCGGGCTTGTCCATCGCCTCGTGCAGCCATCCAGCCACGCGCGGGCAGTTGGGACAACGCTCGGTGGTGAACTCCTCGACCAGCACGTTGCGCACAAACACGTTGTCGATGACCAGGAACGAGGTCTGAGCCGTGTTGTTGTCCATGTTGATGTCCTCACCCTCGGCCAGGTCTTGCAGTGTCACCGTCATGTTGACCGGTGCATCGGGCACGGTAGTGATCATCTCGGGCTTGACCGTGAAGTTGACTTCCTGGATCTCGTTGTAGGCAATGGGCTTGTTGATGTCAACCACAACGGGCTCGTCATAGCCCTCGAACTGGCACACAGCCTTGTAGTCGCTGATGGTGGCCAGAGCCATGTTGCGCACAGTGGCCGTGACATCGATTTCGCCCGACTTGAGCGAGAGGTACTTGCTGGCCTTCACACCTTGCAGTGCCAGGTCGTGCTGGGGCAGGTTGTCGCCGTAGACATCGGCCTCGATGCAGAGCACACCGCGGTCGCTGCGGTCGGCCCATTCGCCGCTACCATACTGCACAAAGAGTCCGTTGGGTTGGGGATTCATCACAATGGACAGGGCCATGGTGGTACCCTTCTGATAGAACGAATAACCTAGATAGAAGCCCTCGGTATCCTCAGGAATCTCATAGGGGGTGTCGAGCGTGAACTCATTCCAGCCCTTATCCAACGCGGGAGTGGTGGCCTTAGTTATCGTGTCGGCCACCAGATCCTCACCGTCGAGGCTGGTGCGAATCCACACGCGCAGCGAGTCGACATTGGTCTTGCTGGCCAGTCCGGCACGAATCTTCTCGATGCGGTTGCCAGCCAAAGTCTTGGCTTGGCCGGCAGGGATGAAGACTGCGCCCGAAACCCAGATTTTCTTTTCCTTGCTGTAGAAGTCGGCTGTACCGACTGTAACCACCCGGCCGTCGCAATAACCGACGACAAAGGGCCCATTCTGCGCCTGACACACACTTGTCAGCGCAAACCATGCAATCAGTAGAGTTAAGATTTTCTTCATAGGTCTTGGTTTAGAGTTTAACAAAAATAATGTTTTCAATAAGATATCGTTTGGCAAAAGTACAAAATGTTTTACTAATCGCAAACAAAAGTCCTAAAAAAGTTTTTAAAAAACTCAAGTTTCTAAAGGAGTTGAGGAGTCCCCTAGCCCCCTAAAGGGGGACTACTGTTGTGGTTGCCGCTTTGTACACCCCCTTTAGGGGTGCTTGAGGGCTCCTTTACTACCTTAACTACTTGAAAAGAAGCCACTTTAGGAAGTTAATAAAAATGACGGCAGCGTTGCTAGTCACGCTGCCGCCATCCATATTGTGTGGTGAAAACCGGTTATCTTACCACCTTGACGGTCTTGACCGTGCCATCGGCAGCTGTGGTGCGCACAATGTTCACACCCGGCTGCATACGGTCAATCTGCTGACCCTTGATGTTAAAGATCTGCTGCGTACCGCCCTGTGCGGCATTGACATCATTGATGGCTGTGTTGCCCGGGTTGATGTCGACGCACATGACATACATACCGCCTGAGCCAGGGATGACGTTCCAGTTGTCATCATACTGATCTTCCTGGGTGTAGAAGACATAGGCATAGTTCTCGTCATAGACCACCGACAATCCGTTGGTCTTGAAGTCGTCCTCACAGATTTGCTTGCTCCACACGGTCTCGCCGTCATCATCGAGCTTAACCACCATGAAGTTGGCACCATTCCAGCTGGTGGAGTTGCCATAAAGGACGACCCAGCCATCCTCCTGCGGGATGACCTTGACAGGGGTGTAGCCCCAGCTGCTGCCGCTGTCCAGAGCCCGGCCATAGAAGTAGTCGCCCGGCAGCATATAGTCGCCGTCGATGCTGAACTTGTTGACATACATGTTTTCATTGTCCAGCGACTGCGACCAGGCCACCATCGTCTGGTCTTCACGCATGGCCAGAATGCCATCGGTGGCATCACCGTCGACACTGCCATGGCACATCACACCGCCCTGCGGCAGCACCTGGCCATCGGCAGTGATGTGATTCACCACCTGGTAGCCGGTGAAGGACTCCAGCTTGCGGTAGGTGAGCATCAGGCCACCATCGGCATCAACCGCACATTCAGGCTTGGGGAAGTAGAATCGGCTCGCGAGCGGCCCCTCGTCGATGGTGACCGGGTCGGCCCAGACACGCTCACCAGCTGCATTCAGGCGCAGAGCGTCCAAGCCCTTGTCCACGTTGTCACACAGCACATAGACATCGCCATCGACACAGGGCTGCAGCATGAGCATGCTGTTCTCAAAAATCATGTTGTCATCCCACTGGGGTACACCATCGGCATCGAAGCACTGCAGCTGGTAGTTAGACACAGTTGCAGCTTCGGTATACTCGGTGTGCGCCATGCAGGCATAGATGTTGTCGCCACTGACACACACGTTGGGGGCCATGTCGTTATACTCTTGAGCGGTGGTCGGTGCAAAGTACCGCACACCGTCGGCATCCCACACGGGGTTGCCCTGCTGGTCGTAACGATAGAGGTAGACCTCCCAGATCTCGCGGTCGGCTGTCTGCGAACTGCGGGCGTCGGTATAGGCCATGATGATGTCACCATTCTCGGCCAACGCCAGGCCGTAGTCGGTAGTTGACGAACCTGTCTGCTGCGAACTCACAATGATGCCCTCGTCGCCAAACTGCGGATTGCCATTGGCATCAAAGAGTTGCAGATGCAAGTAGTAACCCGAACCTGGGTCATCATAACGCAGTCCCTCGGACCAACGGAGCCAGGTAAGAATAATCTTGCCATCATCGGTGCGGATAGTCTTCATCTGCACCTGACCACTGACCGACTCCTTGTCGAGCCGAGTCGCTTCCATGTCACTGGGTTGCCACTGCGCCATCATGGTCATGGCACCCATCATCATCAACACTAGAGTAAATAATTTCTTCATTGTGTATGAGTGATTATAGTTAAACAATAAGGTGAACTATCAGAAGAGTTTAGCGATGTTCTCTGTCATCATTTTGACCGACATGGCCAACAGGATGATGCCGAAGAACTTGCGTGAGAAGTAGATGCCGCCCTCGCCCAGCAGACGCTGCACGCGGTCGGTCGAACGGATAACGATGTAGACCCACAGCATGTTGATGGCAAGGGCTATGAAGATGTTGATGTCGTCATACATTGCCTTGAGCGAGATGAGCGTAGTGAGCACTCCAGCTCCTGCCAGTAGCGGGAACACCAGCGGCACCAGCGTTGCCCCACCCGACGGAGCATTGTTCTTGAAGATCTCGACATCAAGTATCATCTCCAGCGCCATCAAGAAGAGCAGAAAGCCACCTGCCGTGGCAAATGACTGGATGTTGCAGTTAAACACGTTGAGAATCCAGTTGCCACCATTGTAGAAGCCCACCATCAGGATGGTCGAATAGAGGGTGGCCTTGAGGGCATTGACTTCCTTACCCTTAGCCCTAAAGTCAAGGATGATGGGCACCGAGCCCACGATGTCAATAATGCTGAGCAGCACCAGCGTGGCACTGAATATGTGTGTAATATTTATCGTTCCCATACCTACTTTTGATAATGTAGTGCAAAGATATAAAAAAAACATGAATAACCTGCACTCCTGGGTCAAAAAATTGCAAAAAAGGAGGCAAACGCCTCCCTTTTGACGGTGTAGAGCCAACTGGCAGTAGCAGTTAGTCCTCCTTAACCTCCCAGCCCAGTGCCGATGCGCCCAGGATGGCCGCGTCGGCCTCCTTCATCTCACTGAAGAGGATCTTGACCTTGCCGCGCCACAGGGGCAACACATTCTTGTCAAACGCCTCCTTGATGGGGTTCATGATCAGGTCGCCGCTCTTGGCCAATCCGCCGAAGATGACAAATGCCTCGGGAGCCGAGAAGGCGGTGAAGTCGGCCAGTGCCTCGCCCAGAATCTTGCCTGTATAGTCAAAAATCTCCTTGGCCAACTTATCACCCGCCATGGCCGCATCAAACACGTCCTTGCTGGTGATGTCCTCGGCATTGAGCTCGCGCAGCTTGGACTCGTCGTTGCGAATCTCGAGGAACTCGCGTGCCGTGCGCGCCACACCGGTGGCCGAGCAATAGGCCTCGAGGCAGCCCGTACGTCCGCAGCCGCACATGCGGCCATTGTTGCGCTTCATGATCACATGGCCCAGCTCGCCGGCAAAACCGTCATGGCCATAGACCATCTGCCCGTTGACCACGATGCCGCTGCCCACGCCGGTGCCCAGCGTGATCATGATGAAGTCTTTCATGCCGCGAGCCGCACCGTAGGTCATCTCGCCGATGGCGGCTGCGTTGGCGTCGTTGGTCACCACACAGGGGATGCCAAACTTGGTCGAGATCTTCTCGGCCAGCGGTATGGGGCTGGGCCAGGGCAGATTGGGAGCACCCTCAATCATGCCGGTATAGTAGTTTCCATTGGGGGCACCAATGCCGATGCCGTTGATCTTGCCCACAGCATCGTTAGCCTCGATGACACGGGTCACCTCGGTATAGAGTTCGTCCACATAGTCGTCAAAGTTGCTGTGCTTGCCAGTCTTGATAGAGTCGCTGGCAATCACATTGCCACGCGCGTCCACGATACCAAAGGCGGTGTTAGTTCCGCCCATGTCGATACCAATTACATAGGGTTTTGCCATTTTTCTTGAATGTTTATAATGAATAATCTGGTTGTTTCGTCATTTTGCCACAAAGGTAGGCATTTTGCAGCAAAGTTGCAAGCAAACTCTCAATTTTTCATTCGACATTAGCATATTTGAGTAAAAAACACTACCTTTGTAGGCTTGAAAGAAGACCTTACTCATTCACTTTTTAAATTATACTCAATAAAATGAACAAGAAACTCATGACCTTAGGAATGATGGCTGTGATGTTGGTGTCGGGCATGGCATCGCTCACAGCATGCAAGGACAACCGTGAGAACCCTCTGCTGCAAGAGAGTTCGCTGCCCTATGGCGCGCCCGACTTCAGCAAGATTCAAGAGAAGGACTACCTGCCCGCTCTGGAGGAGGCTATCAAGCAAAAGCGCGACGAGATCAAACAGATTGTCGAGAACAAGGACTCGGCAACATTCGAAAACACCATCCTGGCCTACGACGAGAGCGGTAAACTGCTCGACCGTGTGAGCCGCATCTTCTTTGCCCTGGTCGAGGCCGACAAGACACCAGTCATAGCCGAGACCGAGAAGAAGGTGATGCCCATGCTCACCGACCTGGAGAACGAGATTGCCTTCAACAAGCCGCTGTTTGAGCGCATCAAGCAAGTCTATGACCGCGACTTCGACAAGTTGCAGGGCGAGGACAAGAAACTGCTCAAGGAAATCTATGACGAGTTTGTGCGCAACGGTGCCTTGCTCACCGACGAGCAGATGGAGCGCATGAAGGAAATCAACCTCAAGATTGCCGACCTGCAGCAACAGTGGGGCGACCTGGTACCCGACGCAACCAACGACGCCGTGGTGTGGGTCGAAAAGAAGGAAGACCTGGCCGGACTTAGCGAGGCCGACCTGGCACAGTGTGCCAAGGATGCCGAGAGCCTGGGCAAGAAAGCCCCCTACGCTATCGTCATTGTCAACACCACTCAACAGCCGCTGCTGACCAGCCTCGAGAACCGAGACCTGCGCCGCAAGGTCTACGAGGCATCGGTGCATCGCTGCGACGGAACCAACAAGTACAACTCTTATCCGCTGGTGGTTCAGATTGCCAAACTGCGTGCCGAGCAGGCCGAGTTGATGGGCTTCAAGAACTATGCCGAGTATTCGCTGCAGAACACCATGGCCAAGACACCCGAGAATGTTTACGCCTTCTTGAAGAACCTGATTGCCGCCTACACCCCCAAGGCCGATGCCGAGACCAAGGCCATTGAGGAGTTTGCACAGAAGTCACAAGGTCCCGACTTCAAACTCGAGCCCTACGACCGCTTCTACTACTCAGCCAAGATGAAGAAGGAGATGCTCAACATCAGTGACGACGAGATCAAGCCCTACTTCAACATCGACAGCGTGCTCATCAACGGCGTGTTCTATGCCGCCAATCGCGTCTACGGGCTGCAGTTCAAGGAGCGCACCGATATCCCCACCTATCATGCCGACATGCGCGTGTTTGAGGTGCTGGACAAGGAAGGCAAACCCAAAGCGCTGTTCTATTGCGACTACTTCCGCCGCCCCACCAAGCGTGGCGGTGCCTGGATGGATGGCTTCGCCAAGCAGAGCCGTCAGCGCAACCAGTTGCCCATCATCTACAATGTGTGCAACAGTGCCAAGGCTCCCGAGGGCCAGCCATCGCTGCTCACTTGGGACGAGGTGACCACGATGTTCCATGAGTTTGGCCACGCACTGCACGGCATCCTGTCTGACTGCCAGTACTACACGCTGAGTGGCACCTCGGTGGCACGTGACTTCGTCGAGATGCCCTCGCAGTTCAATGAGTCGTTCGCATCGATCCCCGAGATATTCGACCACTATGCCCTGCACTACAAGACCGGAGAGCCCATGCCCGCCGAGCTCAAGGAGCGCATGCTCAAGAGCATCAACTTCCAGTCGGCCTATGCCCTGGGTGAGAACCTGGCTGCCACCTGCGCCGACCTAGCATGGCACATGCTCGGTTCCAACGAGATTCCCACGGCCGAGCAGGCTGCCGAGTTTGAGAACGAGTCGCTGCGCCAGATTGGTCTGCTCAACCCGCAGATTCCGCCTCGCTACCACACTAGTTACTTCAACCATGTGTGGGGTGGTGGCTATGCTGCCGGCTACTACAGTTATCTGTGGACCGAGGTGCTGGCTGTCAACATCGCCGATATCTTTGCCAAACGCGGTGCCCTGCTGCCCGAGACGGGACAAGCCTTCAGCGACCAAGTGCTAAGCCGTGGCAACACCGACGACCTGATGAAGATGTTCAGCGACTTCACCGGCATGGCACAGCCCGATGCCAGCGCCCTGCTCAAAGCACGCGGACTCTAATCCCTCGTTTTTCTAGACATAAAAATAGAATCACATTTGATGGATTTTGACGGAATTTGATGGTTTTGATGTTTGATTTTTCACACCAAGGCCATCAAAGACCTTCAAAGTCCATCAAGTTTTTTATCATGAATTAGAGAATTATAGAATTTTGTTCGTTTGAGTTCGTTCAAGTTTGTTGTTTGTTTAATAGACATAAGAACAAGAGAACTAAATCAGAGTACTTCGTGGTTTGATTTTAAGAACAGAAGTTTATTTGATGGATTTTGACGGAATTTGATGGTCTTGATATTTGTTTTTTCACACCAAGCCCAGCAAAGAATATCTAGGTTCATCAAGAATTAACAATAAACTCGAACGAACAAAAATTCTCAATTAACTAAAGTTCTTAATTACAAATTAGTTCTTCATGTCTTTTTGTCTGGGAATCAGCGGGGGAGGAAGCGGCGGATGTGGCTGACTTTGAATATCCAGCAAGTGTTCTGCTCGAGGCTGCGCTTGAGGGGCGACATGCCGGCGGTGTCGACGTGATCGCGCCCCATGGTGATGATGCCATAGACCTTGCCGTCGCGCATCACAGGACTGCCACTGGAACCATGCGTGATGCGGTCGACGGTTGATATGCGGCGATAGCCGTCCTCGTCCTGCTCATTGAGCACCAGGCTTTGTGTGCCCACTTGCCGCAACCCCTGCGGCAACATCTGCCAACACAAGACATCGAGGTGGTCGAGCGGCTCGGTATCGGCATCGGCCAACGAGAGCGGGCTCTTCAGTCCGGGTATGGGATAGAGCGCCACGTCATAGCCCCGCTTGTCGGTGGTGGGTAACTGCCGGGGTATCCATTGGTCATATTGCAAGGGGTGCCAGTCTTGCCCGTTGCGCAGATAATAGGTCGCCTCAGTGTTGATGACATGGCCGGCCGTAATCAAGTAGTCATCGATGCAGAAAGCGGTGCCGGCAAACGAGCGTTCGTCGCCACACTGCCTGAACAGCGGCATGATGTAGTTAGCAATCAACATCGATTTTTGGGTTGGGGTTAGGGTTAAAGGTTTGGGGTTAGGGTCTTGGGGGGAAGAATGGTTAAGAGCCACAACCCTAACCCTTACACCATAAACCTGGATTTAGAACTTGAGTTGCAGGCGGGCGTTGATCTGGCGGCGCGTCAGGTAGTTGGGCACGGCATACTGCAACTCGTTGACATCGGTCACCCAGTAGTAACTGCTCACGTTGCTGATGTCGAAGATGTTGAACACGTCAACTCCCAGCCAGATGCTCTTGAAGTGGCTCAAGAAGCCTGTAGTGGGACGGTGGTCGGGACCAACGAGCATGAAACTCAGGCCCACATCGACGCGCTTGTAGGCAGGCTGACGGAAGTAGGCCACATCGCGTGTCATGCGTGGCGCCGTGGTGGGCAGACCGTCGCTGATGATGCCCTTGAGGCTGAACTTGAGCCTAGGCACTGAGGGAAAGTAGTCGGTGAAGAACAATGCCACGCTATAGCGCTGGTCGGTGGGGCGCGGCACCTTGACACCGTTGAGGGTCTCCTGCGTCTTCATGAGCGAGAAACTGAGCCATGAGTCGGTGCCCTCAACAAACTGCCCGAACAACTTCATGTCGATGCCAGCCACATAGCCGCTGCCCTCGTTCACACCACTGTAGACCATCTTGAGATTGTCGACCTCGTAGGGGATGATGTTCGACAAGTTCTTGTAGTAGATTTCGGTGGTGAACTTGAACGGCCGGTTGATGGCTCTGAAACTGTAGTCGCCACCCAGGATGGCATGAATGCTGCGCTGGCTCTTGATGTTGCGGTTCAGGTCGATGTAGGCGTTGCCCAGAGAGTCAACTTTCTCCATGCGATACTCCTTGTAGAACGGTGCCTGATAGTAGAGACCACCCGCCAGTCGCAGCGAGAAGCGATTGTTGCGCTCGGGCACAAAGCCGATGCTGAAGCGCGGCGAGATGAGCGTTTCCTTATTGAAGTCCCAGTAACTGACACGCACACCGCCGTTAATCGACCACAAGCCAGCCGATGACATCAACTTGTAGGTGTCCTGGGCAAAGAAGGCAAACCGTGTGGTGTTGAGGTCGTGGCTCGATGTCTGATTGTAGATCACGTTGACCTCTTGCGGGATGTGCGGCAACGAGTAGCCTGCCGAGTCGCGCCACTCCCACTCGCTCGAGCGGTCGTAGATGGTCTCGCGACGCATTGAAATGCCGTAACTCAAATTGTTGTGATTGATGCCCGTGTTTCCCTTGAGAGTCAAGTCGTAAACACTGAGTTTGAGCCGGTTGCGGGCATGCTCGTGATACTTGCCCACACCCAGTTCGCCACCCACGCCACCTTCGCCACCAGTGCCGGCCTCGTCCAGCCAGTACTCGCCGTGGATGTCGTAGGCCACCAACTCGTTGGTCTGGTAGCCAGATGCTTGCAGCGTGAAGTCGTTACCCTTGTTGAGGCGGTAGTTGAGCGACAAGGCACCGAAGTAGGTGTAGAACTTGTCCTTCTCCTGTCCGTCGAAGTAGACCTTGAACGACTTGGCGTTGGTCGACGTGCCGAAACTGGTCTCACGGTTGACAGGGACAAAACGGTAGTTGTTGAGCGACACATTGCCCAAGAACGACACGCGGAACTTGTCGCTGGGCTTGAGCACCATGTAGGTCTGATAGTCAAAGTACTGTGGGTCATACTCGCCCTTCGACTCCAACGAGCCCAGCAGCGATGAGTTGCGCTTGTAGCGCGCACCATGCATCATCGAGAACTTCTTGGTGCCATAGCCCAGCATCAGACTGCCGCCCTGCAGGCTGGCCGAGACTGAGCCTTCGAAAGCCTCGGGGTCACGATAGGTGATGTCGAGCACCGACGACATCTTGTCGCCATACTCGGCATTGAAGCCGCCGGTCGAGAACTCGACCTTCTGCACCATGTCGCCGTTGATGATGCTCAATCCCTCTTGCTGCCCGCTGCTGATGAGTTGCGGGCGATAGACCTCTATACCGTTGATATAGACGCTGTTCTCGTCATACGAGCCACCGCGCACCATATACTGCGATGACATCTCGTTCTTGCTGCTCACACCCGCCATGGTGGTGAGCACATTCTCGACAGCATTGCCGCTGGCGCTGGGCGTGATGCTGCTCTGACTCACATCGATGCCCTGCATGGCATTGGTCTGCTTCTTGTACTCAGTGACGGTGACCTCGGTCAATTCCTGGGTTTTCTCATAGAGTTTGGGGTTGAGTGTGACAGAACCCTCGGGCTTGATGAGCTGGCGAGTGATGGTGCTATAGCCCAAGCATGAGAACTCGACCATGATGGTGTCGTTCTTGGGCACGTTCATCTCATAGAAGCCTTTCTCATTGGTGTTCACACCAAGGGTGGTGCCCAAGATGCGCACTGTGGCAAACTCAATGGGGTGGCCGGCATCATCGACTACCTTTCCCGATATTTTGACTTGCGCCATCATGCCCAGTACCGACATCAGGCACACGAGCAAGATGCAGATATGCTGTTTCAACTTCATCACGAATTACCTTATCACGAATTATCGAATGCACAAGGCCCAGACTATGAGCCCCGGTTCTAAAAGATAATAACGCAAAAAGGTCACAATAATTATAAAAGCACCTGACAAATCGCTCCAGTCAGTGCAAGCGTGCCTCGGGTGCGAGTCACCGCCGGGCAGCTTGGAGCCTACTTCTGTTCCTTGATCTCGGCGTTGATCTGGGCGATGTAGTCGAGCAGTTCATCGCGGCCACGGCCGTCCTCGCTGCTGGTGACAAAGATGGGTGGCAGTTCTTCCCAGGTCTCGAGCAACACTTGCTTGTAGGCCTCAACGGCCTCGGCACCTGCCTGACGGCCCAGTTTGTCTATCTTGGTGAACACGATGGAGAATGGAATGCCAAACTCACCCAGCCACTGCATGAAGTCGGTATCAATCTTCTGTGGCTTGAGCCGGCTGTCGACCAGCACAAACAGATTGGTCATCTGCCGCCGCGTCATGATGTAGCCGCGGATGATGCGCTCCAATTGCGAACGCTGATCCTTGCCTCGGCGGGCATAGCCATAGCCTGGCAGGTCAACAATATACCACTCATTATTGATCTTGAAGTGATTGATGAGCAGCGTCTTGCCCGGCGTCTGCGAGGTCTTGGCAAGCCCCTTGCGGCCAGTGAGCATGTTGATGAGCGATGACTTGCCCACATTGCTCCGCCCGATAAAGGCATACTCGGGCAATGTCGTGTCGGGGCACTTGCTCACATCACTGTTGCTAATCTCAAATTCGGCGTAACGGATATTCATTGTATTTCAAGATTTTCGGCAAAGGTACTATTTTTTTGCCACATAGACAACAATGCCAGTATCTGACGACACTGACATTGTCATATTTCATGAAGTTTTTGGTTCTCAGTTTTCAGTTTTCAGTTTTCAGCCATAACCGACATCCGACAACTGATAACCAATAGCGCTTTGAATTAGAGGTTGGGATTGACCTTGCTCCACTCGCTCACGGGAGGAACGATGTCGAGGTCGACCAACTCGTCGCGCATCTTGCACAGGTGCTCATAGCTAGCGTCGAGTTTAGCCATCTCCTCCTCGGTGCCCTGCGGCATGCGGAAGGTGCAGCCGTTCTCGTTGAGCGTGGTGTCCATTGCCATCATGATGTTCTGATAACGCTCGTTCTTGACAAATGTGCCAGCAGGCCAGACAAACTTCTCGCCGCCCATGACCGAGCGAATCATCTCGACCGACAGATAAGCCGGGCTCTGGAACGAACTGCGACCGCGCAACTCGATAATCTTGGCGCCACCCTTGGTGACATCAACCTTCATCTGCTCCCACTCGTCGTGAGACATCTTGCCCTGCTCGATGAGGTCGTAGAGCGGAGTGCCATCGATGCGCACCTGCGAACCGAACACTGCCATCTGCTCGCCGTGACCACCATAGGTGGTGCAACCAGTGACCTTGCTCTGCATCACACCGAAGTGCTTGGCCAGCGCGCTCTGCAGACGGGTCGAGTCAAGACCTGCCAGCGTGGTGACCTGAGAGGGTTTCAAGCCCGAGTAGAGCAGCGTCACCAGACCAGTAAGGTCGGCGGGGTTGAAGATAATGACCACATGCTTCACATCGGGGCAATATTGCTTGATGTTCTTGCCCAAGCCCTCGGCGATCTCGCAGTTGCCCTTGAGCAGATCCTCGCGGGTCATACCAGCCTTGCGGGGAGCACCGCCACTGCTGATGATGTACTTAGCATTGGTGAAAGCCTCAGCCACATCGGTGGTGGCAGTGATCTTGACATCACCGAAACCGCTCTGGCGCATCTCCTCGGCCACACCTTCGGGCGAGAACACGTCATAGAGGCAGATATCGTTAGTCAGACCCATCATCAGGGCGGTCTGAACCATGTTTGAACCAATCATGCCGGCAGCACCGACGATGACGAGTTTGTCGTTAGTTAAAAAAGCCATTTTTATAAAAAATATTATTGTTAATAATGTTATTTTTCAGAAATAGACTGCAAAGGTAATAGTTATCTGCCGCATGACCAAACTTAGTTGTTTAAATATTGTGAATGATTAAGCAACACCCAAAATAATTCAACATTTTATCCGCTCGTTTGTCAATTAGTTTGTACCTTTGCAAACCGAAAAAGTTGTCGGTTATCGATTGTGACTGAAAACCGACAACCGACAACCGATAGAATGGATCAGGAATTTGCATCATCACTACTCGAACAGGCAGTGAGCCAATTTGCCTCACTGCCCGGCATAGGACGGAAGACCGCCCTGCGACTGGTGTTGCACCTGCTCAAGCAGAGCGAGCAAGACGCAACAGCCTTTGGCGAGGCGATCATCCGTCTGCGGCACGAGATACGCTACTGCCGGGTGTGCCACAACATCAGCGAGACCGACGTGTGCCCCATCTGCTCCAATCCCAGCCGCGACGCATCGACCATCTGCGTGGTCGAGAACGTCAAGGACGTGATGAGCATCGAGAACACCCACCAGCACCACGGACTGTATCATGTGCTGGGAGGGCTCATCTCGCCCATGGATGGCGTGGGACCGCAAGACATCGAGATTAATAGTCTGGAGCAGCGCGTCAAGGAGGGAGGCATCAAGGAGGTGATACTGGCGCTGAGTGCCACCATGGAGGGCGACACCACCAACTTCTACATCTTCCGTCGCCTGGCCCCCTACCCCGACGTCAAGGTCACCATGCTGGCACGCGGTGTGAGTGTGGGCAACGAGATTGAGTATACCGACGAGTTGACGTTGGGTCGTTCCATCATCAACCGCACCCCGTTCAGCGACACTCTGACGCAATGAGTTGTTGTCAGTCGTCGGTTGTGGCTGAAAACTGAAGGCTGAAAACCGATAACTGACAACTAAGAACTGATAACCACTGACTTTATTCTTAATTAGAAAAAGGATGGCCGATAATTATCTAGACCGACAGTTTCAAGAACGCGAGGCTCGCCTAGCCAAGAAAGAGAAGGCGCACCAACTGAAATTGCGCCGCTTCCGCGAGGCCTATATCAAGCGACTCAAGGAGCAAAAAAATCAACAAGAATAAACAATCGCGCGACCCCATCAATGGAGTTGCGCGATTCTCATCTCATCACTGACACTGAGTTTTACTTCAGTTCGCTGATTGCCTGAGTGTTGCCACCTGTTACAAGCGACAAGGGTGAGATGCCTCAAGCACCATAGGCCAACGCGGCACCCAGGGCGGTGCAATACTCGGCGTGCTCGGGGATGCGGAAGCGCACCCCATAGAGGTCTTCCATGATGCCGAACACGACGCGGCATTGTGGCAACCGTGCAAGGTTGCCGATGCACACAAAGTCGGGTATTCCGCCATTGATCTGCGACAACACTGCGCACGAGCCGATGGTCTCGACCACCATGCAGATGAGGCCCAGTGCAATGTCCTCGTGAGTGGCATTGGCATTGCGCACCTTGCCGAAGAGCGATGCCGTGGCATGCATGGGCAGGCCTTCAAGGTCGTTCTGGCTGATGTCCTTGATTTGTAGATTGATGTTGGCGATGTCGCCTTGCGATGCCATCTCAACGACCTCGCAAATGTCGCTGGTGCCCAGCATCAGGTGCGACAGGCCACGCAGCGTGCCACCACCCATCGAGATGCCGCCGATGTGCTTGATGCCGCTATCATCGACACGCACCAGCGTAGTGCCCGTGCCCATCGACACGACAATCAGCCTGTCGAGCCCACTGTCAAAGCGGGCCCCCAGACCGTCGGCCTGGAACTCATCAACCTTGGTGGTAGGCAGGCCATAAATGGGTGTCTCAACACTGCTGCTGCCCACTCCCGTGATCATCACATGCTCTATGTCGCCCAGAGAGATGCCATTGTCATAGATATATTTGCCAAAGGCTCCAAAGAGCGAGGTAATGGGGTCTGCCGCAGTGATAAACAGCGGGTTACACAGTTGCTTGTCATCACGCAATCCCACAATCTTGGTGGTGCTTCCACCCACATCGATTCCAATTACTAGTCCCATGTCTTTTAATAATTAAGTTTTCGGTTGTCGGTTACAAGCCCCCCAAGCCCCCCTAAAGGGGGGTGTACAAAGTGGCAGCCACAACAGTAGTTCCCCCTTTAGGGGGCTAGGGGGCTTGTTACCGAAGACCGGCTACCGATAGCCATTGCTGAAAAACGGTGTAAAATTATATGTTTTTTTTGACATGGGAAAATAAGCCACAATATTTCTCGTTATTTATTATTGTGATTGATGTAACGATTGTCATTGTCAACTATCGCGTGAAGTACTTTCTGGAGCAGACTTTGCGCTCGGTCAAGGAAGCCATCAATGGCCTCCAGGCCGAGGTGTATGTCATTGACAACAACTCGGGTGACGACTCGATCGAGCACTCGCGGGCACTATTCCCGTGGGTCAAATTCATTGAGAACAAGAAGAATGTGGGGTTTGCGCGTGCCAACAATCAGGGCATTGTCGCCGCACAGGGCGAGTTCACCCTTATCCTCAATCCCGACACCATCATCTCGACCGAGAGCCTGTGCCGACCCATCGCGTGGATGCGCGAGCACAGCGACTGTGGTGCAGTGGGCGTGCGCATGGTCGATGGCAATGGCACATTCCTGCCCGAGTCCAAGCGAGCCTTCACCACCCCGTGGGTGTCGTTCTGCAAGATCTTCGGCCTGTCGAAACTCTTCCCCAACTCGCCCACCTTTGCCAAGTATCACCTGCGCTACCTCAATGACCGTGAGGCACACAAGGTCGACATTCTGTCGGGTGCGTTCATGCTGTGCCGCACACAATTGCTGCAGCAGGTGGGTGGCTTTGACGAGGACTTCTTCATGTACGGCGAGGACATCGACTTGTGCTATCGCATGTACAAGACCGGCATGAACAACTGGTATCTGCCTGTCGAGATTATTCACTACAAGGGCGAGAGCACCAAGAAGGACTCGATGCGCTATGTCAGGGTATTCTACGAGGCCATGCTCATCTTCTACCGCAAGCACTATCCTCGATACAGTTGGATTGGCTACCCCATCGTGCAACTGGGCGTTGCCGTGCGCGCCTCGATGGCGATGCTCAAGCGCGCATTCAAGCGCATCTTACCCACCAAGAGCCCCCACCCCACCAACAATGCCCCCTGGGTGATACTGAGCGACAACCACGCCCGCGTGACCATGGCAACGGGGTTGAACCACTTCAAGATGACCATACCTGCCGAGGGGCCTGCACAGGTGCTGATTGACGATGCCACCTACAGTTACAGCGAGATCATTCACATCATCTCGAGCAACTCGCGCAAGGGAGTGGAGTTCCACATCTTCTCGGCTGCCAACGAACTGATTATCTCACCCAAAATGAGCCAGGCATGACATCGCTGACGAGCAATGACAAGGTGCATCTGCGCGCACTCGAACCCACCGACCTGGATTTGCTCTACGCCTGGGAGAACGATGCCAACCTATGGGCCGCGACCGACACCATCGCCCCCTACTCGCGGCAGACGCTGTGGCAATACCTTGAAAACCACACAGGCGACATCTACAAGTCACGCCAGTTGCGACTCATCATCGAGACTAACGACAGCACCGCCATTGGCACTGTCGACTTCTTTAACTTCGACCCGCTGAACAACCGGGCCGAACTAGGTCTGTTCATTGCTCCCGAGCATCGTGGGCGGGGCTATGGTCGCCTGGCGCTGCAACTCATCCGAGACTATGCCGAGCAGCACATCGGCTTGCGACAACTCTACGTCTACATCCGCACCGACAACACAGCCTGCCTCAACCTGTTTATCCACTTCGGTTTCACACAGGCGGGCCTGCTGCAAGCCTGGGTCAAGCGTGGTCGCGACTACCACGATGTCGCTCTGCTGCAACTCATCTTCTGAAAAAAGACACACGCGGGTGTGTCTTTTTTAACGTGAGTTCGATGAAATTTTAATCAGGAAATCAATGCGTTAGCAAATCCCCCTCTAAGTTAGAGGGGGTGCCCGAAGGGCGGGGGCGTGTGTCAAGCAGCCTGGCTGCAACCACACACTCCTCCGGCGCTACGCGCCACCTCCCCTAACTTAGGGGAGGAACTGGTTCACAGCACTTCACTTTCGTCGAATTCACGCTTTTTCAGTTGAGAGAGGGGTCAAGGGGCCAGTTGAGCCACAGCCGGTATCGGTCACCAAACTGCGCTACGGCAGCAGGCCAGATGTCGTCCCAACGGTCGCTCAAAATCACCTCAAGGGGGAGCGTGTCGATCACCGCCCAGTCGTGGCGGTCAATCTCCTGCTGCAACTGCCCTGCTTCCCAGCCACTATAACCCAGACAGAACTTGAAGCAACCGTCTATGCCATCTTCAGGACGACGGTGTTGCAGATAGGCCTGCATGGATTCAAAGTCGCCACCGATATATAGCCCGCCGCCCAGCGACAGGCAGTCGGGAATCACATCGGGACCTAACGTGTGCAGGTAGAAGAGTTGCTCCATGCCCACAGGGCCACCCAGAAAGACGGGTATGCCCCGCTCGCAGTCGATGTCGGCCAACTGATGCTTGAGGGTCCATCCCTGATAGTTGCTGATCATAAGCCCCATGCTGCCTTGCCGGTCATGATCGACCATGAGCACCACACTGCGGCGAAAGAAGGGGTCATTGACCGTGGGCTTGGCGACCAGCAGTGAGCCACGCACTGGCACAATCTGCTCGTCATCGAGGTTGAATATCTTGTCGTTGTCCAAGTTTAGGAGTTAAGGGTTAGGGGTTAGGGGTTAAGGTTAAGGGTTGGTGTAGCCCAACAGATAGCGTTTGAAACTGGTATAGCCATTGTTGATGGGCGTGACACGACGCGTGCCGTTGAGATAGCGCAACAACTGGGGCGGCATCGCCACCTCGTGTCCTGTGGCGTGCTCGACCGTGGCGGCAAACTTGGCCGGATGGGCCGTAGCCAATGAGACGCCCACCTCACCTGGCCGCAGGTCATCGCACAATCCCTGCCAGGCGAATGCGCTGTGCGGGTCGAGCAGATAACCGTGCCGACGGTCAGTGTCGCGGATGGTGTCAATGATCATCTCGTCGTTATAGGTGTAGGCATGAATCATGCGGCGTATCTCGGCATAGTTACCCAGCAATTCCATCACGCGTGGCATGTTGGTGGGGTTGCCTGCGTCAAGTGCAGGTGCAATGCTGGGCACCGAGGGCTTGGCGATGAAGTAGCCCGTCTTGATGTAATTGTAGAAGATGTTGTTCTCGTTCTCGACACTGACAAACCGCTTGACCGGCAGTCCCATGGCTCGTGCCATCAGTCCTGATGTCAGGTTACCCAAGTTGGCACTGGGCACCGAGAACACCACATCGCTCACATCCACTCCTAGCCTTGAGAGCATGGCGATAGCGTAGAAGTAATAGAACGTCTGGGGCAGGATGCGGGCCACATTGATGCTGGTGGCGCTGGTCATGTGCAGGGCCTCATTGAGTTCGGGGTCAACAAATGCCTTGTTGACCAATCGCTTGCAATCGTCAAACGAGCCATTGACTTCCAGCGCAGTGACATTGTCGCCCAGCGTGGCAAACTGTGCCTCCTGCACATAGCTCAACGACTCGTGCGGATAGAGCACATGGATGTGAACACCCGGCACTCCGACAAAACTGTTGGCTACGGCCGCACCCGTGTCACCCGAGGTGGCCACCAGCACATGGATGGTGGGCCACTGGTGGTGCAAACTGCGATAGTAGTGCAGCAGGCGCGCCATGAAACGCGTGCCCACGTCCTTAAACGCCATCGTCGGACCATGAAACAGTTCCAGCACATAGTGGTTGTCATCGACCCGATGCAACGGTATGTCAAAGTTGAGTGTGTCTTGCACAATGTTGCGCAACACACTGGCATCAATATCGCCCTGAAAGGCAAAATTGGCAATAGCGAAAGCAATTTCCTGCAAGGTCATGTGACCCATGTTGCGCACAAAGGCCTGCGGCAACCTCACAATGCTTTGCGGCATAAACAGGCCTCCATCCTCGCTCACACCGTCGATCACTGCCTGCTCAAGCGATACAACCTCGCTAGGTGTCTTTATGTTATAGTACAACATTTCAGTTATTTAATTAAGAATTAAGAATTTATAATTAAGATTCGCCTCCCTTCTTAATTCTTAATTCTCAATTCCTCATTCTCAATTTTCAATTTTCAATTCTTTAATGGATACAGGTCCCCGGAGCGGTGAGATTGAACGTGTTCTTGACCCACACGGGGATACTCAACTCGGCCACAGGGCGCAGCGTGGGCGGATAGATGACCTTGGCACCGGCATCACACAGTTCCTGTGCCTGGGCGTAGGTCATCGCGGGCAGCAGTTGGGCATCAGCGTGCTTGCGAGGATCCTTGTCATAGAAGCCGTCAACGTCGGTCCAGATTTCGAGACACTCGGCATGCAGAGCGGCTGCAATGAGCGCAGCAGTATAGTCGCTGCCACCACGCCCCAGATTGGTCTTGAAGTGCTCGTCGGCATCATCGGCAATGAAACCTTGCACCACATGGATGCCTTCGACCGTGGGCCACTCGTTGGCAATCAGTTGGCGTGTGAGATCGGCCTCTAGCGCATGACTACCGTCACACTCACGCGTCTTGATGAAGTTAGGCGCAAAGTGTGGCACAGCACCCTCAATCATGCACGACACGATGGCACTCGACATCACCTCGCCATGACACACGATGGCATCGGCCAGTCGCTGCTGATCCACAGCGGGCAACTCACGATTTAATGCCAATGTGCCATAGAACGAGCGCAGATTAGCGATAAACTGCTCGACGATGGCATTGCATTGCCCTTGCATGGGCTGTGGCACCACACCTGCGATGACATCGCGATGCCGTTGTGCCACCTGCTCAAGGATGGATTCATAGTTATTGCTTCCGCTCTGTGCCAGACGGGTCATCTCGATGAGCTGATTGGTCACGCCACCCAGTGCCGACACGACCACTATGACAGGTTGCGACTGCGATGTCACAATTTGTTTCACATTCAGCAGGCTCTCGACCGAGCCCACGCTGGTTCCACCAAATTTCAGTACCTTCACCTTGAAATAATTAAAAATTGACAATAATTCTAGAACTTCTAGATATTCTAGAACATCTAGAGTAATATATAACGTAAAAAAACGCACTATATTACAAAAAAGTGCGCCCCTAATGGGGACGCACCTTTAAGTTATGCTCTAGCAAGAAATTACTTGCCCAGCATCAGGTTGATGACGTTGTTGACATCGGTGATATCGATAACACCATTACTATCGGTATCGGCAGCAGGAACCATAGCGGCCTTGCCCAGCATCATGTTGATGACATTGTTCACATCGGTGATATCAACAACACCATTACCGTCGGTGTCGCCAATCATGATCTGCTGGCCACCCTCACCCTGCTTGAAGGTGTAGATAATCTTGGCACCGTGGAAGCCAAAGCGAACCTTAGCCTCGCGACCCTGAACGCCCTCGGGCAGAGGAGCGCAAGTGACGTGAGCGTCAACTGCACCTGCATAATCGCCAGTGGCATCGGTCAGCGAGATGGTCAGCCAGTCGGGCAGGTCGCTGCCATCCTCAAGGGTGACAGTGAACTGGTCGGCAGTAGCAGTAACGCCGTCCGAAACAACACCATAGAGGGATACGCCATCATACTGATCAGCAAACATGTACTTGCCACCCTCGTTGGGGAAGGTGTACTCGCCAGTCTCATCAACGAAGTTGTAGATGAGGAAGGGCAGATCAATGTCCATGAAGATCGAAGGACCACTGTGCATGCCAGTGCCATTGACGAAGAAGTTGTTCAGACCAACACAATTGACAATAACGTCATCCTGCATGCTCACCTGGAAGGTAGTCTCACCATAACCCTCATCCTCCTCATCGTTGGTGATCAAGAACGAGAAGCCGGTGCACTGCTCCACCTCATAACCACTGATGACAATGAGGATGGGGAAGTCGATCTCGGGAGTTACCTGATAGCTCATGTCGAGCTCAGGATCATACTCCTCAAGGTCAAAGGTCATGATAGCATCACCATCGCGAAGGATTTGGTTGGTGATGGTGTAAGTACCGCTAGCAATCAGGTGCTCGTCATCGAGCACGGCAGGATCAATCTGAGTCTGCTCATCCTCGGGCATGACAGGCATCTCATCCAGACGATAGACACGGCAAGTGAGGTCAAACTCGCCAGAACCACTAATAGCGGTAGCCCAAGCAACAACATGCTTCAAGATGTAGGGCTGAGCGGGCTTCTCAACACCGAGAGCAACACCGTTCCAAGCAGTCTTACCGAAGTCACCATTCCAGTTACGACCGAACCAGAAGCCATTGCGATCCTGTGCAGGGTCATCGTCGGAAAGTTCAGGATCATAGTCAGGACCACATGCACCTGAGTAGTAAGTCCAGCCAAATTTCGAGGTCAACTCACGGTTAGACGAACCATAGTAGTGGGGGCTAGCCAAGAAGAACGATGCACCAGCCTCAGTATTAGGATCGGCAGCATCAGTAAAGTTGATCACAGCAGCAGTCGAGCCATCGAAGGGACCAGCCTCAATTGCGCCTGTCTGATTGTTAAGGCGGACACCACGGGTGCAAGTATAGCTAGAACCATTGGTCAAGTCGAGACGCGGAGTCATCTCCAACTCATAGCCGAAGCTCTGAGTGAAGTCGGTCACCTCATTAGTAGTCAAGGTGTCGCGTGACGAAGTCTCATTGTTGAAAATTGAATAAGTCCAAGTGTTGCCGGTGGTTGAACCCGTCGAGACATTGGTGAAAGTCAGATCCTGATAAGGCTTAGCCAGCAGATAGGGCATGGGCCAGCTATAACCTGCATCATCCATGCAGACATAGAATGTGCCCTGCGGACGCAGATACTTAGCGGCATTAGCACCAATCTTCTTGCCCTTGGCAACCACAGCCTGTCCAGGCTGAGCCTGCTGAGCAACCTTGTGCTGAGCTTGACCAATCATCTGAGTCATAGCAGCAGTCAACTTCATTCCGTCAAACTTCGGAGTGCGCAATTGTGCACCGGCAGATACAGCCGTCAGTGCAGCAAGAGCGATAAGTAAACTCTTTTTCATCTGATTAAAAATTAAAAGTTAATAAAAAAATTAGAAATTATAACTCATAAGATTATTTTACTTTAGGCCACCCGATGCCGCTGCACAGCATCAGGTGGCCTAAAGGATTATCGCACTGTGAATTCCATCGTGCTAGAACCGTCACCAGAAGGTGCCAACTTCAGCGTCGTTGGCGACAGCAGGTTTTCGGCCGTAATCGTGAACTTCTTGCCATCAATCATAGCGATGAAATCGCGAATTGATGCCAAAGCATTGAGCAGGTTACGACCAGCAGTCGTTGTCGCGTCATCAAGCACCATAGAAACCTGATCCTCGCCCTCGCATGTGGGCACAAGCGGCAAAATAATGCTGGTGTAAGCACCCGGCTTCATCTGCACCTTAACCACCATAGCATAACTCAAGAATGGCACCTTGGGGTTGACCAGTGCAACCTGGTTGTAGGAAATCGAGTCAAGACGTGCGATGTAAATCTCGTTCAGGGCACGAGTTGACTTGTTGACCTCGGTAATCATCGCCTGATAGGCAGCAGCAAAGTCACCCGTCAAACCCGAAGGTTGCAACGTCCAGCCATGCACATACTTGGTTGTGTCAAGTTCACACTTGCGCACAGTGTTGTAGTTGAACATCACATCGGTGTTGAGATAACCGGCATCAACGGTGATGGCAGGATTCTCGACGCAACGCAGTGTACCCTTGTCGCCGAGCACAAAACGCTGAACTGTGTAGCCACCGGCATCATAGGGATTCATCAGCGCAAAGCCATCGTGGTTAACAATAGCATTATGCGTGGTCTCATACGAGATACGGTCTTTGTCAAAATCCCACATAGTGACAATCTGTGTCGATCCGTTCATGATAGCATAACGCTTGTCATTCGGCAGATTCATGAACACCATGGGCACCTTGGGATGGAAGAACGAGTCGGCCATAGCAGTGACATAATTCATGTAGATCTGATCATCGACATTGGCATCAACGCGAGTCATGATCATCTTGATTTCGCGCTTCTTACCCTCGATGTAGAGCGTATCATTGCTATACTTCATCAAGTCAAACTCGTAGTCACCCTCGTGGCCTGTACCACTCTCATCCGTGCCATTCTCGGTATAGGGAGGAATGTCGTAAGGACTGGCGAAAATGTGGAACACCGGGTTATAAGAGTTGAAAGACAGAACAGGACCGTTATCTGCAACCACCTCCCAGAGCGAGGTTTGGCTAGCATAGACTTTGGCGCCGGTCGAGAGCGGGTCAAGCTCGTAACCAATGTACTCGTTCTGGCCCGAAATGGTCACCTGACCGTTCTTGTTAAAGGTCATCAGGTAGACGTAGCCATGCTCGTCGCTGTTGGCATAGTACTCCATCTGCCACTTGCCGCCCTCGGCGGTAAGAATGTCAGAATAATACACTTTAGCGTCGTCAAGGCGCTCAGATGCCGACTTGTCGAAGATGTCCTCCTCCTCGTTCTTTAAGCACGAGGTAAGCATCACCGAAGCACCCAGCAACATTAACGCGCCATATACTTGAAACTTTTTCATGTCAATATATCTCTAAAATAGGTTCAACAATCAGTTGGTGATATCGGTAATCTGCTTTCGCAAATCAGCAATGTTATAGTTGCGTTGACGCCATTGTACTTCCTCACGGATGGCATCCAGGTCAATGCCCCAGTCGTCGGCAAGCCACTTGCGAGCGATATTGAGCTTCTGCAGGATAATCGAACGTCCGTCAATCTCGTCCTCGTCCTCAACAGGATAAACCTTGATGGGAATCAACTTGCCACTTGCATCGACAACAAGACCCGGATTGGTCGTTGACACACGGAAGCCATTAGCATCAAGCTGATTGATGATCATCTCACCCTCGATAGTATAAGTCGTGTCGTTGACATAGGGTGTCACAGCCTTCTGATATGCACCAGTCGACATGTTTCCGGCCTCGTCGGTAACAACGCTGCTCTCGCGGATGTAGCGCTTAGTATCGTCGCTTGCCTGATTGTTGTCGTAGTAGTAGAAGCAGAACCAGTCATCGGTAGTGTCCGACACATAGTTAAACCATCCACGACTAGCCAGGTCGAGTGCACGATTCCACTGAGCATCGGTCATTGTGATATAGCATGAGACCGTCTCGGCAAAGTCCTCACGATAGTCGCTCGAAGCATACTTAGTAATGAAACCCAGAGAGTTGACCACACCACCCTCAGCGTCACCACGGCTAGACCAGTTGCTGGCATCGTAACGGCCAACCGACAGACGATTGAACTCGGTGGGATAGTTCTTCTTCTGGTGCAGGATGTGGGTGTACTCGTGATGCATGGTGTGCAGTGCACCGTCATTCAATCTCTGGAAGTCATACACATTCAGTCGATTGACATTGAACAATGTCACCTTGACACCGCCCTCGGCCAGACCGACGGTCTCACTACCCGTGTTGGGGTTGAGGGCTGCCGAGCCAACCAATTGCAGCACGCGGGGCGAGGTCTCCTTGAGCAGGTCCTTACCGGCAATCTTATCGTAAACATCAAACCACAAGTACTTGGTCAGCAGAGCGAGGTCAACAGCCTTGTCATAGTCGGCAGGAACCAAGTTGTAGTTCATATCGGCATCAATGTCGGCCAACTTATAGTTAAACTTGACATTATAAGGCTCAAGATAATTCTTCTGCAGCCACAAGTCGAACTTGTAGGTGTAGGCCGAGGGATCCAACTCATCGGTAATCTCAGGGAAGATGGTGTCTCCCAGCTTGTCATCGCTGCACGAACTCATGGGCAGCAAGGCCACTGATGACAAGAGCAGAGCAGAAATATATAATTTAACTGATTTCATAGTAGTCATTTGATATTAACAATGATTATTCCTGAACAGGCACGATATAAGCCGAAGTGTCCTCAACCTTAGCGTCAACAGGTGACTCAGCACGCTTGTTAGGCTCGAAACCGGCAACAATCGTCTGATAAGGAATCTGGATAGCATAGCGCTTGTCGAGCTTCTCCAGCTTGTAGGTGAAGGTGTCATCACCACGGCGCACGGTGTGGCGAATCTCAAGGCCGAAGCGCTTGATGTCAAGCCAACGCATACCCGTGTGAACAAGTTCCATACGGCGGAAGTGCTGCACACACTGCAGATAAGGCAACTTCTCGGGAGTGAGTTTCCATGAATCCATGACTTGTCCGCTGTTGGCCACGACTTTGCCAGTCTCGTCAATGTCGTAGTGCTTGGGAGTTGCGCAGACCTCATCGATGTGGATGGGCTTAGCAATACCGAAGTTATAGTTCAGCGGGTCATTTTCATTCTGAAGATTAACATCGTTCATACTGTTGGTGTAGAAACGATTAATCAGACTCATCGTCAACTCACGGTAAGCACTGGTCTGGTTGAGGTTGTTGCGATGGTTCTCATCCCAAGTGTGCAAGTCGGCAAAGCCCTCGTTCAACATACCCATCATGATGTAGGCCTCGGCACGAACCAACAGAGTCTCCTCGGCGGTGAACTCTGCACGAATCTCGTGGCAGTAGCCAATGCCGGCCAACTTATCGGTGTACTCAAACTGCTCGAAGCAGTTGCCTGCATAGTAAGTACCGTAGTCAGCACCACCTGCAGTACCGCAGAATCCGTTGTAACTGGGGTTCATCGAGAATTTCTCGCCGGTGCGAGAGTTGGTATACTTGCAATCTTCCCAAGACGGGCCAGGACCCTGGATGGTTCCACGCTTAGCAACACCGTTGCAAGCAAAGCGGCCCGAAGAGACGAAGCAACGCCACCAAGTACTGTAACTTGACACAAGCATCCAGTTGCCCGGGCGCTCAATGCTAGTAGCATGACGACCGATGTCACTGATGTAGTAGAAATCGTCGTGACGCCAGATGTCGTTGAGCAGAGTAGAGGGGTCAGCACCCTGGAAAGCCTCGTTGGCAAAGTGCACAGCCAAGTTATACTTGCGCTCGAACAGGTAGAAACGAGCAGCAAACGCATTGGCAGCCTGCTTGTTGAAGTGGTACTTGGGCACCTCATAATACAAGTTGTTAATCAGAGGCAGACCCTCGAGCAGGTCTTTCTCAATCTTCTCATAGAAGTCGGCCAGATTGCCACGCTCATACTGGGGGTTAACCAGTGTCTCGGGCTCAGTGATATAAGGCAGACCCTGATATTCCTGATTCTGAGCATCAGTTCCGTAAGGCATACAGAAGACTTGTGCCAGCATCCAGTGGTGGAATGCACGCGAGACAAGAGCCTCACCCTTGACTGCATTCAACTTAGCCTTGTCGTCTTCTGACAGCTCGCCGTTGGCATCAGCACCAGCAGCCTCAAACTCGGCCACACGCTCAAGCACGGCGTTGCAAACGGCGATAGCGCCATAGCAACCCGACCACACACCCGAGGGAGTGTCGTTGTCATTGGCCTTGTTGACATCCTCCCACGAGAAGAGCTGCTCGTCGGCCAACGAATAAGCCTTGAGGTTGTAGCGCATACCCGTCTTCAGTGTTGGGGGCGCGTTGTTGTCAACCACATTGTCAGTCGAGAGCTCACACGTCTGGGCGATGTTGGTGCCCATGTAACCATCAACCATCAGCTGACGCAACTGCTCGACATTCACCAGATAGACGCGGGTGTCAGGAGTCTTGTCCAGGAAGTCGTTGCACGATGACAACGCCATCAGCAACAAACCCGCAGCAATTGAAAAATATTTTGCTTTCATATTGATATTCTTAATGAATTGAGAGTTCAACAAATTAAAGTCCAAAACGCAGAGTGAAGGTGAACTGCTTGGGGTTGGGCGAAGCCACACCACCACTGTTGAAGAACTCAGGATCGGCACCATTCAGTTTCTTGTCGGCATAGAGCAGACAGACGTTGGTGGCGGCCAACTTGACCGACGCACTCGACAGACGCAGGTGACGATAGAAACTCTGCGGAATGTTGTAGGTAAGAGCAACCTCTTTCAGACGAATGAAACCACCGTCGGCGATGCGGGCAGTACTGTAGTTATAGGCATTGTAGCCATAACCAATGTAGTTATTGATATAAATCTGACGCAGCGATGCGATGGCGGGAATGTCGGTGTAAGCCTCATCACCCGGCATGACCCAACGGTTCTTGAACTCCTTGGGCATAGCGTCCATGTCGCTGTAGCTCGACGAGAAGTCGGGAGACAGACGCAGCTTGTTGCCGAACGAGTAGGTCATGAAAATGTTGAGGTTGAAGCCCTTCCAGCTGAAATTGTTGCCAAAGCCACCGGTGATGGTTGCATCGACGGGACCTTCATACTTGAGGAAGTCAAGTGCCTGATATTCCTGGAAGTTGATATCCCAAGTGGTGACCTCGTTCTTCTCATTGATAATTTGGGGCAGACCATGCGAGTCGAGACCGACGAACGGAATCGAGAACACAGCACGGTGGGGATAGCCCTGCAGGGGGAAGCCCGACGACTGCACCAGGTTGATCACGTTAGAGTGCGACTCAAGCTTGGTGATGTTGGTCTTGGCGTATGAGAACGTCCAGTCGGTGCTCCAGCTGAAGTCGCCCGGCTTGATGGCCTCAAAGTTCTTGGTCGAAATGGTGAACTCAACACCATGCGAAGCCATCTCGGCAACGTTAGCCCACTTCTGCGACACACCGCCCACAGCCTGGGTGGTGATGCGGCCAATCAGGTCAAAGTTGTTGCGCTTGTACCAGTCGAAGACCAGGTTGATGCGGTTGTGATAGAAACCGAGGTCAACACCCAGGTCAATCTCATGCTTCTTCTCGAAAGTCAACTCCTCGTTGCCCAGACCGCTGAGCGACAGACCCATCTCCTTAGCCTCAGGCTCCTGAGACCACTTGCGGAACGGGTAGTAAAGTGCCTCGGCATTGGCGTAGCCACGGGGGCCACTCTCACCGGTCAGCGAGTAAGATGCACGCAGCTTGGCGTAGCTCAAGATGGTGTTGCCCTTCCACTCCTTGAAGAAAGGCTCCTCATAGATGTTCCATGCAGCCGAAATGTTCCATGTGGGCAGCCAACGGTTCTGAGTGGTCTTACCCATCAGGTTCGAGCCCTCATAGCGAATGGTTCCGTTGAGCACGTAGCGACCCAGCAAACTATAGTTAGCATTGGCAAAGAATGCAGCTGCGCGGTCGTGACGATTGCTGTTGCTGAAGTAAGCACCATTCTCCTCGTCCATCTGCTTGAACAACTTGTAGGCCGAGAAAGGCAGGTTTCCCATCTGATAGGCGATGCCCCAGCCCTCGAAGGCCTGAGCGTGACGCTCGACGTTGCTCGACTCGGCACCGGCATAGATCTGCATCAGGTGCTTGCCACCGAAGTTCTTCATGTATTGTGCAGTGGCACGGAAGTCAATCTGTGACATCGAGTTCTTGCTGAACAGCAGGATACCACCCTTGGGCAGCACAGTCTCGGGCAGAGAGTTGGGCACGTCAGGGTCGGTGTAGAGATAACGGTTGCTTGAGCGCACGATTGCATCCTCGGGATCGATACCGGCACGGTAAGCCATGGCCTGGTTACTGTTGTCGAGGATGTAGTGGTTCTGCTCGGCGTTGGTGTAACGATAAGCAGCCAGCAGGTTGATCTCCAGATTCTGGTCTTGCTTCTGGATGGGCTTGATTTGCAACTCGCCCTGGAACTTGACATCGAGCACGTTGATGTCGATGTAGTTGTTTTCCAGCTCGCGGAAGATATTGAAGTCGGTGTAGTTACGACGATAGGTCAGGTTCGGGTCAAGAGCACGCGAGGTGTTCAAGGCGAAGCTGTAGGGGTTGATATCGAAACTACGCGAAACCTCACCACTGACCACGTCGACGTTCTGGCTCAGTGTACCCGGAGCGCGCTGCTTGCGGTAACTGTCGCTATTCAGAATCTTGATGCGGATCTTGTCGGTCAGGTTATAGATTGCGTTGCTGTTGAAGGTGTAACGCTCGACACGGCTGGTCTTGTACCATCCCGGGTCGTTCATCAACGACATCGAGGTGTAGAACGAGCCCTTGTCGGTACCACCCGAGATGCTCACTGCATGGTTCTGCATGACATTGCTGTTGAACAGCAGGTCGAACCAGTCGGTGTTCATGAACTCGGCCTGACGCAGATAGTCGTTCATGGCGGCGCGAGTGTTGGGCAGACCGAACTCACCGTTGGTGGCGTTGTACTGGTTCATCAGGTTATACATACGACCGTAGATACCCGTCGACGAACCGTTGACCAGCGAAGCGAACTGCAACCAACCCTTCTGCTCCATCTCCTTGAAGATGCTCATCTGCTCCTGCGAATTGCTGATGTTGAAGTCGCGATAGTTGGGTTTCAAACGATAGGTGAACTCACCGGTGTAGTTGATTTGGGTGTGGCCCTTGCGACCGGTCTTGGTGGTGATCACAATCACACCAGCGTTAGCCTTAGCACCGTAGATTGAAGTTGCCGAACCATCCTTCAGGATCTGGAAGCTCTCGATATCATCGGCGTTCAAGCCAGCCACAGCCGAAGCAATCAGCGTGTTGGCGTCACCCGACGACAGGTCATCGGCACTCACCTCAACGTTGTCCGACAGAATCACACCGTCGACCACCCAAAGAGGCTTGGAGTCGCCATAGATAGAAGTTGCACCACGGACGCGGATCTTGGGGGCTGTACCGAAGGTACCTGACACGTTCTGCACGGTCACACCTGCTGCACGGCCTTCAAGCGAGCGGCTCACGTCGGCCACACCGTCAAGTTTGGCCTTGGTTGCGTCCACAGCAGTTGTTGCACCGGTAAAGAGTCGCTTGTCGACCTTCTGATAACCGGTAACGACGACCTCCTCAAGGACGTTGGCGTCACTGCTTGGTTTAAGTGTAATCTTCAAGCCACTGCCTGCAGCCACCTCGTAGGGTTCATAACCCATGTAAGTGACAACGATGTGCGACCCTGAGGGCACATTCAGCGTGAACTTGCCGTCAAAATCGGTCGATGTGCCATTAGCGGGTTTCCCCTTCTGAATGACAGTCGCGCCGATCACCTCTTCATTGTTCTCGTCATAGACCGTACCCGACGCCGTCACTTGGGCGTTGATGGCAAAGGTCACCAGCGAGGCTACAATGAGTAAAAGTAATTTTCTGAGACTCATAAGCACTAAATTAAGATAATTATTTTTTGTTAGTTATATTCGACAATTTTGCAGCAGAAATCTCACAACAGAGGAAAGACTAATTCGGGCAATAAACTGGCACGACTTGAGCATCAAATCATGCTGAATACCAGTAAATTACCTATAGCCTTTCAAGCATCATTGTGGTCATTCCACGGTTTTTCAAGGGGCAAAGTTAGTAAAATTTTCTCAAAATGACAACTTGAAATGTTAAATCTGATACAAATGCTGCATTTTTGGCATGCTATAAGCCAAATCATGTTGCAAAACATATTTTTCACCACATTCTGATATTTCTCGCCAAAAAGTGACAAAATATGCCAACAATGTCGTAATTTTGCATGCGATTTACACCTTATTATATTATGGAAGTCATTTACGAGGATAATCACATCATCATCGTCAACAAGGCTGCCGGCGAGATAGTGCAGGGCGACCGCACAGGCGACGAGCCTATGGTCGAGACGCTGAAGCGATGGATCAAGGAGAAATACGACAAGCCCGGCAATGTTTTCTGTGGAGTGACTCACCGCATCGACCGCCCCACGATGGGGATTGTGGTGTTTGCCCGCACCAGCAAGGGGCTGTCGAGGATGAACGAATTGTTCCGTCGCGGTGATGTGCACAAGACTTACTGGGCCATTGTCAAGAACCGCCCACCCAAACCTGCCGGGACACTCACGCACTGGCTTACCAGCGTCGAACGCAACAACAAGACATATGCGTCGCTCACGCAGAAGCCAGGCAGCACCAAGGCTGTGCTCAACTACCGGTTGCTGGCAAGCACCGACCGATACCACCTGCTGGAAATCGACCTGATCACGGGCCGCAAGCACCAGATTCGCTGCCAACTCGCAGCCATCGGGTGCCCCATCAAGGGCGACCTGAAGTATGGTGCCGAACGCAGTAACCCTGACGGTGGCATCTCGCTGCAGAGCCATCGCATCCAGTTCATTCACCCGGTCTCGGGCAAAGAAATCGACATCACCGCCCCCCTGCCCAACGACACATTGTGGCAGGCGCTGGCAAGCTTAATTAAAGATTAAGAATCAACAATTAAGATTTTTGTCGTAACTTTGCACACTGATTTAAGTCAAAACATTATTTACACCTTATTTTATATATAACGATATGGCAAATATTCCCGAGTTTAAGTATGCACCCATGTTTCAACTGGGCGAAGACAAAACCGAATACTATCTGTTGACCAAGGACTATGTGTCGGTCGGCGAGTTTGAGGGCAAGCCGATGCTGAAAGTTGAACCCGAGGCATTGACACTGCTGGCTCAGCACGCATTCCGCGACGTGTCGTTCATGCTGCGCCGCGCTCACAACGAGCAGGTAGCCAAGATTTTGCGCGACCCCGAGGCTAGCGAGAATGACAAATATGTTGCTCTGACCTTTTTGCGCAACGCCGAGGTGAGCGTCAAGGGCAAATTGCCCCTGTGCCAAGATACCGGTACCGCCATCATCCACGGCGAGAAGGGTCAGCAAGTGTGGACCGGATTCTGTGACGAGGAGGCCTTGTCGCGTGGCGTGTTCAACACCTACACCCAGGAGAACCTACGCTACTCGCAGAATGCACCGCTCAACATGTTTGACGAGGTGAACACTCGTTGCAACTTGCCTGCCCAGATTGACCTGGAGGCCACCGAGGGCATGGAATATCGCTTCCTGTGTGTGACCAAGGGTGGCGGAAGTGCCAACAAGACCTACCTCTATCAAGAGACCAAGGCTCGCATCCAGAACCCTGGCACCCTCATCCCCTTCCTGGTCGAGAAGATGAAGTCGCTGGGCACGGCAGCATGTCCGCCCTATCACATCGCCATCGTCATCGGCGGCACCAGTGCCGAGAAGAACCTACTCACCGTCAAGTTGGCCAGCACACACTACTACGACAGTCTGCCCACAACCGGCGACGAGACTGGTCGTGCCTTCCGTGATATCGAACTGGAGAAGCAACTGCTTGAGGAGACCCGCAACATCGGTCTGGGCGCACAATTCGGCGGCAAGTGCATGGCACACGACGTGCGCGTGGTTCGTCTGCCCCGTCATGGTGCATCTTGCCCCATCGGTCTGGGTGTCAGTTGTTCGGCCGACCGCAACATCAAGGCTAAGATTAACAAAGATGGTATCTGGATCGAGAAACTCGATGACAAGCCCTATGAGTTGATTCCCGAGGAACTGCGCAATGCCGGCGAGGGCGAGGCCGTGAAGATTGACCTCAACCAACCCATGAGCGAGGTGTGCAAGATTCTGAGCCAGTATCCTGTGAGCACTCGCCTGAGCCTGAACGGCACCATCATCGTGGGTCGTGACATTGCTCATGCCAAGATCAAGGCACGTCTGGATGCCGGCGAAGGCATGCCACAATACCTCAAAGATCATCCCATCTACTATGCCGGTCCCGCCAAGACACCGGCTGGCATGGCATGTGGCTCGATGGGGCCGACCACAGCCGGCCGCATGGACCCATACGTTGATGAGTTCCAAGACCATGGCGGCAGCATGATCATGCTGGCCAAGGGCAATCGCAGCCAGGCTGTGACCGACGCTTGCAAGAAGCATGGCGGCTTCTACCTCGGTTCTATCGGTGGTCCCGCAGCCATCCTGGCACAGAACAACATCAAGAGCATTGAGTGTGTCGAGTATCCTGAGTTGGGCATGGAAGCCATCTGGAAAATTGAAGTCGAGGACTTCCCCGCCTTCATCCTGGTCGATGACAAGGGCAACGACTTCTTCCAGAAGATTGCCACTGGCTGCCCGATGAAGTAAACACAGCAATTCTCTATTGACGCATTGGGGACGGTTCTCTTTCCGCCACTTTTAACACTTCCTTTAACAATTGGCGAAAAAGAACCGTCCCCATTCCACCAATTGTTAAATATTAGGATTTTTTGGGTGTAAAATTTGGTCAGTCCAGCAAAAAGCAGTACTTTTGCACTCGCAAATCGCGGAGTGGAGCAGTGGTAGCTCGTTGGGCTCATAACCCAAAGGTCGCAGGTTCGAGTCCTGCCTCCGCCACAAGACGAGGCTGAATCGCATGGTTCAGCCTTTTTTGTTGCCCACTGTTGGACAAGGACTGCAAAATATCGTCTCTTGATTCTCAATTCTCGATTAAAAATATTACCTTTGCATCAATGAAACGGATGGCAGTCATATTCGAAGGACGGCTACACGACCAGAAAGGCGTGTTCAATGCGGTGATGCAGCGAGTGAAACACCTGCGCGACATCGCTCCATTCGACATTGACGTGCACATGATCGAGGGCTATGACCGCGGCCTCAACCGCTGGCTGCACGGCACACAGCGCATCACCGAACGACCCATCCAAGTCACTGTCGACGACATCAACATCCAGATGCACTGGTTCTGCCACAACCTGATGGACACAGTGCGCCACAAATTGTTACACCAGCCCGCCAAGGCCTACCGCCAGTGGCTATCGTGCTTGGCCGACACATTGAGCGGCTACGATCTGCTCAGTGCACACGACCGTATTGCCGGCACAGCAGCAGCAATGGCCTCGGAGCGCTATGGAATGCCGCACTTCATCACCTGGCATGGAGCCAGCATTTATACCGACCCGCCACGCGACCCTGTTTATCGCCAAACAACCATCGAACTGCTGAAACATGCCCGATGCAACTTCTTCGTGAGCCATGGTTTGGAACGCTATGCGCGTCATGCGCTGACCGATGATTTCACGAGCAAGGTCCTGTACAATGGCGCATCGGCCAACTTCTATCGCTACGACGAGGCGACACGGCATCAACTGCGAGCACAGCGAGGTATTGCCGATGATGAACGAGTGGTCGGCTTTGTTGGCCGTATGGAAGCCGTGAAGAATGTGACGTTACTTGACGACATCTTCGATGAGATACGCTACCACTACGACCATCCACTGCGCTTTGTCGCATTGGGTGATGGACCGCTGCGCCGCCAGGTGCAGACGCTCATGCACGAGCGGGGCATCAACTGCCTGATGCCTGGCAATGTGCCGCACGTCCAGATGCCCGATTGGATGAACTGTATCGACGTGCTGGTGCTACCCAGCCGTCTGGAGGGCCTGCCGCTGGTGACCCTAGAAGCCATCCAGTGTGGAGCCAATGTAGTAGCCACCGACGTGATGGGCACCGCCGAAGCTGTGGGCCATGAAAATGCCTTCTCCCTTGACGAGAACCTGGTCGAGAACATAGCGAGCCGCGCAGTCGAGATGCTGACCGGCAACATTGTGCAGGCGGTGCCACCCGACATGAACTGGGAGACTACCGCTCAGCGCGAACTGGAAATTTACGAGTCGGCAACAGAAGCCTGATAGGCCCGACCGAGTTGAACGCCTGACTCCACTATTATTCATTATCCACTTTATTCAGTAAGAAATAGATGTCGCAATTTGCCGAGGCCCTGTTGCCATTGTCGATACCCGGTACCTACACCTACCGCATCCCGCCACACCTGTCGCCGCAGGTGGGCAGCCGCGTGCTGGTGCCGTTCGGGCGCAAGAAGATTTACACCGCCATCGTGGTGATGCTGCACGACCGCGCCCCACAAGGCTATGAGGTCAAAGAGATCATGAGCGTACTGGATGACACACCCATTGTGCGCCACCCGCAACTCAAGTTCTGGGAGTGGATTGCCGACTATTACCTGTGCTCGATGGGCGAGGTCTACAAAGCCGCGCTGCCCAGCGGACTGAAGGTCGAGAGCGAGACCTATATCAGCGTCAATCCTGACTTTGAGGAAGAGACACCCGGGTCATTAAGCGATCGCGAGAAGGTTGTGCTAGACTTTGCCTCACAGCGCGACCGCCTGCAAATCACCGAACTGGCCAGTGCTACAGGTTTCAAAAATGTGGAGTACACCGTGAGCCGCCTCATCGAGCGCGAGGCCATCCGTGTGAGCGAACGGGTCGTGGACAACTACCGCCCAAAGACCGAAACTTGCGTACGCCTCACCTGCAAGCACGGCAACGAGGCCAGGATGCACGAGTTCTTCGACATGGTGAAACGCGCCCGCAAACAGGAGCAACTGCTTATGGCCTATCTCGACCTCTCGCACTGGATGGGGCGCGATGAGCCACAAGAAGTGAGCAAGGAGACACTACTCAAGCGTGCTGATGTGAGTCAGGCCGTACTCAGTGCCGCCATACAGCGAGGCATATTCGAAACCTACAAGAAGGCCATCAACCGGTTTGCCGTACTGGGCAATAAACTGTCGGACCCGCCCACCCTCTCGGCCGAGCAACGCCGAGCCTACAGCGAAGTACACGAGTGCTTCCGCCAGAAGGCCATTACCCTGCTGCATGGGGTGACCAGTAGTGGCAAGACAAGTATCTACATGCATCTGATCCAGGATGCCCTCAATGTGGGCAAGCAAGTGCTTTACTTGGTGCCTGAAATTGCACTGACCACTCAACTGACCCGACGTCTGAAAGCAGTCTTCGGCGACCGTCTGCTCATCTACCATAGCAAATTCAGTGACAATGAGCGTGTCGACATCTGGCGCAAACTACTGACCAGCAACGACCCATGCGTGGTGATTGGCGTTCGTTCGGCAATATTTCTCCCGTATGCCCAATTGGGACTGATCATCGTCGACGAGGAGCACGACACCAGTTACAAGCAGCAAGATCCTGCACCACGCTACAATGGCCGCAACGCAGCCATCATGTTGGCACAGATGCATGGCGCCAAGACATTGCTGGGCAGCGCGACACCCGACATCGGCGTATACTATCGTGCACTGAACGGCCAGTATGGCCTGGTGCAACTGCTCACACGCTACGAGGGCATCGAGATGCCTCGAGTCAAGGTCATTGACACCAAGCAGGCGCGTCGCAAGCGCGAGATGCGCGGCATGTTCTCGCAAGAACTGATTGACGACTGCCGCCATGCGCTCAAGGCCGACGAGCAAGTCATCCTGTTTCAGAACCGCCGTGGCTATGCCCCGATGGTGCGCTGCAAGGAGTGCGGCTGGATACCTAAATGCGAAAACTGCGATGTGTCGCTCACCTATCACAAACACACCCACGCGCTCACTTGCCACTATTGCGGCTACACGCTGAGCCTGCCCAACATCTGTCCAGCATGCCAGATGCCCGGCATCGAGATTGTGGGCTATGGCACCGAGCGCATCGAGGATGAGGTGGATCAAGTGTTCCCCGATGAGAAAATCTCACGCATGGACCTGGACACCACACGCAGCAAGTCGAGTTATGACCGAATTATCGACGAGTTCTCGGTCCACAAGACCAACATCTTGGTGGGCACGCAGATGGTGACCAAAGGACTGGACTTCGACCGCGTGAGCATCGTTGGCGTGCTCAATGCCGACACCATGATCAGTTTTCCCGACTTCCGTTCACACGAGCGCGCCTTTGACATGCTCGAGCAGGTTGCGGGACGAGCTGGGCGTGCACACAAGCAAGGTCAGGTCATCTTGCAGACCAGCGACCCGATACACCCTGTCATCGGTTTTGTTGAGCGGCATGACTACGAGGGATTCTATCGGCACGAACTCGCCGAACGCGAGCGGTTTCACTATCCGCCCTTCGTGCGCCTCATCAACATCTATCTCAAGCACCGCGATGACGCCTTGCTGGGCGAGGTGGCAGTGCGCTATGCCACACTGTTGCGGCAGACATTCGGCAGCCGTGTGCTGGGACCTGAGCGTCCCATGGTGGCTCGGGTGCAGAACCTCTACATCCGCCAGGTGGTAATGAAGGTAGAGACCCAAGCCTCAATGTCAAAGGTGAAAGCCATCTTGCGGCAATTGTATGAGCAGATGTTGGAATTGGACGGCCGCATGAAGTCGGTACGCCTATACTACGATGTTGACCCTATGTAAGCCCCATCAGAAATTGAGGAGACTATAGTGACGCCGGGCTTTACTGGCACGCATGAATTCATAGTGCCACCACTCACGACTATAAGTCAGGAAGCCATTCTCAGTGAGCACCTTGCGCAACAACTGACGGTTCTTCATGGCTTGTTGCGAGATGCGTCCTTTCTTGACCAGATACTGCTCGGCAGTGATGTGAGCATCGGCAGTGAACGTGTCAAACGGTGTACCCATGTCGACGGGCACGCCCTTGTAGGTGAGACTGATGTCAACAGCCACTCCATAGTTGTGCGGCCCGCCACGTCTGGGCGACGCAACGTAACGCCGACCCGCTGTGCCCCGAACTGCGTTCCACATCGTGCGCTGCACACTGATAGGACGCGCAGCGTCATAAACAATGAAACCATAATTTGGGTCAACCGACTGAAGTTGCTTGAGCGCCTTGAGCAACGCCTGCGCAGCCGGCTTGACAAGATAGGCTCGGAGGAAATTCCCATACATATTTTTACCTGTGAAATTGTCAGTCGTGGCATACTTGAGATCAATCTTGATGCCAGGACCCAGGGTGGACAGGTCAACCAAACCGGCCCTAGCCATGCAGACATCATAGTCAACCGTCTGGCACAGAACGTTCAGCGCCAGGCAACAAGTGAGTAAGGCACTGAACAAGAGCCTTTTCGTGCCAACACTTTTATCTAGAGAAGATAGTGATAGCATGTCAGTCGAAGATGCCTTCTACAACATCGTCATGACTGCCACCGCTGTCGCCACCGCCACCGCTACGACGGCCACCGCCAAAACTGATGGGGCCCAACTCGTCGCCGCACTCGCGGAAGTCCTTCGGGAAGACAAATTTAGTCGACTGGTTGTAAGGCAACTGACTATCGGCATAGACACTCTTCATGAACAAGCCCAGGATGGGTAGTGCCGCCTCGGCACCCTGTCCCATGGCAGTGCTCACAAAGTGGATGTAGCGCTCCTCACCGCCTACCCACACACCGGTCACCAGTTCGGGAGTGAAGCCCATGAACCAACCGTCGCTATTGAAGTTGGTCGTACCTGTCTTGCCACCCATCTCGGCCTTTATGCCATACTGTGAACGCAGCCGCGCGCCTGTACCATGGTCGACAACACTCATGAGCATCGAGAGCATCTTGAGGTATGTGTCCTCGCTCATGATCTCGGTCTGCTGGGCATTGAACTCTGCCACGACATTACCCTTATTGTCGGTGATGCGAGTCACGTAGATGGGCTCGACGCGCATGCCACCGTTAGCAAACGCCGAGTAAGCGGCAACCATCTCACGCACGGTGATCTCGCTGATGCCCAGGCTGAGCGAAGGAACAGGATCCAGATAACTGGTGATGCCGAAACTGTGCATCCACTTGGCCAATTCCGAGGGCGCATAGACAGGATAACCGCGCTCCTCAATCCAGTTGGGGCGCGTGCCGCGCATGAAGCCAGCCGAAATCGAGTTGGTCGAGTGGGTCAGTGCCTGCTTCAGTGTCATCGTGCCGCCCACTCCCTTGGGGTTCCACAACTCGTTGTACCAATGAATGTTGGGAGCACCGCCAGGACGCATCGAGCATGGAGTGAGACCAAAGTCGTTGATGGCCTTGGAGTAGACAAACGGCTTGACCGTCGAGCCAATCTGTCGGCGTCCGGTCGACACCATGTCGTACTTGAAGAAACGGAAGTCAGGACCGCCAACGTATGCCTTGACATGGCCCGTGACAGGATCCATCGACATCATGGCGCAACGCAAGAACGACTTGGTGTAGAGCAACGAGTCGTAGGGTGTCATCGTTGTCTCGTAGTCTCCGTCATAACTGAACAACTTCATCTGCACCGGCTGGCGGAAGTTGCTCATGATCTCGTTCTCGCTCATGCCCTGCTTCTTGAGCACACGATAACGCTCACTACGCTTGATGGCATTGTTGATGAGCGCCTGCTTGGCGGCAGCACTAAGTTCGGCACGGTTATTGGTATAAGGATTCTTGGTACCTCCACGCTCACGCAAGAATGCGGGCTGCAGTGTCTTGCTCATGTGCTGCTTGACGGCCTTCTCGGCATAGCCCTGCATGCGCTCGTCGATGGTGGTGTAAATCTTGAGTCCGTCGCTGTAGATGTCATAGTGCGAGCCGTCGGCCTTGGTGTTCTTGTTGCACCAGCCGTACAGGGGGTTGACCTCCCAGGCCGTCGAGTCGTCGACATAGGCCTGATGGTTCCACGACGGGTAGTTCTTGGGATCGGGCTTCTTGGCGGTCATCACGCGCCGCAGTTCCTCGCGGAAGTAGGGTGCCAGACCGTCGTTGTGGTCCACCTTGTGGTAATTGAGAATGAGCGGAGTCTGCTTGACCGCCTCGCCATCGGCTGCGCTCAGATACCCCTCCTTGACCATCTGGTCAAGCACCACATTGCGGCGCTCACGGGTGCGCTCGGCATGGCGCAGGGGGTTGTAGTAACTGGGGTTCTTGCACATACCCACCAGGGTGGCCGCCTCCTGCAGATTGAGTTGCGAGGGATCCTTGCCAAAGTAGACCATGGCAGCCGTCTTGATGCCCACAGCATTGTTGAGAAAGTCAAACTGGTTGAAGTACATCTTGATAATCTCGTCCTTGGTGTAGTAGCGCTCGAGTTTGACGGCGATGACCCACTCGATGGGCTTCTGCAAGGCACGCTCAAAGATGCTGCTCGACTCGGGCGAATAGAGTTGCTTGGCCAGCTGCTGGGTGATGGTCGAGCCGCCACCGGCACTCTTCTGCCCCATGATGACGCGCTTGACGATGGCGCGGGCGATAGCCTTGACATCGATGCCCGAGTGATCCTCAAATCGTGCGTCCTCGGTTGCCACCAGAGCGTCATGCAGATGCGGCGACAGTTGATCGAAATCAACATAGACACGGTTGCCCTTGCTGCGATAATAGCGCCCCATCTCCTCGCCTCCAGCGGCATAGATGGTGGACGCAAACTTGTCGGTCGGGTTCTTGAGTTGGTCAATCTCAGGCATATAGCCAATGATTCCATTATAAATAAGGATGAAGAGCAACAACACAAATGCCGCTACACCGCCAAAAATCATCCACATTCGTTTCACAATCTTGGCATTGTGCCGAGCCCGCTCAGCCTTCTTCATATTCTTTGTACCCATAGTCGAGTGAATTATTTTCGTTAATGTAAATACCTATTACAGGTAATAAAGTGCAAAATTACGACTAAAAGCCGAAATATGAGCAATAAAAGAACAATTTTTTTCAATTCGCGGCAAAAAAGAGGGGCTGCTATTCTCAATCCCTAATTCTTAATTCTCAATTAAAAGAACAATTCTCAATTATTTTTAGTACCTTTGCCGATATGAAACAGAACTGGAGACCGGGCAACATGATTTACCCGCTGCCGGCGTTGCTGGTGAGTTGCGGTTCGTCGCCCCAAGATTACAATATGCTCACCGCTGCGTGGACGGGCACCCTGTGCAGCGACCCTGTGATGTGCTATGTGTCCATCCGCCCCGAGCGGCACAGTCATCACCTGATTGAGCGCGACATGGCGTTCACGCTCAATTTGACTAATCGTGCGCTGTCCCGCGCCACCGACTGGTGCGGTGTGCGCAGCGGTCGCGACTGCAACAAGTGGCAGGAGATGGGACTCACGCCCGTCAAGGGGGTCACCGTGTGTACACCTTATATTAAAGAGGCCCCTGTGAGCCTGGAATGTCAGGTGCAAGACATCATGCGCCTGGGCAGCCACGACATGTTCATTGCCCAGGTGACGAATGTCATCGTCGATGACGAGTATCTCGACCCCGACACGGGTCGTCTGGACCTCAAGCGCGCCGACCTCATCACCTACTGCCACGGCCAGTACTACACCCTGGGCGAAGCGCTGGGGCACTTCGGGTGGACCGTGCGGAAAAGAAAAGAGAAGTAAATGGAATAAATAATTCTTAATTCTTAATTCTTAATTCTCAATTAATTTGTACCTTTGCAGCGGATTTTGCAATTCAACCTTTTAATAACATAATCACAAGACATGGAAAGAGACAAAGTATTGTTTGACATCATTGAGAAAGAGCATCAGCGCCAATTGCATGGCATCGAGTTGATCGCCAGCGAGAACTTCGTGAGCGAGCAGGTGATGCAGGCTATGGGCAGTTGTCTGACTAACAAATACGCCGAGGGCTATCCCGGCCACCGCTACTATGGTGGTTGCCAGTGCGTTGACGAGGCCGAGAATCTGGCCATCGATCGCATCAAGCAACTGTTCGGTGCCGAGTATGCCAACGTGCAGCCCCACTCGGGCGCACAGGCCAACATGGCCGTGTTCATGGCATGCCTCAAGCCCGGCGACAAGTTCATGGGCCTGAACCTGGCTCACGGTGGTCACCTGTCACACGGGAGCCCAGTGAATTTCTCTGGTCTTGTGTTCCAGCAGTGCGAATACAACGTCCGCCCCGACACCAACGAGGTAGACTATGACATGATGGAAGAGGTGGCACTGCGCGAGCACCCCAAGTTGATCGTGGGTGGCGCTAGCGCCTATAGCCGCGAGTGGGACTATGCCCGCATGCGCGCCATCGCCGACAAGGTGGGTGCCCTGCTCATGATCGACATGGCTCACCCCGCTGGCCTCATCGCCGCCGGTCTGCTCAACAACCCGTTGAAGTATGCCCACATCGTGACCTCGACCACCCACAAGACCCTGCGCGGTCCTCGTGGCGGCATCATCCTGCTGGGCAAGGACTTTGACAACCCCTGGGGCAAGACCACCAAGAAGGGCGTGATTCGCAAAATGTCGTCGCTGCTCGACAGCGCCGTGTTCCCCGGTGTGCAGGGCGGTCCGCTCGAGCACGTGATTGCCGCCAAGGCAGTTGCCTTCGGCGAGGCTCTGACCCCGGCCTTCAAGGACTATCAGATCCAGGTCAAGAAGAACGCACAGGCACTGGCCCAGGCACTGGTCGACAAGGGTTACAAGATCTGCACCGGTGGCACCGACAACCACAGCATGCTGGTTGACCTACGCACCAAGTTCCCCGAACTGACCGGTAAGTTGGCCGAGCAGGCACTGGTTGCCGCCGACATCACTGCCAACAAGAACATGGTTCCGTTCGACGACCGTTCGGCCTTCCAGACCTCAGGTCTGCGCCTGGGCACTCCCGCCATCACCACCCGTGGTGCCAAGGAGCCTCTCATGGGCGAAATCGCCGAACTCATCGACACCGTGCTGCACGCGCCCGAGGACGAGAAGGTCATCGCTACCGTCCGTGCCAAGGTCAACGACATCATGAAGGACTACCCCATGTTCGCCTGGTAAATCAGGGTTAAGGGTTAACGATTAAGGGTTTCCTTAATCCAACTACAGAGGCCGCTGCAACATCATTGCAGCGGCTTTCTGTTCTGCGTTATGTTACAGCGAGCCTCTGCCTAAGGGAAGGGGCTATAGGTGGGGACGGCTTGGCAGCTGTAGGGACGACATCCCTATGCCGTCCGCGCCCGGGTTGCTTCAAATATACCTCTTGTCGAGGCGGACGGCATGGGAATGCCGTCCCTACATCCAGCCTAAAGGGCGCAGTTTTAATTCGGTCACGTTGATTGCAACTAATAACCAATAACTCGCGAATCACTGAATAGTTACATTGCAGCGGCTTTCTGTTCTGCGTTATGTTACAGCGAGCCTCTGTCTAAGGAAGGGGCTATAGGTGGGGACGGCTTGGCAGCTGTAGGGACGGCATCCCTATGCCGTCCGCGCCCGGGTTGCTTCAAATATACCTCTTGTCGAGGCGGACGGCATGGGAATGCCGTCCCTACATCCAGCCTAAAGGGCGCAGTTTTAATTCGGTCACGTTGATTGCAGCTAATAACCAATAACTTGCGAATCACTGAATAGTTACATTGTAGCGGCTTTCTGTTAAATAGAGTTAAATATCAGCCAAAAAGCGAGGCAATTCTTAATTCTTAATTTTTAATTCTTAATTAATTTGTACCTTTGCACCCGCATTTTCCAAAAGGCACGATTAAGCGAGGTGCCGCAGTGGTGCCTCCGCCGTATGGGCTAAACATTGTAAAGACATTATAAATAATGTACGCAATTGTAGAGATTCAGGGACAACAGTTCCGTGCCGAGGCCGGCAAGAAGTTGTATGTCCACCACTTGACCAGCGATGTCAAGGAGGGCGACCGCGTCGAGTTTGACAAGGTTCTCCTCATCGATGCCGATGGTGCAGTGAAGGTAGGTGCCCCCACCGTAGAGGGCGCAAAGGTTGTTTGCGAGGTGAAGGCTCCCCTCGTGAAAGGTGAACACGTGATTGTCTTCAAGAAGAAGCGTCGCAAAGGCTATCGCCGCCTCAACGGCCACCGCCAGCAGTTCACTCAACTTGAGATTAAGGAAGTCATTGCTTAACCCATTAAAAATTCAATCGATTATGGCACATAAAAAAGGTGTAGGTAGTTCGAAGAACGGCCGCGAGAGCGAAAGCAAACGCCTGGGCGTTAAGATTTTTGGTGGTCAATTTGCAAAGGCCGGTAACATCATCCGCCGCCAGCGTGGCACCGTCCATCGCCCGGGTCTGAACGTGGGCATGGGTCGCGACCACACGCTGTATGCGCTGATTGACGGCACCGTTCAGTTCCAGCATCGCGCCGGTCACACGTACATCAACGTGCTGCCCGTTGCTGCCGAGGAGCAGAACTAATCGGGCTAGCAAATAGCAAAAGCAAATAGCGATTTTGAGGGCTACAATCCTTGAAATCGCTATAATTTTTGTTTTTTTCACAAAAAAAACGTCCGAAACGTTTGCCGTTTGCCAAAATATGCCTACCTTTGTAGACTGAAAAGAAATGTATCAACATAAAAAACATCAATTATGAAAAAAACTTTATTCAAATCCCTGCTGTTGGGCTTCGCAGCCCTGACAGCTCTCAGCGCCTCGGCTGAGAACAAACTCATCATGGATAATTTTGAAATCGCTCCAGGCGAAACGAAACCTGTAACACTGAAAATTGCGCATGACAAGGTTTTCAGTTCTATTCAAATCTTCTTCAAGCCAGTTGAGGGACTTAATATACTTATGTCAGATGTTCCCGCTGACAAAGATAATGATCCTACTTATCCAGTCAACATGGTAGGTAAAAAACTAGCTGTTTCTCCTCAAGAGAATCTTGATGGCGATTTATACAAAATTGTCCTAACTGTAGGAGGAACAAAAGGAAATGATCAGAACAATAGCAAGTATCTCGTAGCAAATTGGAAGCCTGCGACAGAGGAAAGCCCAAGTCTTTTATGTGACATCTATTTCCAAGCTTCTGAAGACTTCAAGGGCGGACAGATTGTGTGCCAATACTGCAAGGGTGACTATTCCGATCCAGAAGCACCCGCAGACTGGATCAACAGCTTCGAGATTAATGATCAGGTGGTTTGTAATGTAACCGCTCCTGGTGCAGAAGTTGGCACTCCGCTGAAGGAGATTGTCGAGACTGGTGTTGATGGCACTGAGTACACTGTTGCTGAGGATTTGGCAATCGTTGCCACTGCTGCGTTGGATAACGGTGGTTACCTGTTCGTGACTGATGGCAAGCTGACCGATGGAGACTTCCAAGGCAACTGGATGAAGGTCAAGGCCGATGAAACTGTCTACACTACAATGAAGAATTATACATCAATCAAGGGCGGTACCCTGATTGGTGTGTTGAGCGATGCCAATTTCAACCAGACCCTGACCATCACCAAGGCTGCTGAACAAGGTGGTACCGTCACTGCTTCTGCCATTGATTGGAATCTGGCACAGAGCGACCCGACCAGCCCGCAATACAAGTTCGCCCCGAAGGTGAACGAGGTTATCAAGTTGACCGGCTACTGGTTTGCTAATGAGAATGCCTTCCGCGGCTACAGCGATCAGTCGGGTCAGAGCGCAACCGCTAACTTCGACTGGTGCGACACCGAACCCAACATGCAGAACGGTGTGCTCTACAAGGATATCCAGAGCGTGGCTCAGTTGAAGGCTCCTTGGGGTGCCGCAACAACTGGTGCTCCTGCTAAGGTTGCCGCAAACGACGACCTGTCGTTCCAGAACTACGTTGTCTACCCGCTGGCTATCACCCAAAGCCAAGTCATCACCGGTGTTGACAACCTGAACGCCAGCAAGGATGTGGTGAGCGTGCAGTATGTCAACGCTGCCGGTATGGTTTCGACCACTCCGTTCAAGGGCGTGAACATGGTTGTCACTCGCTATGCCGACGGCAGCCAGGTGACCACTAAGGTCGTGAAGTAAAAAGAACACAACACACTTTCCCTACTACTGATGAACAGATTCATGCAGATAGTAGCCCTAATAGCACTGGCCAGCACGGCCAGTGCTATTGAGGTTACAACGACCCCCGGGCAACTGCACAGCCTGATTGAGGATGTGACCATCACCGAGCTCACAGTGAGGGGCGAGATGGATGCCCGCGACTTCCACTACATTTCGAGCGAGCTCAGCAGCCTGACATCGCTCGATCTGAGTGGTGTCACCATCGTCGCCTATAGCGACTCCAACCGCCCCCTCACCGCTGCCGTCTATGACTATGAAGCAGCCACATTGCCTCACTCGATGCTCATGGGCATGAAACTTGAGCGCATCGTGCTGCCGTCCACGCTACAAGCCATCGGTCATGCAGCACTGGCTGGTTGCGACCGCCTGACGGCCATTGAGATTCCGGCAACGGTCACTACCATCGGCGACTATGCCTTCAGCGGCTCCGGTCTGCAGAATGTGTCCATTCCTTCAACCGTCCAGACCGTTGGCCATGGTGCGTTTGCCCACTGCATGGGGCTGCAGTCGGCCACGGTCGGTTCGGCGGTCATTGGCGACTATGCCTTCGTGGGCGACAGCCAGTTGCAAGGCGTGCAACTGAGCCAGGACGTGCGCCGCATCGGCATCGAGGCCTTCCACGGCACTGGACTACAATCGCTCGACGCCAGCCACGCTACCGGCCTAGACAGCCTGGGCAACTGGGCACTGGCCAGCACCCCCTTGAGCAGCGTGTCGCTGCCCCAGGGCATGACCCAGATGGGCGATGGAGCCTTCTTCGGCACCACGCAGTTGAGCGCAGCCTCAATGCCCACCTCGCTGCACGAGGTTCCTGACTATGCCTTCGCCGGCGGCAGCCACATCGTGAGCGACACCTTGCTACACGAGAGTGTGACACGCATTGGTGACTATGCCTTCTACAACTGGAGCAATACGCGCCGCTTCTTCATCCCCGGCACGGTCAGCCACATCGGCACACGTGCCATGGCCGGCATGACCGGGCTCGAAGAGATTGACGTGAATGCAGCCATCGTCCCCACGCTGGGCGATGAGGTGTGGGCAGGGGTCGACCAACCATCAGTCAAGTTGGGCACCATCGACAACGAGACTGCCGAGCTGTATGCCTCGGCCGAGCAGTGGCAGGAGTTCTACATCATGCACTACTACCTGCTGGGCGATGTCAATGACGACGGAATCGTTGATGTGACCGACATCAATCTCATGGTTAACAAGATACTGGGCAAACAAGCTGACCCATTCATCGCACAAGCAGCCGACATCAACAATGATGGAAAGATCGATGTGACCGACATCAATGAGGTGGTCAACATGATTCTGGGCAAGATTGAGAGCACCACTGCTCGACGCGCTCGCGGCCGCAATGGCAACATGGGTCCCGTGCACCCCAGCACCGACGACCGGGTGACTATCGAGCCTTTCGGCATCCGTCCGGGTGAGACCCGCACGCTCGACTTGTGGCTTGCCAACAGTCAGGACTACAGCGCGCTGCAACTTGACATCACACTGCCTGTCGGACTTGAAATGATCGACGGCAGTGTGGCAGGCACATCGCGCACAGCACATCACTCACAGATGATGCGCACACATGACGACCGCACACGCGTGTTGAGTTTCTCGCCACAGAGCCACGCATTCATCAACAACGACGATGCCCTGCTGCGCATCCGCGTCAAGGCCACCGAGCAGTTGGCTCCCGGCGCATGCATCATCATCGACAATGTTGTGCTGGCAATGGAAGGCAAGGCTTACGCCGGAGCAGGTTCTATCACACCTGTCGACAACACCACCGGTGTCGATGACTTGACCGCCAACAACAGCCGTGCCTACGCGACGGGCAGCACACTCGTCATCGAGGCCACCCAGGCCACAACGGTGCAGGTGGTGAGCCTCAACGGCATGGTGAGCACACTGGATGTGCCACAGGGCCGCAGCGAGTGGACCGACCTGTCGAGTGGCATCTACATCGTCCGTCTGCAGGGCAACAGCTACAAGGTGTCGCTCCAGTAACCCTGGGTTATTGCACACTCACGAATCACCACGAATTACCATTAATTTTTTCGACTAGGAAAGTTAATGGCAATTCGTGGTGATTCGTGTAAAAAAATGGGAACTATATACCTGTTGTCCCCGATTACAGTAATATCGCTGAAAGCGATTGATTTGAGTAACCGGGGGTGGAACGTAGTGACACCCTCGGATAAAATGCTATCAATTATCCTCGCTGAAAGCGAGCATTTGGATAATCTTGGCTACACTCGGCAAAGCAAAAACAAATTTTTGTTAACGCAAGTTCGACGAAAGTAAAGTGCTGTGTACCAGTTCCTCCCCTAAGTTAGGGGAGGTGGCGCGTAGCGCCGGAGGAGTGTGTGGTTGCTACCAGGCTGCTTGACACACGCCCCCGCCCTTCGGGCACCCCCTCTAACTTAGAGGGGGATTTGCTAACGCATTGATTTCCTTATTCAAATTTCATCGAACTCACGTTTTTGTTTGAACTCACTGAATCGCATTTTTGGCAATAGGGTTCACCGAAGGGCAACACTGGGGTCAGACCCGCTGCCAGCCAACCTCGATTACTCGGTTGTCACAGCAGGGTCAAACCCTAATGATACCCGCGCATCTTCAATGCGGTTAACAAACAAATTTTATCTACCGGGGACAACTGGTATATAGTTCCCCAATTGTTTATCAAGAATTGTAAGAATTAAAGAATTTAATATTTCGTGATATTCGAGTTTTTATTTTCTTCACCTCGCATAGTTAATAATCAGTCCTTAAATTCTTTAATTCTTGATAAATAATGTGAGTTCGATGAAATTTATTTCACCACCTTGGCGACGCTCTGAGTGCCATCAGAATAGGTGGTAACAACAACGTTCAAGCCATCAAAAGCATCATCGGCGACATTGCCAGCAACATTACAGAACTTCACATCAACAACATCCTTTCTTGTGGCAACATGAGCAACATCGACAAGAACCGGCTCGGGAATAGTAGCCACGACAAACTCTTCATTGACGTAATCATTGTTGGCATAGTCAGTGTACTTCAAATAAGCCTTAATCTCACCGCCCATAAAAGTCTCGTCGGCAGAAAATAACATACGCGCTATTTTTACAGGATTTTTGGTGACCTTGACTTGATCGCCATGGGGAATGTTCAACAGCGCTATTACAAAATAGCCATCAGGGTGCATATTACTTAACAAGTTCACAGCCTGATATTCAATACCTATTTCCTCGTTGTAGACCTTGGTGTCACTATGTGAAATGCACAAATCAACATTCAGTCCCTCGGGCAAATACATATTGACCTGCAGGTTAGTGAAATTGTCGGTATTATCATCAAGACGAGTCAGCGTCAGTTCTTGATAGGTTGTGTCAGCCTCACCAGGCGCAATGGTATAACCCTCGGGAAGAGAAACATACGAGTTGCAAGTGTACAACTCGGCATGGGCGTTCATTGCCATGATTGCAAGACCAGCAAGTAGTAAAGATTTAATTTTCATCATTAAAACGATTAAATATGTTAATAAGCCAACTAATCATATAAGTCACCGAAATCCATGTACCGGGGTCGGTGATAGAGTTCAATCAACCCAATTTTATGCAAAGGTACTCAATATTTTCATTATCTAACACTCGAATTGCAAATTTAACATTAAAAAAGCGCAACATATTCAGCGATTGACGCTATCTAATCAGTGATTCACTTTGACACATCCAGTTCGGTGGCATTGTTCGGGGTCATCGTTGAGTGCTGATGAACTGAATAACTATAGGGAACTATATTGTAGGGTCGTCGCGTGCGGCGACCGCTTACAAATAAGGTAGCAACCGGGTATAGAGATAATAATTGCAATCGGCCAGTGCGGTCGCCGCACGCGACGACCCTTCATTGTGGCAGAAGGACAACAAGTATATCCCGTATTTTTATCAAGAATTGTAAGAATTGAAGAATTTACTAATTCGTGATATTCGAGTTTTTATTTTCTTCACCTCGCATAGTTAATAATCAGTCCTTAAATTCTTTAATTCTTGATAAATAATGTGAGTTCGATGAAAGTAAGGCACTGTGAACCAGTAGTTGAGGATGGCGGTTGTAGGGACGGTGCTCCCGCGCCGTCCGCCTCGACAAAAGGTAATGTTGAATGCTGACCAGAGGCGGACGGCACAGGGG
>DGWI01000015.1:94277-111854 GCA_002396085.1 Porphyromonadaceae bacterium UBA4262
GCCGTCCCTACACAGCCTGGCCAATCACGCGGCACGCCGCGTCCGTACAATGAACTTCGGTCTAGCTCAAGATAAATGACTAATTCAGCCGATGGGTACTACATTTTTCGATATATTCCTTTCGCGGTTGCAAATAATTCACTATCTTTGCCGTTTAGAATTATAAACGACAATCGATATGCAACGAATTATACTAGCCATCACTGCCCTTGTGATGACTCTCAACATCAGCGGCTTGAATGTCGACAAGTGCCATCCAGGCCAGCTGAGCACACTCATTGACGACTGCAACATCACCAGTCTGGAGGTGAGCGGTCGCATGGATGCCCGCGACTTCCGCTTCATCGCCGACTCACTGAGGCATCTGACCACGCTTGACTTGAGCCAAGCCGTCGTGGATGCTTACCGCGGCGAGACGTTGTTCGCCAATGTCAGCGACTATGCCGCCCATGAGTTGCCTTGCCTGTCACTGGCCAGCATGCGTCAGTTACAGCAACTGGCACTGCCCGACAGCCTCACACGCCTGGGCGATGGCAGCCTGAGTGACTGCCGCCAACTGGTCGAGCTGACCCTGCCACCACGGGTTGAGCGCATTGGAGACTATGCCCTGAGCGGTTGCTCACAACTGAAAAAGTTATTTGTGCCTCAGTCACTGGTCAGCATGGGTGACGGTGCCTTGAGCAACTGCGCCATGCTCGAGGCTGTGGTCATGTTGCCATCGACCGATGGAGGCACAGCACAGGCAGCCTCGCTACGCATCGGGTATCGCGCCTTTGCCAACTGCCCGTCGCTCAAGCAAGTGGCACTGGGCAACCATTGGAGCGAGATTGGTGCCGAAGCCCTTGCCGAAACCGGCCTGGAGCAACTGGACATGAGCAACCAGACGATGCTGGATAGCCTCGCATCATGGTCGCTGGCCAACAGCCAACTCACACGCCTCGTGCTACCGACTGCAGTGCGCAGCATCGGTGACGGTGCCATGATGAATGACAAAGGCATCAATCAACTCACCCTGCCCGCCACAGTGAAACACATCGGGTCGCATGCCATGGCCTACATGACAGGGCTCAAACTGATCGAGAGCAAGCCCACCGAGGTGCCCCAACTGGGCGACAGTGTGTGGTATGGGGTTGAACAGAGCGAGGTTTTGCTCAAGGTCAGCCCACAGAGTCTGACAGACTATCGCAACGCGCCACAGTGGTGCAATTTCATGACATCTGACTTGTTGCGCGGCGATGTCAACGCCGATGGACAAGTCGACATCGCCGACGTGAACATCGTCATCAACATCATGCTGGGCAAGGACGATGCCGACAACTATGATGGCCGTGCCTATCTCACCGATGACATGGAAGTCGACATTGCCGATGTCAATGCCGTCATCAACTTGATGCTGGGCCGCCAGCGTGCCCTGCGTCTTGCCGCCGAGAAGGCAGCCCGCGAGGCCGCCGCCCAGACAAATAATTCGGCCACAGGACATCCGGCTGTGCTTCAACGGGCCATTGCCCCCTAAATCCCTAGCCCTATGCGCAGATTCATTCTCACGACCATTGTCCTCCTGGCCACGCTTGCCGTCCATGCCGTGGAAATCCACTGCCAACCCGGCAAATTGTCCACTCTCATAGCCGGCAAAAACATTACTGAACTCAAGCTGACCGGCCGGATGGATGCACGTGACTTCAAGACCATCGCAACACAGTTGCGCAACCTCACACGGCTTGACCTCACCGTGGCCACCATTGTGCCCTACAGCGGCGGCAAGCCACTGTTTGCCAACCTCACCAGTTATCGTGCCAACGAGGTGCCCAGCCTGTCGCTGGCCCAAATGCAGCAACTCACCACGCTGAGCCTTCCTGGCTCGGTGACAAGCATCGGCGAGGGTGCCATGGCTGCCTGCACAAGCCTGACGAGCATCACCTTGCCCGTCGGCCTCACTCACCTGGGCAACTACGCCCTGGCGGGATGCACCGCCCTGCCGACCATCGCCCTGCCCATGAGCCTTGAGTGCATAGGCGAAGGCGCGTTCACCGGTTGCACATCGCTGAGCAGCGTCACCATGTCCTCATCACAGCCATCAATCATCGACAACTCGCCACTGCAACGTCCCGCCATGCTCCGTGAGATTGGTGCCCGCGCCTTTGCCGGCTGCAGCAACCTCAAGAGCGTGTCGGTGGGATTCTTGGTGCAAAGCATCGGCGAGGCAGCCTTTGCAGGCACTCAACTGAGCCAGGCCAATCTGTCGGACATGACCCACCTGTCACACATTGGCGACTGGGCCTATGCGCAGGCCCGCCTGACATCGGTCCACATCCCATCGACGGTTACTAGCCTGGGCTGGGGTGCCTTTGTTCTCAACCCGCAACTAAGCCATGTCGTGTTGAGCGAGTCGATGGGTTCGTTGTCACCACTGACGCTGGCCGGCAACAACCAGATTACAGCAGTTGACCTGAATGCAACTTCGATCGACTCGATTGGCGCCTATGCACTGTATAACCTGAACCGTGTGACCCACCTCACTGTCCCTGCAAGCACACGATATGTGGGCACACGTGCCATGGCCGGAATGACCGGCTTGCAACAGGTCACCAGCCACGCCGAGGATGTTCCACAGTTGGGCGAAGACGTGTGGCAGAATGTTGACCAGCCATCAGTTGTCCTCAAGGTTCCAGCCAACAGCTTGGAGTACTACCGCAATGCCGAGCAGTGGCGTGAATTTGACATCCAGTCCAGCGGAATACTGGGCGATGTCAATGGCGATGGCCAGGTCGACATTGCCGATGTCAATGCCATCATCAACTACATGCTGGGCCACACAGTGAGCACATTTGTCTTTGACAATGCCGATATTGACCAAAGTGGGGGCATTGATATCGCTGACATCAACGGCGTGATCAACCTCATGCTAGGACATTCGATGTCGATTCCTGCCACAGTCACACCCAACACGGGTGATGCCCTTGCCATCGACAACTTTGCCATCACCACCGGCGAGCGCCACACCATAGATGTACACTTGAACAACAGTCACCCCTACACCGCGCTGCAATGCGTGATTCACCTGCCTGATGGCCTACAGATCATCGACGGCACCGTCACCACGGGCGACCGCACCAGCCATCACACCGTGGCCTCACTGAAGAGCGGCAACGAAGTGCGCATTGCCCTGTATTCGCTGCCCAATGACGACATTGAGCCGAGCGGTGATGCTGTGCTGCGACTCACTGTGACTGCTACCGAGTCGCTTGCTCAGATATCGGATATCACTATCGATCATGTGGTCATGGTCACCGCCGACGGAGAAACCTACTATGCACCCACGTCACGTGCCCAAGTGAGCAAGACATCAGGGGTGGCACAGATAGACCAGAACAACGACCGCGTGTATGCCGCCAACGGCACGCTGCACATCGTGGCATCACAAGCAGGGCAAGCACAAGTGGTTGCCATCAACGGCTCGACACGCACGCTGCATGTCGACAGTGGTGACAACAGTTATCACAACATCGCGCCGGGAATCTACATCGTGCGACTGAACGGCTGCAGTTACAAAGTCAAGATCTAATGGGAAAGAATAAACTCAAGAAATTTGCCGACATGGAGACATTCGGCTGCGTGTTCCAGTTCCCGTGGGCTACTATCGAGCACGAGGGTTGCCCCATGCGCGGGCGGTGGAATGCCGACTACTTCGGCAACGACCACCCCATCGTGCTGGAGCTGGGCTGCGGCAAGGGTGAGTATGCCGTTGGTTTGGGCAAGCGTTTCCCCGACAAGAACTACATAGGCGTTGACATCAAGGGGTCTCGCATGTGGACCGGCGCACGCCTGGTCGAAGCAGAGGGGCTGAAGAATGTAGCCTTTCTGCGTACAAGTATCGAGATTATTGACCGGATGTTCGCTCCGGGCGAGGTGTCCGAAATCTGGATCACCTTTCCTGACCCGCAGATGAAGAAGGTGAACAAGCGACTGACCAGCACTCGCTTTCTCAACAACTATCGCAACATCCTCAAGGACGGCGGTCTGGTACACCTCAAGACCGACAGCCCCTTCTTGTACACCTATACCCGCGAGTTGGTGCGAGTCAACCAGTTGCCCGTTGAAGTTGACACCGACAACCTCTACAACAGTGGCCTTGCCGACGACATCCTCGAAATCAAGACTTACTACGAGCAACAATGGTTGAGCCGTGGCTTGACCATTAAGTACCTCAAGTTCCACCTACCTCATGCAGGCACGCTTGCCGAGCCCGATATTGACATCGAGCCTGACGGTTATCGTAGTTATCATCGTGACCAGATGGGATTATAACAGAATAACAAAACTATAAACTTTTAACTCTTAACTTTAATACTAGGACGTGAACTTATATCCAGCACTCATCATTGATGCCTTGCGCACAGTGCGCTATCCTGGCACCGGGAAAGATATCGTGACAATGAACATGGTTGCCGATGACATCCGCATCGACGGCAACCGAGTCTCGTTTTCGCTTGTTTTTGAGAAGAAGACCGACCCATTTATTAAATCGGTGGTTCGCGCTGCCGAGGTAGCCATCAACACACACATCAGCGATGACATTGATATCCGTGGCAACATCGCTGTCAAAGTGCCTGAGGACAATGCCGCCAAGGTGGCCGACCGCCCTCTGCCTGGCGTGAAGAACATCATCGGAGTGAGTAGTGGCAAGGGCGGAGTAGGCAAGAGCACAGTGGCCTGCAATCTGGCTGTGGCACTGGCCATGCAGGGCTATCGAGTGGGGTTGCTCGATGCCGACATCTTCGGTCCATCGATTCCCAAGATGTTCGGTGTTGAGGATGAGCAACTCTATATGCACGAGGTTAATGGCAAGAACCTCATCATCCCAGCCGAGAAATATGGGGTCAAACTCTTGTCTATCGGCTTTGTCGTTGACAAGGAACAGGCTGTGCTGTGGCGCGGTGCCATGGCAAGTAATGCCCTGAAGCAACTCATCAACGAGGCCGACTGGGGCGAGTTGGACTACTTTGTCATCGACATGCCTCCTGGCACTAGCGACATCCACCTGACGCTGGTACAGACACTGGGCATCACAGGTGCCATTGTGGTAACCACCCCACAAGAAGTAGCACTGGCCGACGCTCGCAAGGGTGTGTCGATGTTCCTGGGCGAGCATGTCAATGTGCCTGTGCTAGGCATCGTTGAGAATATGTCGTGGTTCACACCTGCAACCCACCCCGACGAGCAGTACTTCATCTTCGGGCGCGATGGCGGCAAGAACTTGGCCGAGAAACTGGGTGTTGAACTGCTGGGGCAGATCCCCCTGGTTGCAGGCATCTGCAAGGGTGGTGACGACGGCGTGCCCGTGACGATGCAGAACAACATCTCGGGAGTGTCGTTCCAGCGTCTGGCAACCCGCGTGATTGAAGCCATCGACCGCCGCAACCAGTCAATGCCGCCCACCGAGCGTGTCATCACTCACTCGTGATATAGACTCAGAATAATCAGATAATCAATTAATAACAAAACATTATGAAAAAAACAACCACTCTACTCATCCTGGCCGTGACGCTGCTGCTCAGCAGTTGCAGCAGCGTACCCATTACTGGCCGCAAACAACTCAACCTTGTGAGCGACGAGACTGTGCTGCAATCAAGTCTCGCCAGCTATAACAGTTTCATGACATCGGCCAAGCAATCCAACCAAATCTCGACCGACAAGACCAAGAGTGCCCAAGTGGTGCGCGTGGGACAGAAAATCGCTGCCGCTACCGAGGCCTATCTGCGTGCCACAGGCATGGAGAGCGAGATCAAGAACTTCGCATGGGAGTTCAACCTGGTCAAGAGCAACGAGATGAACGCCTGGTGTATGCCTGGTGGCAAAATCGTGGTCTATGAGGGTATCATGAAGATTGTGAGCAGCGACGACGACCTGGCCGTGGTGCTGGGCCATGAGGTGGCACATGCTGTGGCCAAGCATGCCAACGAGCGCATGAGTCAGCAGGTGGCCGCACAGGCAGGTGCCCAGGTTCTGGCAGGTGTCCTCTCGGGGCAAAGTTATCAGACTCAAGCCATGGCACAGCAGGTCTACGGCCTCGGCGCACAGTATGGCGTGATGCAGCCCTTCTCACGCAAGCATGAGAGCGAAGCCGACAAGATGGGTCTGGTGCTGATGACCATTGCCGGCTACAATCCGCAGAATGCCATCACCTTCTGGCAGAAGATGAACGCCAATAGTCAGACAAGGATTCCCGAATTTATGAGTTCGCACCCCAGCCACGAAACCCGTATCAACGATTTGACCAAGTGGGTACCTGAGGTGAAGAAGCAATATGGCAAATAATCATTAATTTAGAATTTAGAATTAAGAAGAAATGCGTTGGCATTATTCTTGCTACATCATTCCATACACTAACAAAAACTAACAATTATGAAGAAAACTATTTTATCAATCGTGATGATGGTGGCTGTGGCACTGAGCGCACTTGCTGCCGACTATGTGACTGTAACAGGAACCAGTGTTCGCCTGCGTCTGCAACCCTCGCTACAAAGCGAGACCCTCACCACAAACAAAGGGGTGAATATCCATCCCAAGAAGGGTGAGAAACTCGAGTGTCTGGGTCAGAGCGGAAACTTCTATAAGGTCCGTTATCAAGGAAAAGTGGTGTACATCAGCACTCAGTTTGCAACACCTGCCAAGAGTGCCAAACCGGCTGCAGTCAAGAAGTCAGCCACCACTCAGCAGCATGTCGTTGTCACGGGCGAGAGTGTCCGCCTGCGCATGGCACCATCACTCAAGGCCAAGTGCCTGCAACGCAATGGCGTGAATGTCCACCCCAAGAAGGGCGAGCGCATCAAACTCATGGGTGTCGAGGGAGACTTCTACAAAGTCAACTACCAGGGCAACTATGTCTACATCCACATGGACTATGCTGTTCCAGAGTAAAGTCTCTATCGTTTAGTATCCAAGCAACACACGCTGCATCTTGTGGTAGATGCAGCGTGTGATTTTTTCTATATCCGAAGAGACTTATGCACGCAGCGCACGCATGGCATTGAGCGTGGCGAGAACTGTGACGCCCACGTCGGCAAAGACTGCCATCCACATCGTGGCCAGGCCGAACGCAGCCAGCAACAAGACAGCGACCTTGATGCCAATGGCCAGCCACACGTTCTGTCGGGCGATGCCCAGCGTGCGACGGGCAATGCCGATGGCAGCGGCTATCTTGCCGGGCTGGTCGTCCATGATGACGACATCGGCCGCCTCGATGGCGGCATCACTGCCCAGACCGCCCATAGCGATGCCCACATCGGCACGGGCAAGCACGGGAGCATCGTTGATGCCGTCGCCCACAAAGGCCAAAGCCCCGCGCCGATCGGTCATCAGTTGCTCGACGCATTCCACCTTGTCGGCAGGCAACAGACTGGCATGATATTCAGTAATTCCCAGTTGGTTGGCAACATCACTAGCCACTTCGTTGCGGTCGCCAGTGAGCATGACGGTGTGCCGCACCCCCATCTTGCCCAGGTCGGCGATGGCTTGCACAGCATCATCCTTGATGCGATCGTTAATCACGATGTGACCGGCATAGTCACCATTGATGGCGACATGGATGACGGTGCCCGCATGCCCCTCATGGCACTGACGGCAATCACGACATTGCGCCCCCACAGCCTGCATCATGCGCTGGTTGCCCACGCACACGATGTCATCGCCCACACGGGCACGGATGCCCTGACCAGCCACTTCCTCGACATCGGTCACCTGGCAACCGTCGGTAGCCTCGTCAGGGAAAGCGTTGCGCAGTGCCGCACCGATGGGATGGGTTGAGTAATGCTCGACATGGGCAGCAAGGTGTAGCAAACGGTGCTCGTCGCAAGCATCGGGATGCACCGCAGTGACTGCAAACTGTCCATGCGTGAGGGTGCCCGTCTTGTCAAAGACCACTGTGTCAACCTTGGCGAGTATGTCCATATAATTGGCACCCTTGACCAGTATGCCCCGACGCGACGCACCGCCGATGCCGCCAAAGAAGGTCAGCGGCACACTGATGACCAGTGCGCATGGGCACGACACCACCAGGAACATCAATGCTCGATAGAGCCAAGTGGGGAATGCGTCCATAAAATGAGGTGCAAACAGTGGCGGGATAATGGCCAATGCAATGGCCGCAAACACGACAATCGGTGTATAGACACGGGCAAAGCGGGTGATGAAAGCCTCGCTGCGCGACTTGTGTTGACCAGCATGCTCCACCAGGTCGAGTATCTTAGACACAGTGCTCTCACCGAAGTCGCGCGTGGTGCGCACACGGATGACACCCGACTGATTGATGCAGCCCGAGATGACCTCGTCGCCCACAGCGACATCGCGTGGCATGCTCTCGCCAGTCAGGGCCATCGTGTTGAGCGACGTGGTGCCCTCGAGCACCACACCATCTAGTGGAATCCTTTCGCCAGGACGAATAACAATAATCTCGCCGGTAGCAACTTCTTCGGGGCTGACAATTGCCTCGTTGCCATTGCGCACCACATGGGCCACATCAGGGCGAATGTCCATCAAGTGTGCGATGCTGTCGCGGCTCTTGCCCTCGGCATAGCCCTCGCACAACTCACCCACCTGGAAGAAGAGCATGACAAACACAGCTTCAGGGAACTGTGTCTCGGCACCGGGCAAGAAGCCGATGCCCAGAGCACCCAGCGTGGCAATGGACATGAGCAGATGCTCGTTGAAGGGGTCGCCCTCCATGATGCCCTCGGCTGCCTCCTTGAGCGTATCGTGGCCAATGAGCAGATAAGGAACCAGATAAATCAATAATAGTTGCCAAGTGGGCAACTGGCAATACTTCTCGACCAGAACAGCCCCGATGAGGAGCAGGCCGGTGGCGATGATGAGTGCGAGTTGCCGCTTGGTGCCATGCTCGTGGTGATGTTCATGGCAGTGGCATGCGCCAGCGTGGTCATGTCCGCTGCAGCACTCGTGGTGATGGTGATGATGTTCGTGTGACATAGTTCATTTCGTTTTCTGCCCGCAAAGTTAGGGCAAAAAACTTGCAACCTGGTTGCAGACACGCCCATCAGCATCTATCTGCAACCCGGTTGCAAAAAAAAGTCCTCACCCCACAGGGCGAGGACAAGCGAGAGCAGTAATCATCTTCTTATCTTAAAATGTGCTGAATCCATTCAGTAATGTCGGTGAGCACTTGCGGAGCGAGAGTCTCTTGGATAGCGGCATAATGCAGGCTTGTCGTCCAGCCGTCGCAAGTCTGGAACAGATGATTCAATCTGTCATAGCGTTTGACGATGGCATGAGGCACCAGTCGCTCAATGGCCCTGAGATTTGTCTCACAAGCCACCTGACTATCGAGGGTTCCGTTCAGGGCTAGCATCGGGCACTTGACTTGTTGCAACCATTGCGTGGGGTCGCACTTAATGAGCCAGCGATAAGCGGGAGAACACAGCGCATCAACCTGTGCTGCCCACGCCGCATTGCCGGCCGTCATCTGTTGCAAGCTTGCCCGTAACGAGGCAACATCGTCACTCTTGTCTATCAAGTCGAACATAGCCTCAATCTGCTTCAACTGGTCATCGGGCAATGCTGTCCCCATGGCTTTGGCTATCAGTTGGTTCTGCTCTATCATCAAGTCACGTCCCTTGACGGCAGGACCAGCCATCGACACGACGAAGGCGACATCATCGCCGTGCTGTGCAGCATTCATGAAGGCAATCAGACCGCCCTCGCTGTGCCCCAGCATGCCCACCTGGCTGGCATTCACCTCAGTTCGTGCTTGTAAATAATGCAACGCTGCCAACGCGTCGCTGGCCAACTGCTCGGTGGTGTCATCGGGGCCGCCAGCCGTCGACCCGCCCACACCACGTTTGTCATAACGTAGCACGGCAATGCCCTTGCGAGCCAATGCATCGGCCAAGAGCACAAAGGGCTTGTGACGCATGATGGTCTCGTCACGATCATTTGGCCCTGATCCCGACACCAGCACCACGGCAGGGAAATTGTTGCTTTGATTGGGCAACGTGAGCGTACCGGCCAGTGTCACCGGTCCGTTGACAAAGGTCACTTCCTCTTCGCGATAAGGCTTATTAGAGTCGGCTGCGATAGCAGCCTCTTGTGGACGATCCACTTCGCCAGCCGACTTGCGTGTAAGTCTCAGCGGGAACGACTGCCCCGTCTGGCTGAATGTCCCGTCCAGGATGCTATCATTAACTGTTGCAACATATTTTGCACCCAGCATGGTGACATTGACTGTAAGTTTGTCACCATCGATAGTGGCAGTCGCAGGAATTCCCTTGGCATTCTGGTCGGGTGAGTCTAACGTGGCGGTGAGGCCTTGTTCGGTCTGTTCAAGATTGAGTACCACGTTCAGGCTCATCGGCCCGACGCTGAGTGTGCCTCGCCAAGCGCCGTTCAGGTCTTGGCCATTGGCCACTGTGCCGATGCACGCTGCGATGAGTGTAGCTAGCAGCACAAAGGGGACTATGCATAGTTGTTTCATCTTTCTTGAATTTGTTTGGAAGGCCTCGGCACAGCCGAGGCACTCATAACACTATTTATCTAGAAACTCTTGGTAGATTTTGGCCAAGTCAGCGGGGGTGATGCCCACTGCCTTGAGTTGGCCCAGGAAGTAGTCCATCTCGCCCTGCATCAACTGCTCGCGCCGCATGCGCACGATTGTGTCGCGGGCTTCGGGAGCAACGAAGTAGCCCAGTCCACGCTTGGTGTAGATGATGCCACTTTGTTGCAGGTACTCATAGGTTCGCGCCACGGTGTTGGCGTTGACCTCAATCTGCGCGGCCATTTCGCGCACACTGGGGATTTTCCCTTCAATCTGCAAGTGCCCGTTGAGCACATCATCGCCGATGCGGTCGGCAATCTGCAGATATATCGCTTTGTTATCCTTGAAGTTCATCACGACCACCATTTGAGTGAAATAACATCTTTACGCTTCCACAGCCACCAGGCCAATGCCCAGCAGAGCACCAGTTGTGAGGCACTCCAGACGGCCAACCACATCATGCCGGTGGTCTGTTCCACCCCCATCAGCCACATACCGAAAGTCTCCATGTCGCTGAACAACTTGATGCATATCATCAACATGATGACCAAGACGGACTGGATGGCAAAGATGGCAGCATAGGTCTTGAGAAATGACAGACGTGGCCACATGATGCTGCCCAGCAAATACAACCCGGGGCCGGCAAGGTTACTGAGCCATAACGCTATTTCAAACCAAGCCTTGGCCGGCTGCGGCCACCAGTCTTGCTGGAAGGCAAACTCATGGATGGTCGCCAGGAAATTGACGGGCCCCGGCACACCCTGGCCGCCACTCCACGGCCACAGAATGGCAATGCGGGTCAAGTCGGCCAACTGGGCACAGATGGGGAAGACCACAATGAAGCCCAACACATAGACGACGGTGTTGACCAGGAACTTCTCGAAGGTTGACGACGGCGAGGTGAGCAACTCGATGCGTCCGGCCTTGGTCTTCAGGCCACGGAAGGCAAGCGAGGCAATGCCGATGCCACCGAACGAGAACACGACATATACCATGACGTAGCGCATCATCAACTCGGGGCGCGCGGTGCTGTCGCCAATCGTCAGATTGCCCAGAATCATGAGCAGGGCCAGCAGGGCATAGATGCCTATGGCTGAGAACAGTAGTGTGCGCCAGTTCTCGACAACTTCTTTGCGCAGGGCGGCAACGAAGCGGTTCCAATCGAATATCTGATTTTTCATCTTAATGCTAATTTAAAAGGTGAATAGAAAATTGAGAATCACTGGCCAAACAACTGTTGGATGGCCTGAGGCTGTTGCAAGGTGGCGTTGAAGAGCATCTCCAGGTCGACCTGGGTCTCCTCGCCATCAAGGACAGGGGTGACAACGAGTGTGCCCATGACACCGGTCTGGGCCAACAGGGGCTGGTCGCCCTCACGCATGGGACGGAACGCCAGTCGGCTGGCCACCTCGCCCAGGCTGGCATTGAGTAGTACCTGGCTTTGGTCAATGATGAGCACATGATCCAAGACTTGCTCGATGTCACGCACCTGGTGGGTTGAGACGAGCATCATCTTGTCATCGGTCATACCCGAGGCGATGATTTTGCGCCACTGGCTCTTGCTGGGGATGTCCAGTCCATTGGTCGGCTCATCCATGATGAGCACCCGGGTGTTGGTGGCGAGAGCGAAACTCATAAACACCTTCTTCTTCTGCCCCATGGACAACGACTGCAACTTGCAATCGTGCTCCATCTCGAAGATGTCAAGATAGCGGTTCATGTCCTCGACGCTGAAGTTGGGGTAGAACGGCGCATTGATCTTGACAAACTGCGAGAGGGTGGTGTGAGGCAGGTCAAACTCCTCAGGCACCAGGAACATGCTGTTCAGCGTCTGGGGCAGACGGCGACGGACGTCGATGCCGTCCAGCGTCACTTGGCCCGATGCGGGGGTGAGCAGGCCGGTCATCAGGTAGATGAGCGTCGACTTGCCGGCGCCATTCTTGCCTAGCAAGCCGTAGACGTTGCCAGGCTGCAAGTCGAGCGAGAAGTCGCGGAACAACTCTCGCTGCGACTTGCGGTAAGCAAAGGATAAGTTGGTAATCTGTAACATAAACGTTTATTGTATTAAGAATTAATAATTTATAATTTTGAGTTCTGTTTACATCACTTGATCCTGAGTCCAGTTGTCCATCAAAACAGCTAGCGTTATAGTGTACTACCTTACTAGGACACTGCAAAGGTATAACACTTCTCGCGAATCCACCAAACTCTTTAACACTTTTTAAATATTTTCTTTGAATAACACCCAAAATTTTGCCATGTGGCCAAATGTGCGTAACTTTGCAGTCAAAATCAGACTGTTTGTTGTTGAACCTTTCTATCCCTTTGTTCTTTTGTCTTAAAATAGAGCGTACATGATGACATTCGACGAACTGGGCGTGCGCGAGGACCTGTTGCGCGCCATCAATGACTTGGGCTATGTGGCACCGATGCCGGTGCAGGAGAAGGTGATTCCTCATTTGTTAAACGAGGAGAGCGACGTGGTGGCGCTGGCACAGACCGGCACTGGCAAGACTGCAGCCTTCGGTCTGCCCCTGCTGCAACGCACTGCCACCAAGTCCATCGTGCCCCAGGCACTCATTCTGGACCCCACGCGCGAACTCTGCTTGCAGACAGCCAGTGACTTGGCCGACTACGCCAAGTACATTGATGGGCTGAAGATTCTGCCTGTCTACGGCGGGTCGAGCATCGAGAGCCAGATACGCGCCCTGGAGCGGGGTGTCCACATCATTGTGGCCACGCCGGGCCGTCTGCTCGATCTGATACGCCGTGGCAAGGCCGACCTCAGCGCCGTGCACACCGTGGTGCTCGACGAGGCCGACGAGATGCTGAACATGGGCTTTGTCGATGACATCAACGCTGTGCTTGATCACGTGCCCGAGCAGCGCAAGATGCTCCTGTTCTCGGCCACGATGCCGCCCGAGATCTCCAAGATTGCGCAGAACTACATGCACGACCCGGTGGAGTTTGTCATCGGCAACCGCAATGAGAGCAGCAGCAATGTGCGACACATCTACTATATGGTGAAGGCGAGCGACAAGTACCTGGCCCTGAAACGCATCGTCGACTCACGGCCTCGCATCTACGGCATCATCTTCACCCGCACCCGCGCCCAGGCACAGGAGATTGCCGACAACCTCATCCAGGACGGCTACAACGCCGATGCCCTGCATGGCGACCTGTCGCAAGCCCAACGCGACGCGGTGATGAAGAAGTTCCGCGAGCGCAACCTGCAACTGCTGGTCGCCACCGATGTCGCCGCCCGCGGACTGGATGTGGACGACCTGACTCACATCATCAGTTACGCCCTGCCCGACGACAACGACGTGTACAACCACCGCAGCGGGCGCACGGGCCGTGCCGGCAAGACGGGCACCAGCATCTGCATCATCCACAGCCGCGAGCGAGGCAAGCTCAAGGACATTGAGAAGCACATTGGCAAACAGATGGAGCGCCGTCAGGTGCCCAAGGCCGAGGAAATCATCGAGAAGCAACTGTTCAATCTGGCCGACAAGATTGAGCGTGTCGAGGTCAAGGAGGACGAGATTGCAGCCTATCTGCCACCCGTGTTGAGCAAACTGTCATGGCTCAGTGGCGAAGATCTGCTCAAGCGCTTGCTGTCGCTGGAGTTCAACCGTCTGCTCGACTATTATCGCAATGCGCCGGTCATTGAGGACGTGCCCGACAAACGCGAGCGCAAGAAACGCGACGACAAGAAGCGCACCAAGGAGGAGAAGGACTCGCGCGTCGCCGAGAAGGGCTACGAGCGCGTCTACATCAACTGTGGCAAGGCCGACGGCTTCTTTGCCCCTGACCTGATTCGCCTCATCAACCAGAACACCCGTGGACAGCAGATCGGGCTGGGACGCATCGACCTGCTGAGCAACTACTCGCTCTTCGATGTGCGTCAGGGCGACGCTCACCGCGTGGTCAGTGCGCTGAAGAACGCCGACTTCTATGGCAAGCGCATCTATACCGAACTGGCACAGGAGGGCAAGGACTACGCCGCCCAGTCGTGGGAGAAAACCCGCGTCAAGAAGAACCGCGCTGAGCGCCGTCGTGCCGAGCGCGAAGCCCGTGAGGCGCAGGGCGACTCGCCCCGTGGCCGCCGCGCCCGCCAGCGCAAGCCCCGCCCCGACACCCAGGACGAGCCCTTCGCCCGCTTCAAGAAAAAGAAATCCCGCAAATAGGTTCTCACGTTGATTACACTGAATGGCATAAGGACAAAGGTTAAACATGGCTTTTGTCCTTTGTTTTTGGGAACTATATACCTGTTGTCCTCAGTAGATAAAATAGGTTTGTTAACCGCATAGAGTATCGTCGCCGGAGGCGACAATTTAAGTAACCGAGGGTGGAGCGAAGCGACACCTTCGGCTACTGATAAACAAACTACCTCGCTGAAAGCGAGCATTTGTTTGCGCTACAAGGTGCTCGCTTTCAGCGAGGATAATCGACAGCATTCTATCCGAGGGTGTCACTACGATCCACCCCCGGTTATTCAAATCAATCGCTTTCAGCGATATTACATTAATCGGGGACAACAGGTATATAATTCCTTTGTTTTTTGTCTAATACCCGAAATCTCATTTTTTGGGGTGGGATGATGGATTTGTGGGAGAAAAAGAGTAACTTTGCACATTCAAATGATTTGCAATATGACTAAACGATTGATACTGATGGTGACGGTGATGCTGGCCATGCTGGCGGGCGAGGCTCGCACGGTGCGCGACTTCTTTGCCAGCGAGCCTGACCAGGTGTTCGCTTTGCTGCCCCGCACGGCACGGCTCGATATGCTCGACTACTATGACAACGGCACCATCGTCAAGGCCAACAATAACATGGGCAACGACTCGCAACTCGACACGGTGACCGACAATTTCTTGCGCATTCACACCAGCGCAGCCCGCACCGTTGAGATGCGCCTGATGCAATGGAAGAATGACACCATCATCGCGCTGGTCGAGACGGTCGAAACACCTGTCAAAGACAGCCGCATCACATTCTACAACAAGCACTGGTACCAACTCAGGGAGATCAAGCCCTTCAAGATGCCAACAATGGATGACTTCATCCTGCCCACGGTCAAGAAAGACCAGCGCAAGGAGATCCTGCAACAGATTGCTTTTCCGCTCATCGAACTGACCTTCGGTGGGCCTGGTTTTGAGCAACTAACTGCCCGTCATGGGCTTGCCGAGTTTCTAAGCAAGGAAGAGTGGGTCAAGTTGAAGCCCTACTTCCGCCCCACCCTCACCTACCATGTGCAGAAAGGCAAAATCAAATGATTCGTTGAGATGATGAACATCCAAGCGATAACGCTGAGTCAATATAATGCCCGCATCCGCAATGCGCTGGCCGCCGCACCCGACCTGCAAGGCCAATGGGTGCTGGCCGAGACCAGCGATGTGGCTGTGCGTCGCGGGCACTGCTATCTAGAATTGGTCGAGAAGCAGGCCGAGACTGGCACAACCATCGCCAAGGTGAGTGCCGCCATCTGGGCCAACACCTTCGCTGCGCTCAATGCACGATTCCAGGCAGTGACAGGCTCGGCATTCGGCACGGGCATGAAGGTGATGGTGCGTGTCAATGCCAACTTCCACGAGCAGTTTGGCCTGAAGGTCATCATCACCGACATCAACCCCGAGTTCACACTGGGCGACATGGCTCGCCAACGCAACGAGATTCTGAATCGCCTGCAACGCGAGGGTCTCATCGAGCGCAACCGTCAGTTGCCCTGGCCCGATGTGCCGCAACGCATCGCCGTGGTGTCGGCAGCGGGTGCAGCCGGTTATGGCGACTTCATGAACCAACTGGCCAGCAACCCCTATGGGCTGAAATTCTACACGTGCTTGTTCCAAGCCATGATGCAGGGTGTCAACACGGTGCCCAGCGTATTGTCCGCATTGCAGCGCATCGAGGAGGTCATCGACCTGTTTGACTGCGTGGTCATCATCCGCGGTGGCGGCTCGACTACCGACCTCAACTCGTTTGACAACTATGACCTGGCTGCACGCATCGCCCGGTTCTCCATTCCCGTGATAGTGGGCATCGGCCATGAGCGCGACGTGACGGTGCTGGACTATGTTGCCGCCATGCGGGTCAAGACCCCGACGGCTGCAGCCGAATGGCTGATAGGCCGTGGCAGCAATGCGCTTGCCCACCTGACCGAACTGCGCAATGCTGTGGTCACAACGGCCCGCGACATGTTGGCACGATCTCGTGAACAACTGGCCTATTACACCAGTTTTATCCCTGCCGCCGCGCGACGCATCGTCGACACAAGCCGCTTGCGACTCAACAATCTGACACAGGCCATCCCTGTGGCGGTGAACAGCCGACTGAGCAACGAGCGCACCCGCCTGGGACACGATGTGGAACTGATGCAGAACGCCATTGCCACTCACGTGGAGCGACAACAATTGCGACTGACTGCACTCACCGACAAGGTGACCCTGCTCTCGCCACAAAACACGCTGAATCGTGGCTATGCGCTGGTCAAGCGAGGCGACAAGTTTGTCACAGATGCACATCATCTATCACCAGGAGATATCATCACCATCCAGATGCGAGATGGCGAAGTTGTTGCACAGAGCGTGAATAATTAATAATTAAGAATTAAGAATTAAGAGTTTAGGATTTAGGTTGAGAGCGCGGTCTTAATTATTAATTCTAAATTCTTAATTAAAAACAAAATAGATCCAATGGAAGAAATCACTTATACCCAAGCCGTCAACGAACTTGAAGAGTTGGTCAAAAAGATGCAGGACCCCACCTGCAGTATCGACAATCTGAGTCAGTACACCAAGCGCAGCAAGGAGTTGCTAGACCTGTGCAAGCAACGGCTCACTGCCACCGATGAAGAGCTCAAACGCATCCTCACCGAGATGACCGACTGACATGGCAACCCACATTCGTGTGCGGTAAAAGCATGGCGGGCCACCCCACGCCCGCCCTTTGTTGCTCATGGATGTATATATAAAAAAAGTCTCAGCAGGTTGCTGAGACCGTGGGTGATGACGGATTCGAACCGCCGACCC
>DGWI01000018.1 GCA_002396085.1 Porphyromonadaceae bacterium UBA4262
GACCTTCCCGAAATCCGAACTTGTGAACCACTGCAAGGTCACTTTCCATAACCGTTATGGAATTGAGCTGGCGGCGGATATGTATGTGCCTGGCTCCTTCGCTGGCGCTCAGTGTGGCAAGTTGCCCGCGATTGCGGTGAGCGGTCCTTTCGGTGCCGTAAAGGAGCAGAGCAGCGGCCTTTATGCGCAGCATATGGCCGAGCGGGGCTTCGTTGCCATTGCCTTTGATCCTTCATTTACCGGCGAGAGCGGGGGAGAGCCCCGGAGGATGGCCTCACCGGACATAAACACCGAGGATTTCCTTGCCGCCGTCGATTTCCTTTCCAACTGCGACCTGGTGGATCCGGAACGGATCGGCATAATCGGAATCTGCGGCTTCGGCGGAATGGCAGTAAATGCGGCGGCGCTCGATCCCCGCATCAAGGCTACAGTGGCATCTACAATGTACGATATGAGCAAGGTGAATGTCGAAGGGTATTTTGCCTCCGAAGATACACCGGCTCAGCGTATGGAGAAGCGCAAGGCCCTTGCCGCGCAGCGTACTGAGGACTATAAGAACGGGACTTATAAGCGTGCGGGCGGCGTCATCGACCCTCTGCCCGAGGATGCTCCTTGGTTTGTCAAGGACTATCACGCCTACTACAAGACCAAACGCGGTTACCACGAGCGCAGCGGCAACTCGACCGACGGCTGGAATGTCATCGGGTGCCAGTCGTTCATGAACCAGCCGCTGCTAGCGTGGGCCAATGAGATTGAGAGCCCTGTGCTGCTCATCCACGGCGAGAAGGCTCACAGCCGCTACTTCAGCGAGTATGCCTTTGAGAAGATGACTGGAGTGCACGTTGAGGGCGAGAGCAAGGTCGTGGGCAACAAGGAGTTGCTCATCATCCCCGGCGCCTCGCACGTCGACCTCTATGATGACGTGGCTGGAGTGATCCCCTACGCCCGCATCGCCGAGTTCTTCGGCAAGATGTAAGCCCCAGGCTACCAGAATCCCTACAAAAATCCGCCAAATCCACTCATTTTTGAGCCGATTTGGCGGATTTATTCGTGTCGGAATATTCCGGAAATCTCTTGGCAATCCGAACCAGCTTTACTAATTGCTAGAGCCCACCTTTAATCGTTTTCTTCCATTCTCTATGATAATGCCGCAATAGTCATCTCCGACAGGCCTGCCCATCAGATTGAAACGCTTTACTCTGCCCGTATATGTTGCCGCATCGCTCTCTGCTTCCTCTACTGCAGCATCCTCAAGTGGCAGAATCTGGTAAAACTGACTCCAGTTGCCATCATTCTTGTACAGAGCGAGAGATGATGCAGGCACAAACAGCGTAGCCTTGGCATAACCACCATCGAAGCAATCAGACGAAGCCATTTCTGGTGGAGTTAAAGCCTTGCACACAACCGACTGTAATGAGTTCTCAAGGTTCTGTGTTGCAAAAGCCAACTTCCCAATTGTCTTAACCCCTTTTCCAATAGAAATCGAACGCAACTTCGAATTCGCTATGAAAGCGTTATCCCCTATAGCCTCAACCTCATCAGGAATCGTGACATGAATTAAGCCCGTGTACATGAAAGCAAGGTTGCCAATTGAAGTCAACGACAACGGCAAAGACACCTCCTGGAGTTGAGAACACCCAGCGAACACTGCTGTGCCTATGGTCTTAATATTCTCAGGAATAACAATGCTATTTAACCTTTCATTCATCAGGAATGCCGAATCGGCAATCTCAACAACCGATGATGGTATGATTGAAGATCCACAACCCGCCAAAAGACGATTGGTCGCAGTTTCAATCAATGCATTGCAATTATCGCGTGAATCGTAGTAGGGATTGCCATCTTCGACCGATATCGAGTTGAGCTTAGGTGTATTCTGTAACGCCTGTTGCGCAATCGAGACTGACTTGGGGAAGTGGATTGTTTCTAAAATGGACAGGTAGAAAGCCCCTTTGCCGATTGTATCAATACCATTGCCCAAGACGACTCGTTTAGCATGACATAAATAGAAAGCAAAATCCTCGATGCATCGGATTGAATTAGGAAGCTTTACATCGCTACAGGTTGAAAGGGCAAAAGCCATTGACGCAACACGAGATACAACATACTCCTTACCGCAATAGTTAACTCTTTCTGGAACAGAGACAGTACCACTATATGAAGCATAATAAACATCACTAGCAGGAGCGACACTCACGGTCTCACCATCATCATTGATGCGGTAATAAATATTACCTGACCTAAAATCATAACAGTTGGCTTTATAATTGGCAAAACGAGACCAATACTCATCTGTGCGATACCTATCCACAGAGGAATAGAGTACTTCCACTTTTGTTTTAGCGTAATGCTTGGCATCGAATACAGTGCTGTCACACAGCAGCGGCGGATTCTCGTTATAGCATGAGATTCCGACGTCTCCAGTCAATACGTGACCGGCAAGCGAGGTGCCCGTGAAAGCATGACTGCCCACCGTTATGGACGGTGACTGAAAACTCACCATTTTTAGGCCAGAGCAACCTGCGAAAGCGTATGATCCAATCTCGGTAACCTCCGGCGGTATCTCAATGTAGTGAAGACGCGTGCAGCCCTCAAAGGCATTTGAGCCAATCTCGGTCAGACGCCTTGACGACATGTCAAGTGTCTCGACAAACCTTAGTCCAGTACAGCCCTTGAATGCATTTGTTCCTATTCGCTTAATCTTTGATACAAACCCCTCAAGAACAGTGAGTTTAGTTGAGTTTCTGAATGCATTATCACCGATTTCAGTAACCCAATACTTTTTTCCCGCGAAGTTAACAAACTCAGGAATCCTGACACCCACTTTGCGATACTGCGAATAATTGCTCCAGAGATCCATCCACATATCTATGTCCTGATCAGTGCCTACATAATTGCCATTATACGAAGCATAGGATTCATCCTTATAGGTTATGCTCACTTCATCGTCCGAGATGATGCGATAATAGATGGGTTCACGCCCCTCAGTAACTGCAAAATCATAGTTCAACCTGATGATGTTGGCAAAGTCGCGCCACCCTAAAGCCTGTTGATAACGAGCGTGGGCCGAATAGGGCACGAGCAGTTCTACATCCGACAGTTGCCTTTCGCTAAGTCCCAGTGTCTCGTCAACTGTAGGTGGAATCATCGTGCCACATACAATCGCCTCCATACGGTCACAACGCGCAAAAACATTTCTAGCAAAAGTAGCGACACAACCTGCACAGACATTCACGGTATCGAGCTGGCCGCAATCACTGAAAGCCTCTTGTCCAATATCGTCTAAGCGAGAGGTAATTGTCACTGATGACAAGCCCGTATGACTGAATGCTTGAGTGCCGATTGTCTTTACATTCGTCAGTTCAATGTGCTCTAATGCCGTACAACCCACAAAAGCCTCACTGCCAATATTGGTGATATTGTTGCTAAAACAAAGCGAGGTCAAGCCTGAACATCCTTTAAACATCCCTTCGGGTATCATCGAGATATCCTCTTGCAGTTCAAACGACTGAATGCCTATGCAATCTTTGAAAATGTCCCGACCAAACATGTTAACTTGCCCGGGAATCGTGACATGGGTCAACGCCGCACATCCTTCAAAGGCATTGTCCCCGATACTGCGCAGAGATGTCGGGAAGTCCAGTGAGGACATTCCAGAGCAATTCTGAAATGCGCAACTGTCAATCGAACCGATAGTGCTAGGCAGTGATACAGACTTAAGATCAGGACAATCCTTGAATGCGCATGGTCCCACCTGTACAACATCGAGATAAGAACTGACCGTAGGCCTAATTGTAATTAACACTTTTTCTGGGATGGTCACAGCACCAACATAAGAGTTCCCGGTTGAGTCACAGAAAGTCACGCTCAAGCAAGCCTTGCCTCCTTGATTGATCAAATTATAGTAGATATTGTCAACTTCATAGCGATAAGCGCTTGACGTTAATGCTGCCGACAGCACAAGTAAGGTAATCAGTAATCGTCTCATATATCTTTAACGTGAGTTTGATGAATATTAATTTAGGTAGAGATTAAGAAATTAGCGATATTTTTAGCTATATTGTAGTGCAAAAAACAGAATTAAAAAAACACCGCTATGTTCCCCTCATGACAAAAATAGTGAAATAATGTTAGTTGTGCAATTCTTCTGCGCATATTTAACGCTTATTAACAGAATCCATTGACGCAATTAACGCCAAGACATCTGTGATGGTAAAACGGACTGCTGTTCAACATCTTCGAGGTTGTTATTTAGCGTGACAAAAGAACCATCCCCGTGGCACAGTCCCCGTGGCACACCGTTTTGCCCGATTTTATTATTCCGCCAACAAGTTAATAATAGCAGTACCGGGTATAGAGACTGTACTCTCGCAACAATTACGCAAAATTATCATCATTGGGGATGCTCGGCGAAGTAGCGCCACAGGGGGGCAGCCATGAGGGCCTGCAGCATCTGGTTGTTGGACAGGAGGTCGTGGACTTGCTGGCGGGTCATGAGCAAGACCTCGATGTCCTCGGTGGGTTCGAGGGCTTGATCGGCAACGCGCTCCACCCCCTCGGCCAGAAAGCAGTGGGTGATGTTGTCGCAAATGCTGGGATTCTGGCCGATGGTCATGATCTCTCGCCAAGTGCCGCCACCGTAGCCAGTCTCCTCGAGCAGTTCGCGCCGTGCGCTCTGCTCGGGCGTCTCGCCCTGCTCACTAACTCCAGCGCACAACTCGATGAGCACCTCGTCCATGGCATGCCTGTACTGGCGTATCATGACAAACATACCGTCGCGGGTGATGGCGATGATATTAACCCAGTCGGGGTACTCGAGCACATAATGCTCGGGGTGAATCACACCACTGGGCAGTTGCACACGGTCGACTCGCGCCGTGAGCCAGGGCCGCTGAATGATGTAGCGACTATCGAGGGTTTTCCACTTCTTGATCATCCTGAATGAATTGAGAATTGAAAATTGAAAATTGAGAATCAAGCCCTGTTGCTCTACTGCCAGTCAGGTCAGGAATCCAACTTCTGGAGCAGCGAGGGATGAATGTAGGTTGTAGCAACGGCTACCACACCCTCAATCTCGACCACCACACGACGGTCGCCCTTGAGCCGAACGAAGACGCCCTCGGCCCCCTCGAAGGGGCCACCCAGGATGCGCACCCGATCGCCCTTGCTGAAGTCGCCCGGGTCGGGGTTAAGGTAGATGAGTTGCTCGTCGTAGGTGCCAGCCACAGCAATGAAGCTCTCCATCTGTTGCTGCGGCACGGTGACAGGCACACGCCGGTTGGTGGCCAAGTCGGTGCGCATGATGTAGCGTATGGGCAGCGAGGTGGTCTCTTTGTACTCCCGCATGCGACTTGGCTCAATGTAGACAAAGATGAGATTATGCACCGATGGCACCAGGCGCTTGACCAGCCTGCCATTGCGCACCTGTGCCTTGTATTGCATGGGCACAAAGTTGCGGATGCCACGTTCGTCAAGGTCAACTTTGACCTTCATCTCGCGGTTATAAGTCACCCTGAGTGCATACCACAATGGCTGCTCTGCTATATGTTCTTGAGGTTGTGTCATAGGATGGGACTGAGCAGTCGTGCCAGCGACTCAAATGCCTTGGTGATGATGGGTCGACGCCGCCAGTGACTGAAGATGATGCGCGTGCACTGTCGCTGATCCTCAGCAAAGATAGCCCTCATTCGCCGGTTAAACTCTCGACTATAAATCAATGCATTGCACTCGAAGTTATGCTCAAATGACCGAAAATCAAAATTAGTGCTGCCTGTGGTGACAAACTCATCGTCAATGAGCACAAGTTTGCTGTGCAACATGGTTGGCTCATAGAAGTAGACTTTGATGCCCGACAGCAGGCACTCCTTGATGTAACTGCCCGATGCCAACTTCAGCAAGCGGCTGTCGGGGTTGCGCGGTATCATCAGCCGCACATCCACCCCCGCCAGGGCGGCACTCTGCAAGGCTTTGAGCAACGCATCACTGGGCAGGAAATAGGGTGTCTGGATAAACACCGTGTGCTTGGCCAACGTGATGGCCTTGATAAACACCATCGAGATGTTGCTCCACTGGTCGGTGGGACCACTGGGCACAATCTGCACCCCCTCTGTGGCCGTGACATCAGGCTCGCCGACCGTAGGAATCGTCTCGGCCAGCAGTGTGCGGCTCATATAGTTCCAATCAACAGCAAACGAATACTGCAATGCAACCACTGCCGGGCCTGTAATGCGCAGGTGGGTATCGCGCCAGGCAGGTTTGCCCTTGTCACCTGTCACATATCGGTCGGCAATGTTCATGCCGCCAATGTATCCGATGCGCCCGTCAATAACCACCACCTTGCGGTGATTGCGCCAGTTCAGACGATTGGCAAGTTTGGGAATAGTTAGTTGGAGGAACGGATGAGCCTCGACACCCTCGCGCCTCATACGCTTGAAAAAAGCAGCATCAATGGTGAACGACCCCACATGGTCGTACATAATGCGCACCTTCACCCCTTGCTTCGCCTTGCGAATGAGAATATCGCGTATCTCTCGTCCTATATGGTCATTCTCATAAATGTAATACTGCAAGTGAATGTGATCGGTAGCCGCTTCCAAGTCCCGCTTGAGGGCATCAAATTTGTCAATTCCCCTGGTAAAGACTTGGATATCATTACCCGTGAAATATTGTGCTCCTGTAAGGTGGTTCACAAGCCTGACCTTCTGCTTCGACTCATCGCTCAGAGGCAAGCGATCGATATTCAAACTGGGTCGCGCACTCAGCGTTGCCGCCGCCAACTTCTTGCGGCTCTTGCGCGAGATGAGCCTCAGTCCCTTGATGCTACGTCCAAAGAAGATGTATAATACTAGCCCTAGCACCGGCAAAAGGATGAGAACCGTAACCCAAGCCAATGACTTAACAGGATTACGGTTCTCACCGATAATGACGATAATTGATGCCACAATGCTCACTACATAGAGCCATTTGAGCATATCAAGGGCAAAATCTGCATACGGTGTGAGTGATGACGCAAGGGCAAGCAACATGAGCTGACAGAGGTTGAGGCCTACTAATGCAAGGTCAATGAACCACCACCTTGCGTGACCATTGGTTACACTTGACAATGTAGAACCCGCGCGGCAACTCTATTGACACGTGAGACCCTGCCGAAACACGCACCACTTTGATTTGCTGCCCGGTGATAGAGTAAACACTGAACACGGCATCGTCCGCTCCCGCCCTGAGCAAGATGCTACCTTGCTCACCGATTGCCGCAGGTGCTGTAGCAGCGACATGTTCAATGCGCTGGTCAGCAACGGCAGTCGGTGCAGTGATTCCTGCACACAATGCCAGCACTAGGCAAGTAAGCAATATGTGAGACATCCTTTTCATTTCAATCGGCAAAGTTACGATAAAAATCTGAGAATTGAAAATTGAGAATCGAAAATCTACCCTTTTGACTCAAAAAAATGCAAAATGTTTAGTCCAAATGGTGATTTTTTCTCTACAACCATCGCTTGCTTTGATTTCACTTCAGAGCCTGAATGAGCGCATCGGCCAGCAGCATGCCCTGCAATTCATAGCCTGCCTCCAACTGGTGAAGGTGATCGCCAGGGTTCATCAGCCCGGCACCAACCCACTTGCTACATGCTCCTCGCCCACCAGCCACAGCATAAAGATCCCATGTGGCAATTTTGTGCTTGCGGCCATAGTCGAGGATGGTCTGCCTGACGACCTCGATATTAGAATTGGCGACATAACTGGAAACTGTCTTATAGACGGTCTTGTAGCGTGCCCTCTTGCGCTTGCCACCACCCACTTTGACCCTCTGAGCCACCTGCCGCGACGAACGCTTCTGATACTCCATGGGTGTGGTGAGCAAGAACTTGGCCTTAGGGTTGTGCTTGCGGATGTCGGTGATGAGCCTCGTGATATAAGTCTCGATGCCGCTGGGGTTGCCCGAGGCTTCGTTAGTGCCCAGCGAGATGATGACCAATTGCGGCTGCAACACCTGCAATTGCTGCCCGAAGTCGGTCACCTTGCAGTAACTCTGGTAGGTAGCCCCATTGTTGCCAATCGAGTGCACCATGATGCCGCGCTTGTCATTGGACAGAATGGCTCCGTAGAAGTCGCTGGGACATGGCACGCCCATCGTGATGGTATCGGTCATTGCCTTGAGGCGGAACGATTGGGCCCAAGGCGAGAGTTCCCTCGCAAAGAGCACCTCGCCTGCCACACTGGCGGTCTCATATCCACCCTTGGGGGCATGGAGCAAGGTCACGCTAGAGAACTGGTCTCCATCGACTTTTGCCTTGACAAACAACTCAGTATAGGCTGTGTCAAATCTCACTGCCACGCCTGTGAGCCCAATGTCGGTAGTCCAGTTTCGGCTCAAGATGCGCGAGTAGTCACGAACTCGGGTGCTCGACTTGAGCACATAGTCGGTCGGCTCGTTGGTCTTGGCCAGATAGAATGCGGGAATAAGCCCTCGCCCGCCATTTCCCCACGTGTTCTGCATGCGATTGCGCACCTGTGCGGTCATGATGTCGGGCTGGATGTGACTGTCACCGATCTGGACCAGTTGGAATTTTCCATCAGTCCATGACTTGGGCGACTTGAGTGCCTTGCGCATGGCCGACCAGTCATCGCCATTAAGTTCAATGTGGTTGGCATCATTGTTGATAAAGTCAATTTCCTGTGCCAGCACAGGGAGCATCGTCATCACAACGAGCAGTGATATCAATAATTTTTTCAAAACGGTTAATTATCTTTATTGAGTTAATCTACATTTACAGGAACGATCTCATCGAGTGCCACATACCACAGATTGCCCTGAATGGGCTTCTTGCCCATCCGCTCCAAGCGCTTCATATAGCCCCTGACCTGCTCGGTGTGCTTCTCGAGATCTTTTTCGCCAAACTTATAGTCAATGACAATCCACGTCCCATCGGGCCGACACACCACTCGATCGGGGCGCTTGGTCGTCGTCGCAAAGTGCCCTGCCGACAGATTGCGCTCGTTGTACACACGATTGTCATCAGAAAACCACTCACTGGTGCGCGGGTCATCAAACATCCCGTCGATGACGGCACGCAGACGGTGCAGCGGCCACTCCTTGTCATCATCACTGATGATGCCGCGATTGACACAGAATCCCCATGCCCGATCCACATCGCGACGATAGGCGATGCGGCTCATCAGATTGTGCAGCCGCTTGCCTGTGTTCTGCTTGTCGGACAGATCTTCGGGCAACCTGACGCTGATGCGCGATGCTCCCGACGCCACCTGATAGGGCGGCATATCGATGAGTGCCACATCGGCATCGACCTGCGGCTTGGGCTTATCATGCGACACGTCGCGCGGATTACCCCACTGATAGGTCACCTCGTCGACCTTTGTCATATCGACATCCCCATCTTGACAGCCTTGCTCGAGTATGGGCTGAAGCAACTTCCCGATCTCAGAACTTGTCTTGGCAAAGATGTGCAATTCTTGCTTGGGGCGTGTGAATGCCACATAGGTCTTGTCCATATTGTCGACCATCAGGTTTTGTCTGAATGTTTCGACATAATCCCTGAGGATGCCGCAATGTTGAGCCAAAACATTGACGTGTTTCTTGGCCAAAGGCAACAGTGGTGGCATCATGTCCCGGGTAATCTCAGGGTCAGGCGCAAAGACCTTGTCTCCGCCCATGGCCAACAGATCTTCACGGGTGATCCAGTAGGGCGACTTTGCCGACATGCTTGCCTCGGAACAAATCTCCCAGTTGGCAAATGGCAAGATAACGCAGTCATACTCCAGCCCCTTGGACTTGTGGATGGTGATGACACTGACCGCATCGTTGCTCGACGAGGCGGGTACTGTGAGTTTGTCGCTCTTGGTGTCCCAATAACTGAGGAACTCTCGCACGGTGCCGCCACTGCGCTGAGAAGCAAAATCATTGACACAGTCCTGGAAGGCCAGCAGATGGGCCGTCTCTTGCGGCACATGTTGTGTGTCTTGCATATAGCGTGAAATGATGTGCTCAACGATATTGGGCAGGGTCATCAGTTCGGTGCGACGGTCGGGCAGCAACGCATCAACCTCGCGGGCGTAGGCATCCATTTGCTGATCTTCGGGCAACATGGTCAGGGCTTCGGTGTCGCGGAAACACTGCTCGAGCACTTGCCCCGGAGCCTGAGCCTCGTCTTGCGCCATGCGCTGCATGAACAATCCTAGCACGTGATACATGTGCTGGTCTTTCAGGCGGCTACGATTGGCACGCCGGTCCTCATCGGGCATAGAATCGGGGTCGTCATCACTCGCCACATACTGCGTGAGGTCAACAAAGCGCAACAGGCTCACGATGCGCTTGACACTGGGCGAGTTGGCAATGAGCATCGACTCGTCGCTAGCAACTGAAATCTGCTGCTCGGGCGACACAGTCTTGTTATACTCCATGAGGCGCAGAACCACATCATTACCCTCAGTGTTGCGATTGACCAAGATGCCGATGTCGCGCCAGTCAAACCGCCGATGCAACTCGTGCAGATATTCAGGCAGCAATTGCAGCACTTGCTCGGATTCCTTGTCGGGTGCCTGAGCCGACTTGCTGACAAATTGCACTCTCACCATGCCCAGAGGAGCGGCCTTATGCTCCTTCTGCTGGAAATCGGTCAAGCGCCCGTTGGGCTTGTATGTGCGCATGACAACGGACTGCGGATCCTGTCCCAGAGCGTTGAGCAACTGGTTGAAGAACCAGTTGTTGAACCTCACGATAACCGGGCAACTGCGGTAGTTGGTTGACAATGGCTCGTGATGCAAACCATGACGCTCGGCACTGAAGTCAATCCCAATCTGATCGCGGAACAGACTGGGATCGGCATTGCGAAAGCGATAGATTGACTGCTTGGCATCGCCGATGAGCATGCACAGGTTCTCGTCGGTACGGGCCAAAGCCTCGTAGAGCAACGGCAAGAAATTTTCATACTGCTTGCGGCTGGTATCCTGAAACTCATCGATCATGAAGTGGTTGATCCACGTCCCCACCCGCTCGTATAGAAACGGCACACCACTGTCCAGCACCCGAGCGATGAGGTCGTTGGTGTCGGCAATGAGCAATTGATTGGTCTCGCGGCTATATTGCTTGACATTGTCGTCGATGCGGTCAAGCAGACCCAAGAAGCCCAGTTCGGCAGCCAAATTCTTGACCCACTGCCAGGCATGATAAGTGTAAATCACCTCACCACGCCATTGCATAACATCGCTGACAAAGGCCTCAGGCGGAACATACTTGTTCTTGAAACAATTTTTGGCCAGTTTCTCCTCGGTGAGTTCAGTGAATGTCTTGGAGTTGCCCGTCTCGTAAGGCTCGCCATGTGAGATGCGATTGTCAGGATTCATCATGTTCTGAACAAACCGCCCTGCATACAGGCACTGGATGTCCACATTATGCTTGTCAAGCAAGCGCGACATACCACTGCCCAGAGCCTTATACTGATCTTCATAGTACCCGGCAAGGATGATGAGACGCTTCTTGAACTCAGAAATCTTGCCCAAGTCGGTGACCCGTACACCGTTCTGCTCGCGTGTGAGATAGTCGTGCAAGCGAGGCATCTGCTGGCGGAAGAACTCCTGACTCAACAGTTGGGCATGCTTGAACAGACCGGCATCCTCCTTGAACACGTTCCAGTCTTGCCCCTCGCTGACCTGTTGACTGATATATGCCTTAACCCACCGCTCGACATCGGTGAGGTGGTACTTGCCACCATGTCGACAGGCGTCGGCACCCAGCGAGAGCAAGAAGTTGTGTATTGCAGTCTGCAATGCAAATTTCTCGTCAATCTGCACCTCGTAGTTGTAGTCACGGTCCAGTTCGCGGGCAAAGTTGCGCAAGATGCTCTGGAAGAACGAGTCGATAGTGCTCACGTTGAACGTGCCATACTCATAGAGCACACTGGCCAATGCCTGGCGAGCGGCTTGCTGCATCTTGTCAACATCTAGTACACCAGCCACGAAGCAGTGCTTGCCTTGCTCGTCCAGCATCTTGGCCTCCAAGGCGTTAAAGTCCCTGAGGAAGTCACTCTCGCCTGGAGCAGTAGCAAGGATGTAGAGTTCGTCAATGATGCGCTTCTTCATCTCGGTCGTGGCCTTGTTGGTGAATGTGATGGCCAAGATGTGGCTGTGGTAGTCGGTCTGTCGGCGATAGTCAAGTAGCCCATCATCACGTTGCTTGAACAACAGCAACATGATGTAACGTTTGGCCAATGTATAGGTCTTTCCCGACCCGGCCGAAGCACTGATTTGTAGCAGTCCGTGATGCACGTTTGTGAAATATAGCCTAGTTAATCATGCAGGGTACATTGGGTATTCAGTGCTCATTTGACGGTAAAACCCCGTTTGCGCAACAATGCCATGACACGGTCGCGATGGTCTCCTTGAATGAGTATTTCGCCTCCACGAGCCGACCCACCTACGCCCAATTGCTGCTTGAGCTCGCTGGCCAGTTGCTTGAGTGCCAGGTCATCGCAGTGAAGGTCAACGATGATGGTCGCGACCTTTCCCGCCCTGCCCTTGCGCTCGATGACGACATGCACCACTTGTTTTCCTTGCTGTTGCAGTGCATCGCCGCGCGGTGCGTTGTCGGCGGCTTGTTTTTCCTCCGCTATTTGTTCGGGTGATGGCACATCGATGCCAAATGCTGCACCCAGTTGATCTTTCCAGTCCACCTCTTTATTAATTGAGAATTGAAAATTGAGAATTGCGTTGCCACCTTCTCGGTTACGCTTGTTGAAACAACCGACAGACGACAAAAATGAACCATCAGATGTATTCCTGATTGTGCAAAGTTAATGCTTTTTTGTGGTTTTTGGTGCATTTGGCACAGAAATTGCACTATTGTGGCAAAAAAAACTGTAAAACTTTGTGCAGTTCGAAAAAATGCAGTACTTTTGCAGACCGTTTAGAACTATTTTCAATTAATAACACATCATTTATTTATTTTTTAATTAGAACTATGGCATACGTAATTTCTGACAGCTGCGTGGCATGTGGAACTTGCCAGGGCGTTTGCCCCACCGGCGCAATTAGCGAGGGCGACATCTACAAGATTGATCCCGATGTGTGCATCGACTGCGGTACTTGCGCAGACGCTTGCCCCACTGGCGCTATCGCTCCCGGAGAGTAATCATCCACTCGACTAGAGAAAACAGAGTTGCATTTCCCAATAGAGAAATGCAACTCTGCTTTTTTGTTTGGCCGAGAGCCTCATGGCAGACTCGTTGCGTACTTTTGAGCCAAGTGACGCGAGAAGAGCAGGACATCGGTCGTCGGTGGTAAGGCGATGGGCTTTGTTGACTCGGCCCACGAGAGTTCGTATTCCATGAGCCGCTTGTCAAAGGCTTTTTGGTCAAATTCACGGTTTTGCTCGACACAACGTGTCACCTCGTCAACATACATCTGCCAGCGATGGTGGTAGTACTCCCCGATCAGGCCAGCCCACGAGCGGTTGGCATAGTCATCGAGGTCGCCACCCCAGGTGGTGACCAGGCGGCGGGCATTCATCTCGTAGTAGTCTTTCAGTTCGGGTGTGTTGCCATAGTCACGCGCCAACGCTATCCACTTCTGCATGGTGCAGTAGGGATGATGAGCCGTCAGCGTGTCGGCATCAAGGATGATGTCGAGCATCAACCGCCCTCGACTGCGCAATGCCGCGAGGTCACGGCGGTGATAAGCCGCATCAAAGTCGGCCTTGGCACGGGCAAACGCCAGTCCCAGCACCTCGCGCCCGGCAGCGATCATGTCGATGGTCATGGCATCGCGGGTCACCTGCGTCTGCTGCAACAGGGTGAGCCATGCCTGCACCATGCGGTCGGGGCGGTAATAAATCTCGTCGCGCGACCACTTGCTGCGCTTGTCCATCACCGGCACGAAGTTGAACTGCGGACCACGGGTATAGGGCCAGTGGACAAACACGTCGCGCGCCAGTGCCCACCATGCCACACGGGCAGGCATCGACTCGCCACCCACATGGCGCCGGGCCAACTGCGCCACATAGGCGCTGTCGCTCATGCCCAAGTCCCAAGCCTTGTCCAGTATGTACTCGTAGGGGAATTGCTGCACCTCCAGTCCCTCGAGTGTCGAACCGATGCCTTGTATCGACCCATGTGCCTCAACGAGGGCTTTCTCCAGCCGGTCGCCCGCCTCCAGCACATTGCCCTGCATGGCCGTCGAGCCACCGAAGTTGCCCAGATAGCACCAGATGAAAGGCTGGCCATAGAACTTGTCACGCAGCCGCCACACCTCCATGCGTTCGCAGTAGTAATCCAAGATGGGCATCTTGCCCGCCGGCACAGCATCGAGCATGGCCTGGGCGCGCTCGGCGGTCCAGTCCTTGCGCTGGTAGTAGAGGAACCAACCCATCTGCAGCCACTCGGCCTGGGGGTCGGCACTGCGCAGCGACTCGTAGATGTGACGCGACACACGCGCCAGATAGTCGGGCTCGAAACTGGGTGGCGACATCTCGTTGAACGGGTCGATGCCATAGATGTGGTCGGTGCCGAAGAGGCGGGTCTGCTCTTGCAGATACAACTTCTGAATGCGGGTATAGAGCGGGTCCTCACTGTCGAGGAAATAGGTATTGTACGGCTTCTCAAACTCGTCCCACACCTCCAGCGGACGGATGTCGGCCTTGGGATAGAGGGCCTTGAGCCGTACGGGCACATGACCGGCAAAGGCGGGCAGCACAGGGCGCATATTCAGTTCACGCTCGCGAGCCACAATCTGCTTCTGCAAGGCTACCTGCGTGTCCAGCCAGTGCTGCGGCAGCGGGCCGCACCAGGCATCAATATTGGCCATGCGGTGCCAGGGCAGATAGGCGGGTCCGGTGAAGTAGGCGCGAATCTCTTCATCCTTCATGCCCAACTTCTTCCACACGCGCATCCACACCGCCTCCTGCCCAGTGATGGCTAGGGGCAGATTGATGCCGTTGAGTGCCATCCAGTCGATGAAGCGCTCCCAGTGTCGCCACTGCCAGAACACCATCGTGTAACCAAAGGTGCAGTAGTTGAGGAAGAACCGCTGTGGCACGCGAGCACGCACGGTGATGGCGCTGTCGGCAGGCGGCAGCACGGCGGGCAACTCGACAGGCACGTCGGCATACCACGACACAGTGGTCATGCAACAGTTCTTCAAGTAGTGGTTCAGCCCCACCACCATTGCATTGGCATTGCTGCCACCGATGACCACACGGTCACCCTCGTTAGTCAATGTGAAGTAGTCACAGGTATCGGCCGGCAGTTGGCGATAGGTCACCTTCTGCGCCAGCCGTGGCGACAACCTCTGCGTCAGCGCCATCGCCACCTCGGTTGCCGTATTTGCCATAATGGCGACGACTGCCATCAGGGCAGCCGTCATGGTCAGTAGTCGTTTCATTGCTAGTAGGATTTAGTCGATTTGGACGATGAGGTAGTTGCTCAGTTCCCAGAAGCGAGCGGCATCGGTGATGTGGAGCGACTTGACATTGCCGTCATCAACCAGTTGATAGGTGCCCTGCGGATGCTTTGAGAGCAACTTGGCCTTCTTGCTGTGCAACGGAATCACGTTGAGTGTGCGCTTGTCGGCCTTGGTGAAATATGATCTCTCAAATTCGCCTTCCATGATCTTGGTCTTCTTGAGGAAGCCCGTCTCGATGATGTGGTGATTCTTGAGTTCTTTTTTGTTGCCGATGACGTAGTAGCAAACGTTCATCTCGTTGGTTACACGCACGGTCTCCTCTTGTGCACGGGCTTTCTCCTCGCGTACCTCGGTATTGACGGTGTTGAGCGAGTCAACTCGGGTGTTGAGCGTGTTGATGACGATGTGGGCTTGAGCCAGTTGCTGAGTGAGGTCATCGATGGTGCTCTGCTGATTCTCGAGTTGCTTCTTCATGGTCTCGATGGTCTTGCGCATCTCGTCGTTGTAGTTGCGGCTCTGCGTGAGGCGCTTTTCCAGGTCCTCAAGGCGCTTCTTGCGCTCGGCAACCGACTTCTGCAGCAGTTCCATGTCACTGCGCAGTTGAGCCTTGCGGTCGGGTGTCTCGCCGCTGAGATTGCGTACCGACACCACATCTTGCAGTTCCTTGAGTTGGTTCATACCATCGCTGATGTCGTTCATCAGCGCCATCAGGCTGTCTTTCTCGGCCAACGCTGTGGCCAGCGAGTCATTGAGTTCGGTGTTGATCGAGTCCTCACGGGTTGCCTCCTCTTGCTCGGCCTTGTTGCTGCAGGCTGGCATCAGGGTCATGGCGACCAGGGCTATCACTAAAAACTTAATCTTTTTCATACTGATTGTTGTTTTGTTATGTGTTTCTAGAGACTCTAGATTTTCTATAGACTCTAGATGCTAGACGTGTTGAGTGGCTTTGCCCTTGAATTGGGCATACTTGTCGATTTTCTTTTTTTCCTCGGCAGGACGACCTGCCACCACGATGACAATCTCGCCCCTGGGAGCATTGGCCGTAAAGAAATCGACCAACTCGGCCAAAGTGCCGTTGTGGGTGGTGTTGTGCACCTTGCTGATTTCGCGCACCACCGATGCCTCGCGGTCAGGGCCGAATGTCTCGACAAATTGCTGCAGTGTCTTGAGCAGCCGCAGGGGCGACTCGTAGAACACCATGGTCAGCGGCATGTCCTGCAACTCGGCCAGACGCGAGGCGCGACCTTTCTTCTGCGGCAAGAAGCCCTCGAAGACAAAGCGGTCGCACGGCAGTCCCGAGTTGACCAACGCCGGCACAAAGGCTGTGGCACCTGGCAGTGTCTCGACCTCAATGCCTCGTCGCCGGCACTCGCGCGATAGCAAGAAGCCCGGGTCGCTGATGCCCGGTGTACCGGCATCGCTCACCAGCGCAATCGTCTGCCCCGCCTCGAGGAGAGGCATCAACTGGTCGATGGCCTCATGCTCGTTGAACTTGTGATGGCTGCGCATGGGCGTGTTGATATCGAAGTGTCGCATGATCACACTGCTAGTGCGTGTGTCTTCGGCCAAGATCAGACTGGCTTCCCGCAGCACGGTCACCGCCCGTGGGGTCATGTCGTCCAAGTTGCCCACAGGAGTCGGCACAATATATAATTTGCCTTCCATCAGTTCAGAAAGTGGCGGCGCACAAGACCCATAAAGTCGGCCACATCTTCGTTATCCTGATCCCATCCGAGGTCGTGGATGAAGTACTCCTCGGCCTCGTCGAACGATTGCATGGCATTGACCAGGTCCAAGGCATTGTTGAGGTCATTCTTGCTGTTGCTGAACAACTCGCGTTGAAAGCGGAAGCGGTCGTTCAGCGACAGTGCTTTGTGCATATCCTTGCTGAGCGAACGCTGCAACTTCTCATCAACACGCAGGCCGTCATCGGCAACAGATGCGATAGCAGGAGCATCGGGGACGTCTCTGGGCTGAGGTTCGACCAACACCACATTGGGTTGCGGCTTGATGACCGGATCGGGCTCAACATAGTCAACCTTGAAGACTTCGGCGAACTCCTCGCCATTATCATGCTGCCACGTCTCGTCGGCATTATAGTCCTGCTCGGGCAAGTCCTGTCCGGGCAAGTCCGGCTCGACGGGTTCCGATTCAGGCTCAGCGGGCTGCTCTGGCTCAGCAGGTTGCTCCGACTCGATGGGCTGTGGCTCAATCGGTTTTTCTTGTTCAACAGGTGGCATTACTTCAATCGGTTCTGGCTCTGCAGGCTGTGTGACAGCGGCTTGCTGGGTATATTGGGCAATCTCTTGACCTAGTTCGCCGATGCGTTGGTACACCACTTGCGGCGTGTCCTTACCATGTTTCTCGACCACGAGCAGGAGTCCTTCCAACTCGTAGACCTGTGTCATCAGTCTTGAAAATAATGTGTCCATAACCATTTACTTTCGTTATTAACCGCCAAAGTTAGGCAAATTTTCTGATTTGACAACTATTTTTCAGCCAAAAAATGTAATAAAGCCTACTTGTCACCGAAGAGGTCGATGAGCAAGCGGCTCATGTGGGCACGCAAGTCAGAGCGGCTGCAAGTGTAGTTGTTGGCAAGCAGGGCGAATGCGTATCGGGGCTTATCGGCAGGATAGTACCCCACATAGCACTGCACATCGTTCATGCTGCCCGACTTGAGCACAATCTGCTTGGAAAGGCGGTGTCCCTCCAGCACATTGCCTACACGACTGCCTGCCTTGGGCATGAGATCGCACAAACGTTTGCCATTATACTCCTTGCCGGCCACAGCAGTTAGCATGCTGGCCAGCAGATAGGGCGAAGCCTTGCCGGCACGAGCCAGTCCACTGCCGTCACGCATGAAGAGCGCATCGGTGTCGACCGTGAGCGACTTCAACACGCGCTTCACGCCCTCGACACCTGCCTGATCGATGCTGCCACTGTTCCAACCATTGCTCAACGCCACAGCTCGCAGCAAGGCATGGGCAAACATATTGTCGCTGCGGTCGAGCAACGACTCAACAATATCGGTCAACTCGACCGACTCGTGTGTGAGCAGCAGCTCGCGACTGCTCTGTGAGGCGGTGACATCATCGCCCTCGAGCCAGTGGATGCCGGCTCGTTGCAGCGCATGTGTCACACTGTCGGCCAACAGGGCTGCCGGACAAGGATTGGATGCGGTGAGGTTGTAACTGCCTGGACACACATTGCCCATGAGCACTAATGCCGGATTGCCATACTCCAAAGCAAAGTCAATATCCTCGCCCTTGGCACGATAGTTCATGCGGTTGACCACCCCCACTCCAGGCACGCTGGGTGAGAGACGGAATGGGGAGAAACGCCCCCATTTGTCGACTTTGAACCTAACCTTCATCACATTGTCGGCAAAATTCAGAGCATGAACGGCTGCACCATAGTCCCAGGCCAGATCGCCCACATCCCAGTGGATGCTGTAAGGTGGATAAGGAAATAGGCTCTCATCGGTGGCAACACTGCCTGCGATGTGAGTGATGCCACGCTGCTTGATTGCAGCCACTATCTCGTTGACAATGTTGGGATTGCCCTTGATGTAATGTGAGCCAAGCGTCGGGTCGCCACCCCCCACGATGAGCACTCGCCCCATGAGGGTGTCTCCCTTGACGGTACCTTGCAGATAGACGCGCGTCTTGAAACGATAGTCGCCGCCCAATGTCTCGAGCGCGGCTACCGACGAGACAGTCTTCATGGTCGATGCTGTAATGATAGCCTGATCCTGCAAGTGACTTGCAATGACCTTGTTGGAATCGATGTCGATGACAACCACCCCTGCAGCGGCATGGCGCATACCCTTGCGGGCAGCGTAAGCATCAACGGCCTCTTGTGCGGTAATGGCCCAGAGCGTCAAGCCCATCAATGCCAACAGCAGAGTACTAGCAAATTTTTTCATTGACCTATAGATAAAAACTTAAAAATTAAAAATTCTCCTTCCCATCAGTGCCAAACTCAACCAGATTGGCGGCGATGCCATCGGCCAGTTGCACCAGCGAGCACAGTGGATGCAGGTCGCGGGCGGTGTTCAAGCTCTTGCCAGCCTCAACACTCTGCATGGGCAGATCCCAGGCGGTCATGTGCCAGCGGATGGCAAGCAACTCCTCCTGCGTGATATCCAGTCCTGCCCACAGGGCCATGATGGCCGACTTCTCGCCATGCCCCATGGGGAAGTTGCTATAATCCACATCGTAGGAGTCAACCTCGACCCAGAGTCCTGTCGCGTCCTTGCGCTTGCGGCGCGTGGGCCGATAGATGTCGGCCTTGCAGATGTCATGTAACAATGAGGCGATGATGACACTGTCGCGAGTCAGTTGCGACTCCAGGTCGGGCCGCATGGTCAGGGTGAGTTCGCGCAACTTGAGGGCCGCATGGCACACATTGAGTGAGTGCTGCAGCAGCCCACCATCATTGTTCAGGTGGTGGTTGACACTGGCAGGGGCGGTGAAGAAGTGGTTGCGTCCCTCATCCAGATACTCGATGAGGTCGTCAACGCCCTCACGTCCTGTCGACTTCAAGAGTTCGATAAATTCTTTTTTGTTAGCTTCGATTGAATAGTCCACTTCGATAGAATTGAGAATTGAAAATTGAGACTTCTGTGCTGGTAACTTTTTGGTTTTCAGTTTTCGGTTTTCAGTTCTTAGCCACAACCGACAACCGATAACCAATAACCGATAACCGATAACCGATAACCGACAACCAATTGTGCATCGTCTACAGGTACTTGCGCCAGGCATAATGACGGCGATGCTTGAGGTAGTCGAGGTCGCGCTGGTTCTCGTAGGCCTCACGTTCCATCGACAGTCGACGGTAGGCATTGCCATGCCGAAGTAGCCGCACAAGCCACTCGACCAGATACCACAGATAGAACCCAACAATGCCCATCTCCAGTATCTGCGCCGTGTGAATGCGCTCATGGTTAATGAGTTCCTGCGACAAGTAAACACCGGGATGAACAAACAGTACACCCAGCAAATTGATAGCGCTGAACCCGCGCACAGGGATATATTTGGTTCTGATGATTTTCATTCAAACGGCAAATTTACTAAAAAATTGGCGAATCTTGTACCCGATGTCAATTTAAAGCAGTAATTTTGCAAAAAATAATCTTCTAACCAAATCAATTAACAACAATGAAGAAAGCATTAAACACCCCCAACGCACCGGCAGCCATCGGCCCCTATAGCCAGGGCATCGCAGCCAGCGGAACCATGTATTTCCTGTCAGGACAACTCCCCATCGACCCCGCTACAGGCGCATTCCCCGACGGAGGCATCAAGGAGCAGACACGCCAGTCGCTGCTCAATGCCAAGGCCATCCTTGAGAGTGAGGGCCTGAGCCTGAACAACGTGGTCAAGACCACCGTGCTGCTGAGCGACATCGCTAACTTTGGCCCCATGAACGAGGTCTACGCCGAGTTCTTCGAGCAGCCCTTCCCTGGCCGTTCGGCCTTCGCCGTGCGCGACCTGCCCAAGGGCGCCCTCGTCGAGATTGAGATGATCGCCGTCGGTTAAGCCAACTAACATCTAAAGTGGTGGATTGAAGCATATCTTCTTTCCGCCACTTTAAACATTTTTGCTAATACTCACTGCAATGAAACTGATGAGAACGATATTGACTGTGTTGATGGGAGTAGCTGCGATGTTGGGTTGTGCCCAAGAGCAAGCACTCTTGTGGGCCGAGCAGTTGCCTGTGTTCCCCGGCGGGAGTGAAGCTTTGGCGCAGGCCCTTGCCAAAAATATCATCTATCCTCCCAGTTGCAACAACACTCAGGGGAAAGTTGTTGTGCAGTTTGTAGTAACGAAAACTGGCGATATCGGAGAGGCCAAAGTTGTCAGGTCGATTGACCCAATGCTGGACAGTATTGCCATTGCCGCGGTGAAGGGCTTGCCCAAATTCATTCCTGGCCGGCAGGATGGCCAGCCAGTGAGTGTATGGTTCACGCTCCCCATCACTTTCAAAGCTCAGAACACAACCGAAACTGCAGGCAACGATGCACCTCGTCTACTGAAACAAATCGTTCGAGAGACTGGTGAGGAAACGGAATATATAGATAGTCTGGGTGTGCATCATGTCGAACGATCTCCTCGGTATCCTGAAGGGGATAAGGCCCTAATGGAGTTTTTGGCTAAGCAAGTAAAGTATCCCAATAAGGCGCGTCGCAACAACATTCAGGGAAGAGTCGTGGTGCAGTTTGTAGTCACCAAAACTGGTGAAGTTGGTGAGATTAAAGTCGTTCGTTCGGTAGATCCCGATCTGGATGCCGAGGCCAAACGAGTGTGTGGCCTCTTACCCAAGTTTGAGCCAGCAACTTTGGATGGAGAACCCATCAACGTTTGGTACACTCTACCTATTAACTTCGGTATCAAGGAGAACCCTGTTGACCGAGAGACAGAAGACTTGTATCGGAATGGCTTGAAATACCTCTTCGGCCTGGAAGCAACACCCGTGGATTATTCCATAGCCCGTGACTACCTCAAGCGAGCCGCTATGCGCGGTCACCCCCAGGCCAAGGCTCTCATCAGACAATATAATTTCTAAAGACATTCAACTTCCTAAAGTAGCTACTTGTCAGTAGTTAAGGGAGTTAAGGAGTTAAAGAAGTTAAGACGAATGCTCTTGTTGCTCAAATTCATTCATCCTTTTATCATCTGCCAGCCGGCCTGGAGTTAGTAGCTACTTGTCAGTAGTTAAAGGAGTTAAGGAGTTAAAGAAGTTAAGACGAATGCTCTTGTTGCTCAAATTCATTCATCCTTTTATCATCTGCCAGCCGGCCTGGAGTTAGTAGCTACTTGTTAGTAGTTAAGGGAGTTAAGGAGTTAAAGAAGTTAAGACGAATGCTCTTGTTGCTCAAATTCTCACATCAATTTATCATCTGCCAGCCGGCCTGGAGTTGAATCACGCGGCACGCCGCGTCCCTACAACCACGAATTGTGATGTCTTAATTCCATATGACTACGTAACTCCTTAACTACTCCAGAAACTTGAGTAAAAACACTCCCCAATAAGTTCACATCACAGCCAACAGAACCGGGATGGGGATGGCACCCGTGAAGGTGTAGAGGATGTCGCTGGTGTAGGTCGAGCGACCACGATAGATGTGCCCATTGGCGACGGTGAACAGGATGTCGCTTGAGTAGGTTGAGTTGCCCTGCATGATATACTTCCCGTCCCAGGTGAAGAGAATGTCGCTCGTATAGGTCGAGCGACCTTGATAGACCTTACGACCATCCCATGTGAGCAGGATGTCGCTTGAGTAGGTTGAGTTTCCCCGATACAAATAACGCCCGTCCCACGAGTAGAGGATGTCGCTTGTATAGGTTGAATTGCCACTGAACAGGTGCTTGCCATCCCACGTGTAGAGGATGTCGCTCGTGTAGGTGGAGTTGCCACGATAGATTTTCATGGTCCCTGCCATCGCCGTGACTGCACTCAACACGAGCAGTGCCATGAATAATAGGGTCTTCTTCATTGTCTTTATCGGTTAGAATGGTGATTTCCAAGTGATATCTATCGCTTGCTCTGTGATGGGGTGAACGAATTGCAACCGCTGGGCATGAAGCATCAGCCGTGACGCGGCTGTGCCATAGAGCATGTCGCCAACGATGGGGGCATTGAGGCCCAGCGGGTGGGAGCAGTGAACACGCAACTGATGGGTACGCCCCGTGAGAGGCTGCAGCGCCACGCGTGTGATGCCATCCTTGCGCTCAATCACCCGATAGCGACTCACCGCCGATTTGCCCTCGACGGGGTCGACCATCTGACGCGGGCGGTCCTCGACATTGGGTCGCAACGGCAGGTCAATGATGCCCTCGTCGCTCACCACATTGCCATCAAGCAGGGCAATGTAGGTCTTGGTCACCCTGCGTGAGGCAAACAAGTCTTGCAGCGCCTGATGGGCGGTTTTGTTCTTGGCCAGCACCAGCAGCCCTGAGGTCTCCTGGTCCAACCGATGCACTACCACCGGCCCGCAGACATCGCTGCGGCAGCGATAGCGCGACTCGACCGAGTCATCGAGCAGTTTGCCGGGCAGGCTGAGCATGCCGGCAGGCTTGCGCACAATGCTCATCCACTCGTCATCGTAGGCTATGTCCAGGCCGTCGTACTCGGTCGGCACGGACAAGGGGTTCGGCTCGACATCCAAGCCCTGCAACATAAACGTGAGGATGGGCAGACACTTGCTGCGACAGGCAGGATAGTAGTGTCCATGGTGTCGCACCTCGCCCACAGGCGACTGGCCGTACCAGAACTCGGCCATGCACACCGGTCGAAGCCCTTGCCGATAGGCATATTGTAGTAACTTGGGCGCACAGCACTCGCCAGAACCTGACGGAGGGAGCAAAATAGTGCTTCCACCCTTCAAGGGGGACTGAGGGAGGCTTCCCCATATCTCCATCAAGTCCTTGCGCTCGCCTCGAGCATTCTGCAACACGAATAGATGAAAAATGCGCTCTTGCAATGCCTCGCTGCGTCGCTTGCGCTCGGCCTTGAGCCGGTTGATGCGACTCTGGAACTCATCCAACTTGTGGGAAGCCTCGCTCAAAATCTGCTCATAGTGACGGCGCAGGCGCTTGAGTTCGGCCTTCTGGAACTGGCTCTCGGCAAGTAACTTCTGCTGTTCATCAGCAGAGAGTTGATCCGATGCGCGGCGCTGGTCGCGCCAGGCTTTGCACTGCGCCATCTGTTGCTTGTAAGCCGCTATAGCCTCATCGCGTTCTTGCTCCAGTAGTTGATGTTGATGAGTCAATTGTATCAGTTTATCGCTCTGCTCCAGGCACTCAATTTCATGGTTAATGGCAGTGATGGCTGCCTCGCCCTGCCGGAACTCACCATCAGGCTGCAACAGGTCGTAGACCGGAGGCACAAAATAGTCATGGTCATTGCGTCCGCACAGGTTGCCCGAGTAGGCAGCCAGAAAGCCAAGTTCGCCCGCCATGTCACGCACCACGAGCACGCCCAGCATCTTGCCCGCCTGCAACTCGGCAGCCCAGTCGCCTCGCGTTGCCACATAGCGCATCACCTGCTCGGCAGCCAGAACACTGAGCCGCGCCGGCACATAGTGGAACGGCCAGGTGAACCTCTGCGGCACCTCAACCCCTGCTACCTCCTGCTCAAAACGATGAATCTTCGACATAACGAGGCAAATTTAGTCATTTTTCTTGGAATAATGCGATTTTTAATTTACCTTTGTGGTGGAAAATCATAAAACAGACAGACAATGGAAATTTATAGACTCAGGCGTAATGCCATTCTGTTGGACTTTGCTTGCATCGCCGTGGCATTAGTGGTGCTGTTCCTGGCTAGCAAGCAACAGCTGCCCCAGTGGGCGCTAATTGCGGGTGCGCTGTTGGCACTTGTGTTGTTGTGTGCCAGCCTATGGTATCTGATGCGTGCGCGCAAGTTGTTGAAACAGATGCCAGAAGCAAGTGACGAAGAACAAGACGCGCCCTCCGAGGTTTCTTAACTCTTTTTTCACGAACAGTTAGCCCTTTGTAACTCAGCGATTTCTATAGCGACGGATTACTATGCCGTCTTTACTAATACAAATAATAAATACTGACACTACTATGAAGAAAAAATTGTTTATCTTGATTGCCACCGTCTTGATTGGAAGTTTGGCAGTCAGCATGGAGGCCAAGAAGCCCAAGAAGAAGGTGCGCAGAGTGGCAAAAGAAGAGGTGTGGACCCACATCAGCGGCTTTTACTCTTTCGGTAACGATAAGTATATGATTGGCATCAACTACTGTGATGGCGAGTTTGAAGCCTACTTCCACGGTCCAGAGTTTGATGAAGACGAATCAACCTTTGACGGCAATGTGGACGAGAAAACGGGTCTCATCACCGTTGTTGACAAGCAAGGCAAGGTTATCTTTACCGGCAAGATGTATCGTGGCGGCAACCAACTGAAAGGGGAACTCTTTGGCAAACCCATCACACTTGAGGGGCTGTGCGGGCTCTAGCGGGAGCCTCCCCTCTAGTTCAGCACAGTGCTCTTAATTCTAAATTCTAAATTCTTAATTCTATATTACTTTGAAGTTTATCTCATGGAATGTCAACGGTCTGCGCGCCGTTGTGGGCAAGGGCTTCGCCGAGGCTTTTGCCCAACTTGATGCCGACTTCTTCTGCTTGCAGGAGACCAAGATGCAGGCAGGACAACTCGACCTGGAGTTTGAGGGGTATCAATCCTATTGGAACTATGCCGACAAGAAGGGCTATAGCGGCACGGCCATCTTCAGTCGTCACGAGCCGCTGGCAGTGACCTACGGCATCGGCATTGACGAACACGACCACGAGGGGCGTGTCATCACGCTGGAGATGCCCGAGTTCTATCTGGTGACGTGCTACACCCCGAACAGTCAGGACGAGTTGCGCCGTCTGGACTATCGCATGCGATGGGAGGACGACTTCCGCGCCTATCTGTTGGCGCTGGATCAGAAGAAACCCGTCATCGTGTGCGGCGACCTGAACGTGGCGCACCAGGAGATTGACCTGAAGAATCCCAAGACCAACCGCCGCAATGCCGGATTCACCGACGAGGAGCGTGCTAAGATGACCACCCTGCTCGACGCGGGATTTACCGATACCTTCCGCCACTTCTACCCCGACCGCACCGACATCTACTCATGGTGGAGTTACCGCTTCCGCGCCCGCGAGAAGAACGCCGGTTGGCGCATCGACTACTTCCTGACCTCCAAGCGACTTGACGACCGACTCACTGCCGCCACCATCCACACCGAGGTCATGGGCAGTGACCACTGCCCCGTGGAGGTCGACATCGAGTTCTAGGGTTTAAGGGTTAAAGGTTAGGGGTTAGGGTTGAAGGGTTAGGGTTGAAGGGTTAAGGTTGAAGGGGTAGGGGCTAGAGTTCTGTGGCAATCAGCCTGCTTACCAGCCACAACCCTAACCCTTAACCCTTCAACCCTAACCCGTGAACCTTAACCCTTAACCCTTGAACCCACGAAAAAAGCACTGCCTGAGTGGGCAGTGCTTTTGTTTTCACGAGTTGCGTGCTGATTACTTGCGGATACCGAGTTCCTTCTTAGCGATGAGGGCGCGGTAACGGTTGATGTCTTTACGCATCAGGTAATCGAGCAGTTTGCGACGCTTACCAACAAGCATCTTCAGTGCACGCTGAGTCGTATGATCTTTCTTGTTGACCTTCAAGTGCTCGGTCAGGTGGGAAATACGGTAAGAGAATAATGCAATCTGTGCCTCGGGAGACCCAGTATCAGTATTGCTGGCACCGTACGTTCCAAAGATCTCTTTCTTTTTCTCTGAATCTAAGTACATTACGTTAAGTTTATATATAGTGTTTGCAAAATTGCGGTGCAAAGGTACTACAAAGTTTTCAGTTTTCAGTCATCAGTCTTAAGTTTTTTGTTGAGAATTGAGAATTATCTCAAGATTGTAAGATTTTTTAACATTTTGCTGCAATGCAAATCTTTCCGAGGCCAAAAACATCACTCTATTATTTGGATATATCAGATATATCATATATCTCTGCAGCACAAAAAGTATTATATATAAAAATGGAAACAACAATAAAGCGCAAAAACATCGACCTGCCAGTTGAAGTTTTGCAGAAACTTTCGCTACTTGCAGTGGCTCAAGGACGCAGCCTCAAGGCGTTTATCGAACAACTCTTGATTGCCAAGGCCAATAGCATATCAGTCGAGGTGCATGAGAACCCTTCACCTTCAGGCGACCCCTGGTTTAATGTGCCAGAAAACATCGATTCTGTCCATCGAGGCATTCAAGAGATGAACGAAGGGCAAGGCGAGGCATATACCATGGATGAAATCAGACGGCGATTGGGAGTATGAGTTATCAGTTAAAGGCCACTACGGTGACAAGTAGCACTCAATAGACAAAAGAACATAGGGGCAAAGCCTGCATGAAGTGATGTCCCTATGTTTGTTAAACTAATGTCCTTATTTTCATCTGTCTATAAGAGTGGCGCGATAATTATTCTCTTTGAATTGTGCAAGCCTCAGGATTCTTTTGCAGTTTTACAATCGTGACTTGGGGGTGGCGGGAGAGCTGGCCGGGGTTGGTGCCGGGGAGGCCTTCGGGGACTGCCATGCCGCGCTGGCGGTAAAACTCGGTCCAGTGGTCGAGGATGTGGCCCGTGCGGTCATGGAACGACATGGGTATGGTGCCGAAAATCGGTCGCCCCGCTGTGTCGACGTAGCACATCTGCACCAATTCGCTGCAATAGATGGCACTGTCGCCCGGCAGATAGAGGTCGTCGTATGGCAGACCGACATATCGCAATGCCGACCTCACCGAGCGGGCGGCATCCACGCCCTGCACATGCCCCAACACAAAGGTTGCTCCCTGTTCGCGCGCCACGAGTGAGTCGATGGGTGTGAGCGCTACCCCCTGGCGCGGGATAGCCTCTAGGGCGTAGAGCGGCCCACCCTTTCCTCCAATGCGGTGCATGATGGCGACATGGTCTATAGCCAAGTTGTCGATGCCCTGGGTTACCTGCGTGATGGCATTGTCATCGGCCTGCGCCACAAACAGCAAGTCGCCCTCGTCAACTTCAGTCAATTGAGAATTGAGAATTGAGAATTGAGAATTGGGTTGTCCGCATGTGGGCAGCACGGCCACCAGCAGTAATGCTAACACTACACATCGTAGCAACCCTCGAAATGATGAGGCATCCATGTCGCTGAAAGCGACTGATTTGAATAACCGGGGGTGGAGCCTGCGACACCCTCGGACAGGCCACATCATAGCATGTCGCTGAAAGCGACCATTTGTTTCTTGCAACAATTTAATCATTAAGGAAATATTCATCCGTTTCTACACCTTCACGAGCCATTAACTCACGTAACTCACTATCTAAAGTAACACCTCTATGATGATTCTTTTGATCAATAATATAGTTTTTCACGATGGGAATGTCAGCGTGACTATAGGTGAAAGCAGCATAACTTTGCCCCCACCCTGAGAATTGTGGGAAATGCGGGTTCTCTTTTAACCACTCACTAGATGCACGCTTGATACGACGCATAAATTCAGACAGAGCAATTGCTGGAGGGACACTGACTAACATGTGAATATGGTCTTGCATACCACCAATGCGGTAGAGTTTGCCATTTAGATGACTCACTATACCCATAATATAGGCATATAACTCTTTCTCATGCTCTTCAACTATCGTGTTTTCGCTGCGATAGGTTCGAAATACTATGTGATAGACTAAATTGGTATAGCTCATATTTGCTACTCAGATGCTCGCTTTCAGCGAGGATTATACTCTTGCTCTCCTCCGAGGGTGTCGCTATCGCTCCACCCCCGGTTACTCAGATTATTCGCTTTCAGCGACTTTTTCTTCTGCCTAGACCCTTAATCTATGCTGATGTATATAGGATGTCTCGGACAAGAAACAAGGGATGGAGCAGTCACTCCACCCCTTGTAAATCAGTTACTTTTAATTGGCTATTTCACGACCTTGGTGGTGCGGGTTGTGCCGTCGCTGTAGGTGGTCACACAGATGGCGACACCGCTGGGCTGCGTCACTTGCTGGCCGGCCAGGTTGTAGTAGCGCTCGGCGGTCACACACTTGCTGGCATCAATGTCATTGACACCATTATAGGGATTCTCGACATCAAGGTAGACGATATCGGATGCGTTGCGCACACCATCGACCGTATAATACACCTGAATGCCGATGCGGTTGGCAAACATCGGGTTGTCACCCTTGTTGGTGCGATAGAAGTAGACGCGACGCAGATAGAAGTCCTCACCGCTGTAGCCGTAAGGAATCTCGGTCATGTCGGTGTCAAAGCCGTTGCCTGCACCATAGGTGGCGTAGTCAAATGTGAACAACTGGTCGTCATCGGTGAAGATGCTGTAGGTCACATAGTCGGAATTCAACGGATTGCCGTCAACATCCAGCAGATTGATGTTGAAGTCGAAGCGCGTGTAACCACTCTCATCACCACAATCAAAGAACTCCAGTGCCTCGGGGTTGGCGGGCACAGCGGGCTGAGCATCACCCAGAGGGGTCCATACGGTGTTCCACTCAAGTGTGGCTATCGTGCCATCATCGCTCCACACACCAGCCAGTCCCAGAGCATTCAGATTGTTGGGATACTCAGCATTAGCGTCGCCTTCAGACCCTTGCAGTGCAATTGTGCCCTGAGCGGCATCCACAGCGTAAGTCACAGCCTCCACGCCTTCCTGAGGGAGGAAATCGAGCCAGTAGAAGTCATCGCCCAGATCAACCAGGCTAGTTGCTCCCCATGCCAGTACCAGGCCATAATCATACTCCTCGTTGTAGGACACATACTGTCCCAGTGGCACCGTGATGGTCGTGCCATCATCGCTCAGTTCACCCTTCACCCAGGCACCAACGCCCTCGCCGTAGGCCAAGGGGTCCTGGATATAGACAGTCTTTCCGTCAGGAGCGTAGCACACCTTGGTCTGTCCCGTCTGGGCAGAAGCGTTGTAGCCATAGAGACTGACCACCAAGAACTCGCCACTGCGACCATAGGTCACAACCTCGCCCTCGGGTTGCTCGGTGATGATGTCGACCTTAGCAGGGGCATTAGACGGTTTCCCCAGCTTGTGAGCCGGCTGTGCCGACACACTCAATGCCACAGCCACCGTGGCAATAAGCAGTAAAAATTTCTTCATATCTACAAAGATTTAAAGATGAATAAACAGAAAATCGCTTCAAAAATAGTAAATTCTTTTGAATCACGCAAGCATATCAACAAAAAATGAGTTTGTGCCAAAATGATTCTTGAGTCAGATGCCCCCAATGCGGGTGCACTTGAGAAGCCACTTTTTGCAATGTTGACACACCCACAAAGACCCTAGAACCAAGTGACCCCGTTGCTGTAACTGGAGCGCTTGTCGTACTTGACATCCTGCAGGATGCTGGAGTTGACCGCGATGTGGAAATTGTAACTCTTGTAGGGGCCGACAGGCACAAAACTAGCCGTCATGGTAAAGCAGTGCATCGTGCGCGACACATTGCAGTTCATGTAGGCAATCTTGTGGTTCTCAAAGTCGTAACTGGCCGAGAACGAGAGGTTCCAGTTCTTGGTGGGCCGGATGTTGCCGTTCAGGCTCAACGAGTGAGTGAACTTACCGTTATACTCCATCTTCTCCTTGTTGAAGGAGCCATAGCCATAACTCACCGAGTAGTTGAAAGTCAGGTTCCATGGGCACTCCCACTTGGCATAGCCCTCCGACGTGAGTTCGACATCAGAGGGCGCCTCGTTGCCGCCTCGCTGATTATCGTCATCGGGAGTCGCATCGTCACCACGTCGTCGCGTCGTGTCGTCGGTCTTCTTGTTGTCTTTGCCCTTGCCCTTGCGCTTGAACGTATTGTTGTTGATTGTGTAATTGAACGATGTGCCCGTACTGGCCAATCGGCCCCAGCCACCACCATGGAAGAGGCGCAGCTTGTTGATGCGCACGGGGTTGCCATACTCGTTCAAGCCATACTTATACACGTCCCACGTGGCACTCAAGTTGAGGTTGAACCCCTTGAACAAACGCAGCAATATGCTGGTCGAGAGGTTGCTCCACCGCAACGAGTCGGCCGCCATGTTATAACTCTGGCTGAGCGACAAGTTCTCAATAAGCGAAATCTTCTTGTAGCCAGTGCTGTCCTGGTCGCTCTTGACCTTGGCCTCAAGGTTGTTGGCCAGATTGAATGAGATGATGCCACTCTTGCCACTGCTGGCCCCGCCGAACAGTCCATGCTGGAAGTAACTGTAATGCCTCGTCTGCGATTTGCCGTTAGCATCGATATAGTCATATTTGCCCCAGTAGCCCCAGAAAGGCGCTCCAAAGTCGGGAGCCGCCGAGAACGACACCGTCGGGGTGAGCACGTGACGAATCATCTGCAACTTCTTGCCCAAGAACTTCATTGGCCGCCAGAAGCCATAAATCTTGGTATTGAGTGCAAGCGAGAAGTTGAAGTCAAAGATGTTGTAGAAACTATAGGTCGTGTCCATCACCTCGGCACTGGCATTGGGATCCCATTGCCGCTTGATCTTGCTGGTGTACATGCGGTCGTTCAGGGTCAGCGAGGGGGTGATGTTGAAGTACTTGAACACGTTGAACGTGGCATTGATGGGCACGGTGTGGCTCATGCCGTTGCGCCAGTCCTTAATCAGGTTTTTGTGGAAGAACTCGTCCTGCTTGGCTGTGAGCGAATTCTGGAAACGTCCGCTATAAGAGATCTTGATTTTCTCATACCACCGCTCGGCACCCACCACGCGCTTGCGTTTGAACGGCGCGGTCTGCGCCATGGTCAGGGTGAAGTTGGGGAACGACACGCTCAATGTCGAGTCGGCCGTGCGCTGGTTGATGCTTGCCGTTGTCGACAGGCTCCACTTGGTGCCGGGGAACTTATAGGTGAAGTTGATGGTGCTGCTCTTGGTGTTCTCGGTGAAGGCACTGGTGTAGTAGGTGTCCAGACTGTTGCGCGCATATCCGCTAGTTGCAAAGTTCACACTAGCCGAGAACGTCATGTTGGGATTGGCCTTGGCATCCTGCGTGTGACTCCACAGCACCTGAAAGTTGTGCATCTTGCTGTAGTCACGGTCGCCCTTGTCGCCACTGACAGTGGTCAGGTAGTTGACGTGGAAATTGCCGCGGAACTTGTATCTCCAGGCATAGTTGCTCTGCGCCGACACTCCCCATGAGCCGCGCGTATAAATCTCACCCGTCAGTGCCAAATCAATGTGCTTGCTCAGTGCCAGATAGTAACCGCCATTGCGGGCATAGAAGCCACGGTTGTAGTCCTCGCCGAATGTGGGGAACAGGATGCCGCTACTGTACTTCTCGGTGAACGGGAAGAAACCGAAGGGCACGGCAATGGGCAGTGGCAGATCTTCAAGCACCATGTAGGCTGGGCCTGTCACCACATTGTGCTTGGGCCGCATCTTGGCCTTAGTGATCTGGAAGTAGAAGTGCGGGTGGTCGTGGTTGTCGCAGGTGGTGTAACGACCGTCCTTGAGGTAGTACTCATCGTTCTCCATCTTCTTGGTGATGCCGCCTGTGAGGTAGCCCTCGCCCTGCTCGGTGACGATGTCGGTGATATAGCCCTTGCGTGTCTTGAAGTTGTAGTTCATGATGCGCGACTCATACTCGCCGCTGTTGTCCTTGAACACAGGCTTGCCCTGCAGTTCGCCCACCGAGTCGGGCTGGCCGATGGCATGCACCTGGCTGCTGTCCATGTCCATGGCAATCTGCTCGGCGGTGAGTGTGATGTCGCCATAGCCAATCTGTCCCGAACCAAAGATGGTGGCGCGGTTCTTGCCGTACATCACAATGGAGTCCTTGGCCTGGAAGTTGACCACATGGTCAAGGTCCACCTTGCGGCGGACAAAGCGCTCTTTTACTGGGGTAGAGTTACCCGCAGTGTCGCGCTCGAGTGAGTCGCCACCCAGTCGCACCAGCGAGTCAACCAGTTCGGTGGCACTGCCACGCAAATGAAGGCCACGAGTGCGCTCCTGTGCCCACGCCAGCGAGCAGTCGAGCAACATCAGCCCGACCAACAACAGTGGCAATATGTAGAGACGTGTCTTCAATGCGGCCTCATGCAAATAACCCACAAAGGTAATGCAAAAACCACAAACACGCCCCTACCCTGCCCCACATTTATTATTATTTAATAGTTACGTCTATCTCACAGTGGAGAGGTAAAGGTTGGGTTAACTGCAATACTTGGCAATATCATAACATATTATCCATTATTGGGGGAATTGAAATCCTAACCCTTTTGGAAAAGGCAACTATATACCAGTTGTCCCCAGGGTATGCTTTGTCGCTGAAAACGACTGAGTTGAGTAACCGTGGGTGGAGCTTGCGACACCCTCGGACAGAATGCAAACTATTATCCTCGCTGAAGGCGAGCATTTAGTTTTCGCGACAAGGTACTCGCTTTCAGCGAGATATTTAGTATGCCCTCATACCGGAGGTGTCGCTAACGCTCCACCTCCGGTTACTCAGATTGTCACCTTCGGTGACGCTGCTTCATCACAAAAAAATAAAATACTAATTGGGGGACAACTCGTATATAACTCCCTTTTGGAAAAGGGAGGGGAAATAATTGCTGAATCAATTTGCCAATCAATACGAGAAGTTGCAGTAGGTGGTGGCGTTGGGACGCACATAGACCTCACGGACAACCTCGGGATGATCCTCCTGGTCGGCATCACAAATCACGCGGTAACGCCCAGGCTTCACGTCACGGAACAGGTAGAAGCCATTGTCCATGCCATCGGTGCGAGCACTGACCAGCCGTTCGCCTGTCATATCCTCCAGATAGAGGGTGACGTCGTTGCGAGCCTGCCAGTTGTCAAGGCCGAACTTGTAGCCGTCGTATGGCGAGTCGGTCGACAAGTCGATGACGCGACCCGCCACCACACCGGTGGCGCAAGTGCCCTTGCGACCGAAGTACTCATCGATAGCCAGACTGAAATTCCAGCCCTCAAGCCAGCAGAAATCATCGTTGTTGAGGCGGCGGCGCTCGGCCAGGTAGTCGTGGAACGAGCCCTCGCTGAGCATGCCCGGCAACTTGTTGTAGCGCAGCACACCCAAGCCCGTCTTGTATCCCCAGTCGGGATAGAAGGTCCAGTCACCATAGATGCGCGACGGATGGGTCCACACAGTGGTGTGGTTGCCCTCCAGGTGTCGCATGATGCAGCGTGCTATCGAGTCGCTGCCCTCGACACAGGGCTGACCGTTCCAGCCGCGATGCAGCGCCAGCGGGAAGTTGAGTTTGCGCTCAATGCCGGTGGCGTTGCTATGGATGGCCAGAAACATGTCGGCACCGCTGTGATTGGACAATGCCGAAATCTCGAACAAGTCCAGATCGTCCTCGGTCTTGTTTTCATAGCGCGAGATACCCACCTCGTAGCCCTTGCTTTCCAGAATCTGTTTGAGCGACAGCCCCTTCTTGAAGTTGGAGTCCGACTCATAGTAAGCCGTTTCCTCGCCAGTGGCATGGCAATAGTAGGGCGTGGGACGGTCGTTGCTGTCGTGGCCACCGTGGCCTGGATTGATGAACACGCGCACGGCATCGCCGGCCTTCTGTCCAGGCTGTTTCTTTTCAAACTTCGGTACCTGAGCCGCATAGGATATCAACGTAAGATCTGTCTTTGACCATTGCAGAGTGGCTTCTTTGACCATACCGCCATCGGCCACATAGACGAGTTTGTTGCCCGCCACCATGGGCTGCACGGCATGCTCCTCGGGGTCGGTCAGTCGCTGCACCTCGCCACCCACTGTGGTGACATAGAGGAAGGTTCCCTTGTCCTTCTGGGCGCCAAAGTTGGTGTTGGTCATGGCGATGATGAGATCGTAATCGAGCCACACGGGCATGGATGCCGAGGGCAGACGATGCTTCACCTCGCCCTGTAGGTCGCAGATGTATAGCCCCTTGCCCGCAGCCTCAAACATCATCTCCACATTTGATACCGATGCCCACAAGTAGCCGGCACATTCGCCTGCCGGCGAAGTGACGCTCACGCCCTTGCCGTCGGAGAGATACAGCTTGCTGCCACGCGTATAGGCATACAGGCCGATGTCGTCGGTCGAGACATAACTGGCATGCTCGCCCTCGATGGCGACCCCCTTAGCAGTAGCGATGACCTGAACGGCACCATGCTGGGGCTTAAGCAACTGTCGAGACTGCCCTGTAGCAGGGTCATAGACATGCGCGGCGCGATAGACCCGGTTGCCCTTGCCCAACTGCTGCGTCACATAGTAAATCTTGCCGTCGGGGCCGAAACGCGCATCAAAGCCCGGCAGCCCCTGGTCGGCAATGGTGCGCACCTCACCTGTGGTGAGGTCTTTGAGCGAGAGCACCGATGCCTCGGTGTTGCTGTAGAGCAACTGCGTGCCATCGGCGTTGAGTTGCGGAAAGTAGGCACACGAGTCGACCAGCACACGAGTGCCGGTCACGGTCACTAACTGCGCTGCAGCGGTCATCGCACCGGCTGCCAGCGCCAATATCACGAATAATGTCTTTTTCATTTCCCTATCTTTATCTAGAATTGCTGTTTTTATCACGAATGATCGAATTATCGAACCATCGAATTATCGATTCCGTTCTGCCGGATTTGCATTCCAGCAGTGCCCGCGACCTGACGGGAGATCCTCAATTCAAAAGCATCACTCCTGGGACTGCCATTTGTCGAGCATTCGACCCATGCGGGTGCGCATGGCGGCACTGGGCAGTTTCTTGAGTTCGTTGCGAATCATGCCCACGTCGATCAAGCCACTGTGGGCACAGTTGGCAAACACCTTCTCCAAGTTGTTGTCGCGATGACGAGCCATCCACAGGATGACCTGCACCGTGTTGGTCATTATCATGTCGGTCGCGGCATGATACAACTCATAGTGAGCATGGCTATATTCGTCTCTGGCCATGTCCTTGACCACATCGGGTCGCACTGCCATCTGGTTGAGGCGGTCGATGCGCTCATACTGGCTGACGGGATAGTAGTGCAGGTCGCGGATGTCCTCAAAGCGGTGACTATCCTCGATGTAAGTTCCACTATGGGTAGACTCAATGTCCAGCAGATGCAACTGCCCCAGCGAGTTGATGGCATAGCGCACAGTCTTGTCGACACGGCCCAGCACATCCTTATCGGTCCACTCACTCAGTCTGATGGGCACCACTTGCTGTGCCTCGCGCACGACAATGACACTGTCATTGGGCAGTTCAAGCGAGCGTGTGGTGTAGACCGACATGTCGCTAGCCGGGTCATCGTCGATGTTATATGCGGTGCCGTCGCGGCCATACCCCAGGTCCACAAAGTCGACCAACTGGCCAAGTGAGTTGTAACTGGCCAGTTCCAGGTTGCCACCGTCGCCATACTCAACCGAGTAGAGAACCAGTATGCGGCCATCACCATAGTCGCGCACCCCGGCGATGCTGTAGGCGCCCTCCATGCCATCGTCGGTCACTTCGAAATAGTAGGAGAAATGACGCACATTATCGAGCAGTTTGCCCATCTTGACATCCATGCGATAATAGCTGATGTCATCCTGACTCAAGTCCACATGATCGGGCAGACGATAGAGTTGCGTCACATCCACGCCCGCACGGCTCAAGAAGCCAAGCGCAGAACCCGGTGTCGCAGCACTGGCAGCCAGCACCGCAACCATCATTGCTATTGCCAACAGATGTTTCATAACTTATTAAGTAACAATCAATTTTATACGACCAACAATTAATACCATTCCCCCATTCCTTGACACGGAGGAATGCACTGAATCAACAAAATTACGACATCTTGATGGAACTACCAAATTTTCGGCAAAAAAACAATTATCGTGATTAGAATTATCATGTTTATAACAATAATCATGTTAATGATAATTGCGTTTGCAACAACCCGTTCTGCTGGATTTGCAACCACGAAGTGCCCGCAGCCTTAGACATAAGAACACAAGAACTGAAGTACTAGTGACCATGCAGGTCTTTTAGACATAAGAACAAGAGTACAAAATCCTAGTAATTCGTAGTTTGATATCAAGAACAGAAGATTATCTCCACGAATTACCATGAATTTAAAGAAATTATTTGTTCGTCAGAGTTCGTTTGAGTTTGTTGTTTAATCTATCGTGAGTTCGATGAATATAAAGTGCTGTGAGCCAGCCCCTCCCCTAAGTTAGGGGAGGTGGATTCCTCCTCTGCCCGAGAGGAGGTGGCGCGTAGCGCCGGAGGAGAGGGAGTGCGCCGGAGGAGTGTGTGATTACTGCCAGGCTGCTTGGCACACGCCCCCGCCCTTCGGGCACCCCCTCTAACTTAGAGGGGGACTTGCTAACGCATTGATTTCCAGACATAATTTTCATCGAACTCACGTTAATCTAGAGCCTGGAGCGTTAGCGTGATTCGTGGTTACAAGCCAGGTGCAAATCTGACCGAAAGGGTAAAAAAAGGGAGGTGGCATAACCTCACGGTCGGACCACCTCAAAATGATTAAAACTATTACTATTACAAATATTAAAAAACTATTACTATATTCAAAACTTATGAGCAACCTGTTATCTCACCACCTTGGTGGTCGATGTCGTGCCATCGGTGTAGCGCGTCACCACGATGTTCACACCCTGCCACGGAGTCACCGAAGGCAGACCCATCGTGTTGTAGTACATCACACCACTCACCTCGCGGTTGGCATCGATGCTGGTTACGCCGGTGATGATGCCATTTGTTTTTGCCATAACCGTATAATCAGCCTTACCCTCGGCAATGTAATACTTGCCGTCAAGAGATTTGAGTGTAGCGGCTCTGCGCGGTGCATTATTGGGTTGCGATTCTTTCTCCTTTGTGAAATATGCACGAACGATGAACGAGACCTTCATCTTCTCCAATGTACCAACATCTTGTTGCGTATCACCAGTTGCAGTCACAAGACGCTGTGCACCGAAGGTGGCACGCTTCTCGTTGCGGATGGCATCTTCTTGAATTCCATGATTGTCACCTGACGTCCAATCTCCTTGTTCAGGCTCGAACACTGGACCAATCTTTGTCGAGCGGTCGCCAAGCAGATAGTCCTGATGAGTTTTAAAGAAATCAATACTCATCAAGTTGCCCTCGGTATCATTTTCATACATCTGGTCACCAAATGTGATATCCTCATACAAATACCAGTCGCCAAGATACGATTCGTCAAGTCCTTCACCAGCCTTCTCGAAGGTCTCAGTTCTCGGTGCACGAGTGATCAAGCATTCACCCAAAATGTTATCCAGCGGCTTAGTGTCAGCCTCCCTAGCAAAACCCTCAACCTTGCGCCATGCACGCAACTTGTAGAGTTGATAGCCATCAGGAATGTCCAAGTTATCTATATTGAGTAGGAAATTGTAGTAAGAATACCAAATTCCCTTCTCATTCTGCCACTTGTAGTTACTCATCATTGCATGTTCAGGGTCAGTTTCGTTGGGAACCATGACACTGACATTCAACTTGCCGATAGCAATCGGGTTGATGGGTGCGCCATAGGTGTTGCGAGCCTGCTCACGATATTTACTCTCGGGAACAAATGTTTCCACTACGGGTACATAATCAAACACGCCTACAGCATCATTAGTTTCCTTGAACTGCGCCATCTTCTTGCGACCAGTTTCAATGGGTAGTGTTGCATCGGCAGGAGTTGCAGGGCTGCTGATTGTATAGTAGGTTGTGCTATTAGTAGCAGTTGCAACAGGTGTATTCAACTTGCGCTCAGCCATGGGTTCATTCCAGCGCTGCACGCGATACTGATAGAGGTCAACATCAGAAGCCTGTTGAACCAGAACCTCGTATTTGACGGGCATACTAGGTTCATCGGCAAACTCAACGTCATCATCCACTTCGACTTTCTCGTAGGTACCATAAGAGTTCATTTGTGTCTTATAGACCAAAATGTCTTTCTCGTTGCTATAAACCAGGGTGCCTTCCTCGAAGCCATCGAAACCGACCGCCGACTTAAACGACACCTGATAGTAATATGCGCCTAAATGTTCTCCTTCATTGTTGGGAGTGACGCTAAAGTTATCGCGAATAACAAAATTTGAGAAGTCTATTTCACCCACCTGGATGGTGTTACCTGTTCCGTCGGGTTTAACATCAGTAGCAATGGGGCATGTAATGGTCCCATCAGTCACTTTATATCCATGATTGTCCTGATTCTCCATTGTTACCACGAACTCAACATTATTATTGTAGATACGATTCACTCGTGCACGCGCTACCACATCACCAGTTTCAGCCCCCTTTGCACTTTTGCGGTAGAGAGTGAACACCGTCCCGTCAGTTCCATCGCTAAGGAATGTGCGGTTAACGCTTGTTCCTAAGCCGTTGTGCATCGGGATGACATTTGAATAGTAGTTCTTGTGAGTAGCAGGATCATAATTGCTTTGAGCCACGGCACCGATACCAAGACGCAAACGCTCTTGCTTGTCAGTGCCTGGAATCAGGCATGTTGCATGATTGGAGAACTGCAAATCCAAGAAACTTGGTTCCTCTTCTGTGCCCAAATCACTGCATCGTACAACATAGATTACCTCTTGGCCAGATTTCAACATTGGAATATAGTCATCGTAGGTGCAGTCATTCAGAATCGAATCAAGATTTTCTGCCGAGTGCTGACCATCTGTAACATCTCCAGTCAGTTTCTTAACGCGTTCGTAAGTGTAACTTCCATCGTTGCTGTAAATGACACGATAGAGCCATGACACCTGAGTTGCATCATCTTTTGTTACAGCAGCAAAATTATTATCTGTCCAGTCCAGATGAATCTTGTAGACATCTTTTCCATCAACTTGCTCTGGTGTAGCAACAAGATGAATTGCATATTTCAGCACATCTGGGTGATATGTCGTGTGGTAATTGACATAAAAATTGTCACTTGTGGGGTTTCTCTTGTTATGATTAAGTAGCCGTTTGTCTGGAATAAAAAACATGAGGTCATTTACAGTTTGAGGTTCGGTTATGTTTTTGCCAACCATTTGAAAGTAATGACCTGTTTCATTTGCAGTTAATACAGACAAACAATCATGCTGAACAGGTAATGACACCCCTGAATTAATTTTTTGCAACAAATCCTCCATCAATACACCATCTTGACTGGTTGTGGGGCTATATTGCTCAAACATGTGGTAAAAAGGTGCCATTTCACTATCATAACTTTTATCACCTTTATTATAGGTGCCACCCTCTCTGTCTACATAAGCCTTGGCTGAACCATTGTAATACGGACAATACTTATAATCACGACTGCTAGAAGTGTTATACTGATATCTACACTGACCTTTTGACATCATAAAGAAACGGTTGATCTTATCAGAACCCGTATTAATTTTAAACAAGGTGCCCGAGGTATTCTGGCCCTCATGTAGACGGATTGAATTGGGAACCACACGAACAGACTTTATGGCAACTCTGAAATATTCTACCAAGTCGCCATAACTGCGAATCTCCTCATAACTGGGTGTATATTTATCTGTCACCTCGATAAAGAGCAAAGTATAGCCCTCAACATCGGGACGGAACTCATAACGATTAAACCAGTAAGCAGAGAAATTATAACTCTCATAACTCTCCAAAGATTTATCAGTTTGAATGTTCCACCCATAATCCTGAGTTTGTCCTTTGTTATCACACTGACCAACTGCCTGATAATTAACGTAACCATAATTATCATTATAAAAACCTGATTGATAGTGCACACCATATCTAGTGTCCCATCCACGATGGATTGTACCAGGCACGGCAGGGTTGACATACACTTCGCGGATGAGGGCTATTGCATGAGCAATAGCATCATCCTGAGCCTCCTTAGTGAAGCCCTCGTCACCTTGCTGTGGAATTTTCACGACATCATCCAGATGTCCCGTTTTTGTCGGGTTCGTGTCCGTGATGGGCCAACCATAAGTAATCTCGTGAAGTTGGCTCTTAGTCAACGTCTTAAACGTCTGCGCGTTCACTCCAAGCCAAGAGATGGAGGCTAATGCAGAGAGCAGAAGTAGTTTAGTTAAATGTCTCATTGCTTTGAATAATAATAGAAATTAACACCTGTGTTTAACAACTCACTTCTTGCTCCCTGAAGTCTAAATACATGCGTTAAATCATTTTCCTCAAGCACATAAAAATAACAGAGCGTGGAGCAATGTCTGCTTATCGCATTAGAGGCATCGCCAAACGCCCATCAACAAATAAAACAGTCCACCCCACGCGACACCTATCAACTGTCACCCGCCTGGTTGGTGGGGTGGAGTTTGCACAGGCACGCACGGCGCTCTTGACTGCTCATATCCCTGTTGATTGTGAAATTGGCGATTTCCTAATGCAGGATAGAGCAAAAACGCTCGTTATCAATATGTCAGCCGAAAAAATGCCCATCGCACAAGGCGATGTACACTTTTCAGATTGCAAAGATAATATGTTTTTTTGACATAGCACAAAAAAAACGAATATTTTTTTTAATTTCCACCAAAATTTACTTTTTTTCCCTTTTCATGAAAACAACTCGCACTACATGCCTGCTCAGCTGGTGACCATGCAGGTCTTCTAGACATAAGAACAAGAGTACAAAATTCTAGTAATTCGTAGTTTGATATCAAGAACAGAAGATTATCTCCACGAATTACCATGAATTTAAAGAAATTATTTGTTCGTTTGAGTTTGTTTGAGTTTGTTGTTTAATCTAACGTGAGTTCGATGAATATAAAGTGCTGTGAGCCAACTCCTCCCCTAAGTTAGGGGAGGTGGATTCCTCCTCTGCCCGAGAGGAGGTGGCGCGTAGCGCCGGAGGAGAGGGAGTGCGCCGGAGGAGTGTGTTGTTACTGCCAGGCTGCTTGGCACACGCCCCCGCCCTTCGGGCACCCCCTCTAACTTAGAGGGGGACTTGCTAACGCATTGATTTCCAGACAAAATTTTCATCGAACTCACGTTAATCTAGAGCCTGGAGCGTTAGCGTGATTCGTGGTTTCCGGGATTACAAATCTAATCGAACGGGGACTTCACAACAAACTGTACAAACTAAAACGCACAATAAAATACCCAACAGTTATGCGGGGCTTTGTGTGATGGTCATGGCGCAAATCACCAATTTCAAGTCAACGATTGCATTAGGCTTGTTCATTAAAACTATTACAGGACAAAGATATGATATATTTATGTATCACGCAAACGCATCATTAAAAACTACCAATTTCAGCCTATGCGAAAAAAAATTGCGGCACGGGGGAGAGGCCCTGTGCCGCAATTGTGCGAAGCGTATGGTTCGCGTCAACCTACCATGTTGAACATGGGGGTGATGGTCTCGGTGACCTGGTTGAGGAAGGTGTAAATGCCGCTGGCGACACCCACAGCGATGATGCCCATGACACAAACGGTGAGAGCAATCTCCTCGGTCCAGTGACTGTCGATGTAAGGAATCACACACTCATCCTGACGGATGAACATGGCCTTGACCACCAGCAGATAGTAGTAGAGCGAGATGATGGTGTTGACCAGTGCGATGAATACCAGCACGTAGATGGCAACGCTGCCCGTGTGGCAAGCACCGACAAAGATGAAGAACTTGCTGAAGAATCCGGCGAAGGGCGGGATTCCGCCAAGCGAGAACATAGCCAACATCATGGTGAAGGCGAGCCAGGGATTGGTCTTGAACAAGCCGTTGTAGTCGTCCATGGTCACACGACCCGTGGCACGCTCAATCACGGCAATGACACCGAAGGCAGCCAAGTTAGAGAAGATGTAGACCAGCACATAATAGATCATCGAGGTCATGCCCACCTGACTGGCAGCGATCACACCCAACATGATGTAACCGGCCTGCGAGATCGACGAGTAGGCAAGGAAGCGCTTGAGATTGCGCTGACGCATGGCAAAGAGGTTGCCGATGGTGATGGTGAGGATGATGATGGCATAGAGCATCCACTGCCACACCTGAGAATAGACGGCACCGAACACCTGCACCAAGATGACCATAAAGGCAAATGCAGCGGCCCCCTTGCTGATGACTGACAGATAACTGGTCACAGCAGTTGGAGCGCCCTGATAGACATCGGCCGTCCACTGGTGGAAGGGCACCAACGAGAGTTTGTAGCCCACACCTGCAATGACAAACGCCACAGCCAGGATGAGCAGCGGCGACTTGACACCGACAATCTGGCTACCAATCTCCTGGAAGTAGAGCGAACCGCTCATGCCATAGACAAACGAGATGCCCAGCATGAAGATAGCACTCGAGAACACTGCCGTAAAGACATACTTGGCCGCAGCCTCGTGGCTCTCGTAGTAACGCTTCTCAAAGGCAGCCAGTGCAGCGATGGGCAGCGAGGCAGTCTCCAAGCCGATAACGAAGAGCAAGAAGTGACGCGCCGAAATCATCAGGAACATGCCGAAGAGTGTGAGCAGAATCAGCTCGTAGAACTCGCCACGGCGAACACTGACAAAGTCGTCGTTGGTCCACTTGATGGACTGCAGCATGACGATGACCACACCCACATTGAGGATGTTCTTCATCACCCACGTGGCAGGGTTGGACTCAAACATGCCACCAAATGCCATGCCCCAACTGTCGGGACAGGGGAAGAAGGCATAAACTGTATATAGTGCGGTCAAGATGGTTGCGAACATCGGCAGATGCTTGCCCATGCGAGCCGGCATGAACGTGTCGTAGATAAACACGAGCAGGAACACGAACAGCAGTCCTATCTCCTGCGGCATAAACAAAAATTGAGAATAATCCATTAGCTTTCTATTAATTATGAATTATGCATTATGAATTATGAATTATATCATTGCCCCCAGAGCCTTGACAACCGGTAGGAAGCTGTCACTGATGATGTTCACAAAGAAGTTGGGGAAACAGCCGATGGCGGCAACCGATAGCATCAGCGTGGCTGTAGACAGCCGCTCCTCCCACGAAGCGTCGGTCAACTCGCGGTGATGCTCGTTCTGCACAGCACCAAACAGGAGCTTGCCCACAACACGCAGGATGTAGACTGCTGTGATGACAATCGAGCAAGTTGCCGCGATGGTGAGCACACGGTGGAACATGTCGCTGTGCTCAAACGAGCCGAAGAAGATGGTCATCTCGGCAGCGAAACCGCTCAATCCAGGCAGACCCAACGAGGCCAAACCGGCCACCACATAGCCCACACCCAGATAGGGCATAATGGTCATCATGCCACCCATATCGCGGATGTCGCGCGTGTGGGTGCGACCATAGATCATACCAATCAAGGCAAAGAACAAGGCCGTCATCAGACCGTGCGATAGCATCTGCAGCACCGCACCCGTCATGGCTGTGGTGTTGAACATGAGGATTGCAAAGAGCACCATGCCGCAGTGGCTCACCGACGAGTAAGCGTTGATGTACTTAAGGTCGGTCTGCACGCATGCACTGAACGCGCCATAGACGATGCTCACACCCGTCAGGGTCAAGAAGATCCAAGCCAACTCGTTGGCGGCAAAAGGCATGAGATAGATAGCGATGCGGAAGCAACCATAGCCTCCCAACTTCATCAGCACACCAGCATGCAGCATCGACACTGCCGTGGGCGCACTGGCATGACCGTCGGGCGACCATGTGTGGAACGGGAACATGGCTCCCAGCACACCGAAGCCGATGAACGTCAACGGGAACAACCACAACTGCCACTGGTGGGGAATCGCATCGTTGTGTGCAATCTCCAGCACATTCATGGTCAGGTTGCCATCGGCAGCCGAATGGAAGTAGATGCCAATCAGACCCAGCATCAGGAATGCCGAGCCACCCATCAGCATCAACGTCAACTTCATGGCACTGTAGTTCTTGCTACCACTGCCCCACACACCGATGAGCAGGTACATGGGAATCAGAGCCACCTCGTAGAACATGAACATGGTGAACAAGTCAATCGAGATGAAGAAACCAAACACACCCGTCGACAACAGGTAGAACCAGAGGAAGAACTGCTTGGGCAGCGGATTCATCTTCCATGAGGCAAACACGCCTGCAAACACGATGAACGCCGACAGCAGAATCATCACAACCGAGATGCCATCGACACCCAGTGCGAGTTTGATATTGAACGGCGCGAACCAAGTGACATCGGTGCGAAGAATCATCTCGCTCGTGTCGCCAGCACCGCGTGCCTGCAGGAACAGATAGACCAGATAGATGGCCAGTGCCACCAACACCGAGGCTCCAGCCACGGCAACGGTCCGTATGGCCTTAATGCCCTTGTTGCTGCACAGAGCCAGGCCTGCCAGTGTGAGCACCGGCACAATCACAAAATAAATTAAGATATTGCTGAAAATTTCCATCTTACTATATTTTTAGAGGACCGTTAATCAAATCAAGACACACACCATGGTGATGACAGCCAGTGCGAGCGCACCCACCAGATAGACATAAACATAACTCTGAATGGAGCCATTCTGCAAGCGACGGATGCCGTAGGCAGCCGAACCGGTGACGCTAGCCAGCAGGTTGAAGAACCCGTCGATAATGCCACGGTCAAACTTGGCGATGGGCTTGCAGATGCCCTGGAAGATGACTTTGTGAGTAATGAACTGGTAGAGCTCGTCCATGTAGAAGCGGCGATAGGCAGCCTCCCACAGTCCACTGAAGCGTGCCTGCAACTTGTCGGGCAGCTCGTTCTCCTTGTAGTACATCTTGAAAGCCAGACCGATGCCGATGCAAGCGATGAGCACACTTGAGCCAGCCACCGTCCAGTTGAGTTGAGTGTGGAGTTCCTTACCATCCCAGGTGACCAAGTCGTGAGCCGGCACAAACCCAGCCACAATCGAGATGGTGGCGAGGATAATGAGCGGCAACGTCATGGTCCAGGGCTGATCGCTGGGTGCATGCTCGGTGTGAACCTCATGTTTCTTCCAGTGGAAGATGAGGAAGTAGATGCGGAACATGTAGAATGCGGTCATGCCGGCTACCATCGACATCCAGATGCCCCAGCCCGTGCCCTTGGCATAGCAAGCGACCAGAATCTCGTCCTTGCTCCAGAAGCCGGCAAACGGCGGAATGCCTGCGATAGCCAAGCAGCCGATGAGGAATGCAATGCTGGTGATGGGCATGTACTTGTGCAGACCATGCATCTTGCTGTTCTCGTTGCTGTGCACTGCGTGGATAATGGCACCGGCGCAGAGGAAGAGCAACGCCTTGAACATAGCGTGAGTGAACAGGTGGAACATCGAAGCCATGAAGCCCAGGCCGTGACCACCGTGAATCTCAATCAGGCCACCGTCGGCCGAACTCACGGCCAGCGAGGTCATCATGAAGGCAATCTGCGACACGGTCGAGAAGGCCAGCGCACGCTTGATGTCGCTCTGCACACAGGCGATGGCCGCAGCGTAGAATGCGGTGAATGCACCCACCACGCAGATAATCTCCATCGCGCCCTGCTCGATGACATAGAGCGGGAACAGACGAGCCACCAAGAACACACCTGCCACAACCATGGTAGCGGCGTGAATCAGAGCCGACACCGGCGTGGGGCCCTCCATTGCGTCGGGCAGCCAGATGTGCAAGGGATACATCGCACTCTTGCCTGCACCGCCAATGAAGATGAATGTCAATGCCCATGCCATGACCGAGCAACCCAAGAATGTGGCACCACCGCCAGTGGCGATAGCACTCTGGGCAACCTCGAGGCTGTTGGCACCATTGGGACCGAACACCAGTTGGTCGAAATCGAACGTGCCTGTGTAGTAACTCAGGATCATGATACCCAGCAGGAAGAACAAGTCGGCCAGACGGGTGACGATAAACGCCTTCTTGCTAGCATGCACGGCAGCAGGCGACTGATAATAGAAACCAATGAGCAGGTAGGACGACAGACCCACCATCTCAAAGAAAATAAAAATCTGGAACAAGTTGGTTGCCACCACCAGACCCAGCATCGAGAAGGTGAACAATGCCAGGAACGCATAGTAGCGCTGGAAGCCCTTCTCGGCATGGCCGTGATGATCGCACATGTAACCCAGACTGTAGAGGTGCACCATCAGTGACACCGTGGTGATGACAATGAGCATCATCGCCGCAATCGGGTCGAGCATGATGCCCATGCGCACAACCAATGTCTTGGTGAACGAGAGCCAGTCGGGATTGAACACCACCACTGCTTGGCGCACGCCATCGGCCACTTGACCCTGGTCAGAGCCGAAGAAGTAGGTCAGCGCCACACCATAGGCAATCACAGTGGTGATGAGCATGCCAATCACGCCCAGCACACCGGTGAGTTTCTTGTCCATCTTCACACCTGCCAGTCCCAAAAAGAAGAACATCAGCAGGGGGATGGCAATGACTGCAATTGTATAACTTAGAGGCATAGTCGTTAGAATTTCAGTTTAGTGAGTTCGTTGATGTCCACCTTGCGGGCCACGCGGAAGACGTTGATGATGATAGCCAGTGCCAGAGCCGTCTCGGCGGCTGCGATGGCGATGGCAAACAGCGTGAAGAACATGCCGTCCATCTGCCCGGGGAACAAGTAGCGGTTAAACACGACAAAGTTGATATCGACCGAGTTGAGCATCAACTCGAGCGAAATCATGATGGCAATCATGTTTTTGCGCGTCAGAAAGCCATACACGCCACAGCCAAACATGACCAGGCTGGGCACCAAATACATAAGTAATGTCAGATTCATTGTATGTTCCTCCTTTCTTGATTAACGTCGACGGGCAATCACAACACCACCGATGATGCATGCCAGCAACAAAACACTGACCGCCTCGAACGGCAGCAGATAACCAAACTTTTCGGTACTGAGCAGCCAATGCCCGATGGTCTCGATGCTCATGTCAGACACCTCGGCCAACTGACGATGGCAGAAATTGGCATACGAGAATAGCCCATAGCCACAAACCGCCACACCGAGCAGTGCCGCAACTGCACCTAAAATGCGTCGCGACGACTCAATGCGCTGCGCATCCTTGCCAGGCTGATGTGTCAGCAAAATGGCAAAAACAAACAGCACCACAATGCCACCGGCATAGACCGCAATCTGCACTGCACCCAGAAAGGCATAGTCCATCTGGAAGTAGATGACCGCCGTTGCAAAGAGCACAAACAGCAGATAGGTGGCCGAACGCAGGATCTGTCGCGTGGTGACGGTAAGCACCGAGCACACGATGATGACCAGCGCCACCACGAAGTACAGGATGAGATTTCCTACTGATTCCATTTTATTCTTGTTTTTCGTTGTTGTCTTCGTTCTTAGGAGCAGCAACCTCTGTTGCCTCTCCAGCCGGCTTGGCCGACTCGGCAGGAGCAGCGGGTTTGGCGGCAGGAGCCGATGCTGCAGGAGCAACGGGTTCGTCCTTCTCGGGCAGATAGTTGAGTTGCTTGACTAACGCCTCGCGACGGAAGACAGCCTGCTCAAAGTCGTTGGAGAACTCCAAAGCGTGTGTGGGACATGTGGTCACGCACAGGTCACAGAATGTGCAACTTCCCAAGTCATAGATGTACTTGTCGAGTTTCACCTTCTTCTTGCCGTTCGGCAGATCGACCATGCGTGTGTCGATGTGGATTGTACCATTAGGGCAGTTGCGCTCACATGTCTTGCAAGCGATGCACTTGTGGTTTCCGTTCTCATCATAGATTAATGTGAGAGTTGCACGGAACCTTTCTGGTATCTTCAGTGTAGCCCGATTCTCGGGGTACTGTTCGGTCACTTTTGGGGTCACGAGTTCCTTGCCTGTGACCTGCATACCCTTTATCAGGCTGTGAATGCCCGTAAAAAGAGAAACGAAATATTCCTTGATGCTCATTTCTTCTAAGTTTTTGCTAGTTATCCCACCAGTTGGGGTCTCAGGATTGCCACCTTGTGACCCCACTGTCAGGACTTCGTTAACATATTATCGCTGCACCTGCCCACCGATGATGTCGAGCAACTCGGTCGTAATGCTTTGCTGGCGCAACTTGTTGTACTCGAGGTTCAGTTCGTCGAGCAGTTCCTTGGCGTTGTCACTGGCCGTCTGCATGGCCATCACACGCGAGGCTTGCTCGCTGGCTGCACTCTCGGTAAAGACCTCCTGCATCATCGCACGCAAGTGCAATGGCAGCACACTATTGAAGATAGTGTTGGCATCCGGCTCAAAGAGACAAGGCTCGGCTGCTGCACGCGCATCCATCTGCTGGGCAATCGACTCGTAGCTCACCGGCAGCAGTTGCTCACGCGTGAACAACTGGCGGCTAGTGCTCTTGAAGTGCATATACAACACCTCAACGCGGTCGAAGTCACCATCCAGGAAGCGGTTGCGCAACATCGCGCTCAACTCATTGAGTTCATTGCCCGTGCTGCGGGTGTTCAGACTCGTGCGCTCGACCTGCAGGCCATCGCCGGCAATCTTGAGTGCGGCCTTGGTCAATTTCTTGCCCACGGGTATGATCGTGATCTTGATGTCACTGCCAAATTGCTCATGCGCCTTGTTGATGGTGGTGAGCAAATGCTTGAACAGGTTGATGTTGAACGCACCGCACAGACCGTCGTCACTGCCGAACACCACCACGGCCAAGTGCTTAACGTCGCGAGTGACGATGAGCGGCGACGAGAATTCCTGGTCAGTGACAAGCAAGTGACTGATCACATGCTGCACCATGGCGCGATAGGGCGACAGGCGCTGCAACTGATAAGTGGCCTTGCGCATCTTGGCCGACGAAATCATCTTCATCGCACTCGTCGTCTTCTGCGTCGATGCGACCGAGCCAATGCGGCTTTTTAATTCACGTAGTGTTGACATTATTTTTTAGACTTTAGGCTTTAGACTTTAGACTTTAGTTGCTGATTTTCATCAAACTATATACTAATGTCCAATGTCTAACATCTAAACACTAGTTCTCGTACTTGCCGGCAATCTCGCGAGCAGCGTTCTTGAGTTTCTCCATCACATCGTCGTCGATCTTGCCACTGCGCAAGACATCGAGCACATCGCTCTGATGCTTGGCCCTGAGATACTGGACGAAGAGTTTCTCAAACTCACCCACCTGATCGACGGGCACACGCTGCAGCAAGCCGTTGACACCACAATAGATGATGGCAACCTGCTCCTCGACAGCCATAGGCTCGTACTGAGGTTGGACGAGCAGACGCTCGTTCTTGCGACCAGTGTCGATGGTGCGCGCGGTCACGGGGTCGATGTCGCCACCAAACTTGGTGAACGCCTCAAGCTCACGATACTGTGCCTGAGCAATCTTGAGCGTACCGGCGACCTTCTTCATGCACTTGATCTGTGCGTTACCACCCACACGGCTCACCGAGATACCCACATTGACAGCCGGACGAATTCCGGCGTTGAACAATGCGGTCTCCAGATAGATCTGACCGTCGGTAATCGAGATGACGTTGGTGGGAATGTAAGCACTCACGTCGCCAGCCTGCGTCTCGATGATGGGCAGAGCAGTGAGCGAGCCACCACCCTTGACCATGGGCTTGAGCACATCGGGCAGATCGTTCATCACCGATGCCACTGCCTGGTTCTCATTAATCTTGGCCGCACGCTCGAGCAGACGACTGTGCAGATAGAAGATATCGCCAGGATAAGCCTCACGTCCTGACGGACGTTTCAAGATCAGCGAGATCTCACGATAGGCCACAGCGTGCTTCGACAGGTCGTCATAGATGACCAGTGCATCGCGACCGGTGTCACGGAAGTACTCACCGATGGCTGCACCGGCAAAGGGAGCATAGTAGCGCATCGAGGCCGAGTCGGCTGCTGTTGCTGCCACCACCACGGTGTAGTCCATGGCGTTGTGCTCCTTGAGTGTATTGACCAGGGCTGCCACTGTCGAGGCCTTCTGCCCGATGGCCACGTAGATACAGTAGACTGGCTTGCCAGCCTCGTAGTTCTGACGCTGATTGATGATGGTGTCGACAGCAATAGCGGTTTTGCCAATCTGTCGGTCACCAATGATAAGCTCGCGCTGTCCACGACCGATGGGAATCATCGAGTCGATGGCCTTGAGACCAGTCTGCAGCGGCTGGTTCACTGGCTGACGGAAGATGACACCAGGAGCCTTGCGCTCAAGCGGCAGGCGGATGCGCTTGCCGTCGATGGTGCCGCGTCCGTCGATAGGCTCGGCCAGGACATTGATGACACGTCCCAGCAGTCCCTCACCCACCTCGATAGAGGCAATCTCGCCCGTGCGGCTCACCTTCATGTTCTCGCTGATGGAGTCGACCTCATTGAGCAGAATGACACCAACGTCACTCTCCTCAAGGTTCATAGCAACACCTGTGACCCCGTTCTCGAACTGCACCAGTTCGTTGGCCTCAACATTGCTCAGGCCATAGACGTGTGCCACACCGTCGCCCACCTCCAGCACCGTACCGACTTCCTCGAACGATACATTGCGCTCAATGTCGCTCAGTTGTTGTTTCAGTATGTCGGATATTTCGCTTGGGTTAATCATTTGAATTAACTTAAGAGTTTAAAACGCAATTTATTCAATTCATTCTTGACCGACGCGTCAAGCAGCACATCGCCCACCTTGACGGTGAAACCGCCGATGAGATTCGGGTCCAGATTCTGCTCCACTTCCAGCGTGGTTCCAGGCATCTGCTTGCGCACGATGTCAACCACGGCATCGGCCTGCTCAGGGGGCAGCTGGGTTGCAGATGTAATCTCGACCTTGGCGATATCATGCTCTTGCCGGTAGAGGTTCACATAAGCGAGTGCGATTTTTCGCAAAAACTCGGCACGATTGTTTCTGATGACCAATAACAAGAACTTGTCGAGCGAACTACCGGGCTTAGCACCCACGAGCTGCATCATCACTCGCCCCTTGTCGGCCTCGGCTACATAGGGGTTGAGCAACACTCGCTTGATTTCGTCCAGACCCGTGAATCCACGGCTGAGCGGCTTCAACTGCTCATAAATCTCTTGCGAGTCGCCGTTCTCAACGGCCAACTTGTAGAGCGCCTTGGCATATCGCTTGGGAATGAGTCCGTCATTCATAGTCGGTTAGTTTTTAGTCTCGACCTCGTTCAAGTACTTGTCGACGAGTTCACGCTGCGCCTGGTCGTTCGACACATTCTTGCGCAGCACCTTCTCGGCAATCTGGAGTGCAATCTCGCTCACCTCGCGGCGCAACTGCTTCTCGCTCTCCTTCTTGGCCTGCTCAATCGACACCATAGCGGCTTCAGAAACTTTCTTGGCTTCGACGGCTGCCTCGCCACGCGCATCCTCAATGATCTGGTTGCGCATCTTGGCAGCATCGCGAAGGATATCGGCCTGTTGCTGGCGTGCCTCGGCCAACAGGTGGTCGGCCTCGGCCTTGGCATTGTCCAAGTTTGCCTTAGCCTCCTGCGCATAAGCCACACCCTTGTCAATCAAGTCGGCACGCTCCTCCATACTCTTGATGATGAAGGGCCAGGCCAACTTGGCAAGGATGCAGTACAGGCACAGGAATGCCACAAACATCCAGAACACCAGGCCAAATTCAGGCGTGAAAAGTTCCATCGTCTACCGTGTTAATTATTGGATAAAGATGGCAAGGAAGCAAACAATCAGAGCCACGAATGCGACACCCTCGATCAGAGCGGCAATCACAATCATGTTACTACGGATATCATTGGTTGATTCGGGCTGACGGGCGATTGCCTCCATGGCCGAGCCACCAATCTTTCCAATACCAATACCTGCTGCAATTGCAGCAATACCTGCTCCCAGGGCTGCGCCCATGTTTGCCATAGCGTCTGCTAAAATCATTCCTAACATAGTCTTAATATTTTAAAAGTTATTATTTTGTTTCTTTAGATTATCGTTTGTTTAAGCCTCGTGTCCATGAGGTTCGACCAGCGCCATCGAGATGAAGATGGTCGACAAGATAGTGAACACATAGGCCTGGATGAAACTCACCAGCGTGTCGAGGGCCAACATGAACAATGCGAATGCCAGTGAGAACACCGTTGTCGCACCACCCACAGCAGCACCAAACATGCCAGAGAAGATGAAGATGAGGAGCATGAGCACCAGCACCACCATGTGACCGCCCATCATGTTGGCAAACAAACGTACCATCAGAGCGACGGGCTTGGTAAACATACCCAGAATCTCGATGAAGGGCATCATGGGCGCCGGGCACTTCAGTCCCAGAGGCACATCAGGCCAGAGGATTTCCTTCCAGTACTCACGTGTGCCCGACAAGTTGATCACAAAGAAAGTGATGACTGCCAGCACCATCGTGACTGCCAGATTGCCCGTCAGATTGGCACCACCAGGGAAGATGACCACCAAGCCCATGAGGTTCATCGTCAGGATGAAAAAGAACACCGTGAGCAGGTAGGGGGCATACTTGGGCGAGTGCTTGCCCAGAATGGGGCGAATGGTGTCGGTGTAGACGTAGTCAACAATGAGCTCGAGCACAGCAGTACCCTTGCGTGGGGCCTTCATGCCATGCTTGCGATACCAGTTGCGCACACTGAATACCATCATAATCACCAACAGGGCACACACCATGATGGCAGCCACATTCTTAGTGATGGACAAGTCAAGCGGACGCGACACCGAGCCATCGTCTAGCACCTGCACGAGTTTGCCATTATATTCCTCGCCATGATTGATGCGAAAGCCCTCGTAGGTCTCACCACTGGTGACACGGCTGCTCATGAAGCAATGCCAGCCGTCCTCACCCTTGGCGATGATGGGCAGCGGGATGCGCACATCATGACAGAAGGGAATCTCCCAACCATAGGCATCACCCAGGTGTTCATAGATGATCTCCTTGGGATTGACCTCGGTAGTGCCATGATGGTGCTGCGCCGCGCGCATATAGCCGAAAGCGGCCAACGCGATGAGCACCACGGCAATGATTGCGGTTATTGCTTTCTTCATATCAATACATGCACACACTCACCACATTGTTCTTGATGTCAGCAACCCCACCCTCGATGTCGCGCTGCTGAGTCTGGCCATCGGCGGTGACATAGGTCACCTGGCCAGCCGCCAACGCGGCAATCAGAGCAGCATGGTTGTTGAGCACCTGAAACTTGCCCAGGGCGCCAGGCAGGGTCACCGAGGTCACCTCGCCTTCAAACTCAATCTGCTGAGCCGATATGATTTTGAGTGTCATATTGTTAATAATAAATTGAGACTTGAGAATGAAAAATGAGAGACATTCTCTATTATTCATTTAGTAATTAGGCCTCGGCAGCCTCGGCAAGCAGTTTCTTACCCTTGGCGATAGCCTCGTCGATGGTGCCCACGCTCAAGAATGCCTGCTCGGGCAGGTCGTCGACCTCGCCGTCCAGAATCATCTTGAAGCCACGGATGGTCTCGGCCAGCGGTACCATCACACCAGGCAGACCCGTGAACTGCTCGGCCACAAAGAACGGCTGCGACAAGAAGCGCTGTGCACGACGTGCGCGCGACACGACCAGTTTGTCCTCGTCGCTCAACTCATCGACACCCAGGATGGCGATGATGTCCTGCAACTCGTTATACTTCTGCAACAGGTGGATCACACGCTGAGCCACATCGTAGTGTTCCTGACCGATGATGTGCGGATCCATGATGCGCGATGTCGAGGCCAGCGGGTCGACGGCGGGGTAGATACCCAACTCGGCAATCTTACGGCTCAACACGCAGGTTGCATCCAGGAAGTTGAACGTGGTAGCGGGAGCAGGGTCGGTCAAGTCGTCGGCAGGCACATAGACTGCCTGCACCGAGGTGATCGAACCGCTCTTGGTCGAGGTGATGCGCTCCTGCAACTTACCCATCTCACTGGCCAAAGTAGGCTGATAACCCACAGCACTGGGCATACGGCCCAACAGAGCCGACACCTCACTACCTGCCTGTGTGAAACGGAAGATGTTGTCCATGAACAGGAGGATGTCCTTGCCACCGCCGTCCTGGTCACGGAACTGCTCGGCCACGGTCAGACCCGACAGTGCCACACGCAGACGTGCACCGGGAGGCTCATTCATCTGGCCAAACACCAGGGTCGCTTGCGAATCGGCGACAGCCTTCATGTCCACATCGTCAAGATTCCATTCACTATTGGCCATGCCTTCCTTGAACTTGTCACCATACTTGATGACGCCGCTCTCAATCATCTCGCGCAGCAGGTCGTTACCCTCGCGAGTACGCTCACCCACACCAGTGAATACCGAGAAGCCATTGTGACCGTGAGCAATATTGTGAATCAACTCCATGATGAGCACAGTCTTGCCCACACCGGCACCACCGAACAGACCAATCTTACCACCCTTAGAGAATGGCTCAATCAAGTCGATGACCTTGATGCCCGTGTACAGAATCTCCTGCGTGATAGACAGGTCGGCAAAGTCGGGAGCAGGCTGGTGAATGGCACGGCGAGCCGACTCCTGAAGGGGCTTCAGGTGGTCGATTGGCTGGCCGATGACATTGAGCAGACGGCCCTTGACTTGGTCTCCGGTTGGCACCGAGATGGGGTGGCCCAGATTGGTGACACGAGTGCCACGCTTCAGACCATCAGTACTGTCCATTGCCACGCAGCGAACGGTGTTTTCACCGATGTGCTGCTCCACCTCGAGAATCAGGGGAGACCCATCCGGACGCTCCACACTCAGTGCGGTGTAGATGGCGGGACGGCTCACCTCGCCCTCAAAGGCAATGTCAACCACAGGACCGATGACCTGTGTGATTTTCCCATAATTATCAGTCATAAGTTTAGAAAATCTTATTTTAGAGTTATACTATCTTGTTAATGTCATTGGTTATCAGAAGTGCCAGCCTTGGGTTACGACAATGGCCATCACCACCAGGTTGACCAGCCCCATGGGCATGAGATAGCGCCACTCCAGCGCCAACATCTGGTCAATGCGCACACGCGGGAACGACCAGCGAATCCACATGAAGATAAAAGTCATGAAGAATGCCTTGCCCAGGAACCACAGCGTGCTGGGTATGTAGTCCATCACTGTATTGAAGCCGTCCCAACCAGGAATGTGCAACGGCATCCAGCCGCCCAAGAAGAGCAGAGCGGCAATGCCACTGACCACAAACAAGTTGAGGTACTCGGCCAGATAGAACAAGCCATAGTGGATACCCGAGTACTCGGTGTGATAACCTGCAGTCAACTCGTGCTCGGCCTCGGGGAGGTCAAACGGTCCACGGTTGTTCTCGGCGTTGGCGGCGATGATATAAATAATGAACGCGATGATGGCAGGCAAATGGCCCTTGAACAGGAACCAGCCGTCGGCCTGAGCCTCGACAATGCCCGTGATGCTCATCGTGCCGGCAAGGCACACCATTGTGAGCACCGACAGTCCCACCGACAATTCATAACTAATCATCTGGGCGCCCGATCGCATGGCACCAATCAGGGTGTACTTGCTGTTGCTCGACCAACCGGCCAATAGGATACCCAGCACACCAATTGATGAGACAGCGATGATGAAGAATGCACCGATGTTGAAGTCGATAAACTGCAAGCCCTTGCCCCACGGCAGGCAGGCAAAGGTGAGCACCGATGCCATCACCACCAGGAAGGGGGCGAGGAAGAACAGGAACTTGTCGGTGTGCCACAGCGTGATAATCTCCTTAGTCAGAATCTTGAACACGTCGGCAAAAATCTGTAGCGAGCCGCCCGGACCCACACGGATGGGGCCACGACGGCACTGAATCCAACCGCACACCCAGCGCTCATACATGATATAGATCATGGCAAGTACCGAGTAGGCCAGCAACAGGAACACCGCCACAAGGATGCACTCGACTGTGGTCGTGAGCCATGCGGGCATCACGCTCAGCAGCAACTCATGGAGCCAATTGGTGACTGTAGTGAAGTCAAACATATCTTTATGAATTGAGAATTGTTAATTGAAAATTGAGAATTGAGAATTTAATGAAGATTGAGAAGCATTCATTACTTATCATTCATTTCTCATCATTCCTTTGAATTAGCGGTCGATGTCGGGGATGACAAAGTCGATTGAAGCCGTGATGGTGATCAAGTCAGCAATCATGTTGTCACGACAGGTGAGATCAACCACGCCAATGAGGTTGAAGCATGGCGACTGGAAGTGCAAGCGATAGGGCTTCTGGAACGGCTTGGGGTCGCCATCGCTCTCCAGATAGACACCGAAGGCTCCACGACTGGCCTCGACCTGCTGATACCAGTGACCGGCTGGCAACTTGATCATCTTGGGCACCTTCTCGGCCACATACTCATTGCCCTCGCACTGCTCAAACTTGTCGCAAGCCTGGCGCAAAATCTTGATGCTCTGCACAATCTCGTCCATGCGCACCATGTAGCGGGCCATCGAATCGCCCTCAGTGCGCATGACCTCATCAAAGTCAAACTCATCGTAGAGTGAGTAGGGATGCGTCTTGCGCACATCGCAGTGCACGCCGCTGGCACGTCCGCTGGGACCAGTGATGCAGTAGTTGATGGCATCCTCTTTGCCCAGGACACCGACACCGACCATGCGGTTGCGAGCAATCACATTGCCAGTGAACAGTTGGTGGTATTCCTTCAGATTCTTCTCGATCACGTCGCAGGCATGACGCACGTCCTTGACAAAGTCGGGATGCACATCGGCAACAACACCACCAATGGTGCTGTAACTCATCGACATGCGGGCACCACAAGTGCGATCGAAGATGTCGTAGATGAGCTCACGCTCACGGAAGCCGTAGAAGAATGCCGTGGTGGCACCCTGATCCATGGTCAAGCAACCGTAACTGAGCAGGTGCGATGACAGACGCATCAACTCGTCCATCATCAGACGGATGAGTTCGGCACGGCGCGGCACCTCAATGCCCAGAGCCTTCTCGATGCACATGCACAAGCAGTGACGATTGATGTGAGCAGCCATATAGTCCATACGCTCGGTGTAGAGCAGCGTCTGCGGATAGGTCAGGCTCTCGCACAACTTCTCGATGCCGCGATGAATGTAGCCACTGACGACATCCACCTTCTTGACCATCTCGCCGTCGAGCGACACGCGATAGCGCAACACACCGTGTGTACTGGGGTGCTGGGGACCGACGTTGATGACGTACTCATCGTCCTCAAAGACCTTGCCGTCGACCTTCTTGACATTGCCATTCTCGTCCTCGACATAGGTACAGGTATAGTCCTCGTTCTGCTCATCGTCAAGACGTATGGGGTTCAGATCGGGGTTCTCGTCATAGTCCTTGCGCAGCGGGTGTCCCACCCAGTCGTTGCGCAAGAAAAATCGGCGCATGTCGGGGTGCCCGATAAACACGATGCCAAAGAAGTCATAGGCCTCGCGCTCTTGGTAATTGGCTACCGCCCAGATGTCGCTCACCGAGTGCAGCATGGGATGCTCGCGGTCGGTGGTAGCGACCTTGACATGAACCATATCTTGTGTGTCGGTGTTGGTCAAATAATAGACCACACCTATCGAGTCCTTCCAGTCAACGCCTGCCAGACATGACAGTTGGTCAAAGTGCAGGTCGTTCTTGAGTCGCAGCGCCAGTGCATGCCACTGCGCATCCTCGACCGTGACCATGAGCATGTCATCGACCGTGTCAAACTGCGCCTGGGGGCACAATGCGGCAATCTGTTGTTGTAAATCTGCCATATATAATTAATGTATATGCGGTTCTTGGTTTCTAATTCTTGAGCAATCACTTGTCCTCGGGGACATACTCCATGCGTTTCTCCTTGCGGTTGTCGCCACCCAGGAACTTGGTGACCTTGATCTTGCGCTGCAATTGCATCAGAGCATAGAACATGGCCTCGGGGCGAGGAGGACATCCAGGCAGGTAAACATCCACGGGAATAATCTCGTCGATGCCTTTGACCACACAGTAACTATTCTTGAAGGGGCCGCCACTGATGGTGCATGCACCACAAGCAATCACATACTTGGGCTCGGCCATCTGCTCATACAGGCGTTTCAGCACTGGAGCCATGCGATAGGTGATCGTGCCCTGGCACATGATGTAGTCGGCCTGACGGGGGCTATTGCGAGCCACCTCGGCGCCAAAACGAGCCATATCATAACGAGCGGCACCCAGGCACATGAACTCAATAGCGCAGCAACTGGTGCCGAAGCAGAACGGCCACAACGAGTTGGAGCGGCTCCAGTTGAGCAACTGGTCGAGCTTGCCAACCACTACATTCACACCCGAGGCATTCAATTGTTCAACGAGGTTGTCAATATACTCGTTGTCCTTGAAGTCCTCATAACGCATGCTCTTGATTTTCGGTTTCTTTACTTCCATCTCAACGCTCCTTTCTTCCAGGCGTAAGCCAGACCTAAAACGAGAATTACCAAAAATGTACCCACGGCGAGCAACGCGCCACTGCCCAGACTGCGACAAATCGCTGCCCACGGAAACAGGAACACCGTCTCAACGTCGAACATCAGGAACAGAATGGCGAACAAGTAATAACCCACATGGAACTGGGCCATCGACTCGCCGCGAGTGGGGATACCGCACTCATAGGGCTCTCCCTTCTTCTCGGTGTAACTTCGCGGCCCCACAAGGAACGCGATAATCAACGCTCCGGCCACTAGCGTCACTGCCGTCAATGCTGCCGTGACCGCCAAAGTCGTACTTTGAATACCGAATACTGATAAAACCATATTATGATGTTTATGATAAATACACACAAATACCTCATTTCCACTAGATTAAATCACAAAATCCAATCTAGCGGCTTTGAGACTATTTTTTCTCGGTGCAAAAGTACAAAAAACTTTTCGGTTATACCATAGGCAAACAAACAATTTTGCACAACTTTTAAACAATAAAATTGAAATGCCACAGCAAAATCGGCATCTATTTTGAAAATTTTCGTAACTTTGCACAAACTAATCAAGCCACCGTCTATGAGCGAACAAACCACATCAGGAACCATTCTATCGCAAGAGGCCGAACACCAAGCCGACCTGGCCGAAGTCATGGAACTAGCCACAGAAGCCGGACACATCCTGCTGGAAAATGGAGCCGAAATATCGCGTGTTGAAGATATCATGAGCCGCATCTCGTCGCATTATGGCATTGACTCAGGCAACTTCTTTGTGCTCTCAAACGGCATTTTCACCACAGGGCACACCAACAAAGTGTCAAAGGCTGGTGGACAGGCCTCGACCTATGCCAACGTTGAGTTCATTCCCATCCGCGGCATCGAGTTGTCAAAGGTCGTGGCCGTCAACCGACTGAGTTATGAAATAGCCACAGACAAGACCAGCCTTCCAGAGGCACGTATCCGACTGCGAGCGATCAGGCATGCTGCTCCCAAACCTGCGTGGGAGCAGATTCTGGGTTCGGGCATCGGAGCAGCAGGATTCTGCGCCGTCTTCGGTGGTGGATGGTCGGAATGTGCCGCAGCGCTTGTTGTGGGACTTCTGCTCTATGCCTTCGTCATCGGCATCAGTGGGCGCTACCTCTCCAAGATAGTGGGGGGCATCTGCAACGCATTGCTCGCGACGCTGTTGTGCATCATCTCATGGAGGATTGGATTTGGAGCCAGTCTTGCCAATATCATCATCGGTGCCATCATGCCACTCATTCCCGGGGTGCCCTTTGTCAACGGCGTGCGCGACCTGGCCAACTCGGACTACCTAGCAGGGTTCACACGACTGACCGACGCCATGCTGGGATTCTTCTGCATCGCTGTGGGCGTGTCGCTAGCCTTTGTGTTCGATGGTGCCATCCATGGCGGCATGGTCACCCTCAGCGGCATGACGGTGAGCGGTCAAACGTCCAGCCTGCTGTGGCAAGCACTGGCGGCCGGCATTGGAACTGCAGCCTTTGCGTTACTCTTCGGTGCCGACCGCGAGCATTACCTGCCAACAGGAATCATCGGTGCCATTGGCTGGGTGCTATACCTGATACTGGTGCGCAATGCTGGTGCCACACCTGTGCTTGCCACGCTTGCCGCTTCGACACTGGTGTGCATCCTCTCGCGCATGGCAGCCATTCCGTTCTGCTCACCGGCACAGGTATTCTTGCTGTGTGGAATATTCCCACTGGTGCCTGGAGCCGGAATCTTCTGGTTCACTTATTATTTGACCGACGCCCAGTTTGACCTTGCCTCGAGCAGCGGTTGGATGGCCATCAAGATTGCTATCGCCATCGTCTTGGGCATCATTCTGGCTATGGAACTGCCACAAAAGCTCTTCTCACACCATAGCAAGACCCACTAAAGTTCACTTTTAAGCATGAAAATAGTCAAATTCATCGCCATCTCTTCCATGACCTTGTTGCTGGCCAGTTGTGCCAAGCATGTGATGCCTCCATTCGCCTCGACTCCCCATTGGGTTCTTGATGGCAATGTTGCCAGCAGCACTGTGCACGACATGGCAATAGACTTTGGCGGCGGAAACACCTTTCCCATCACCAACGCTAGCGATGGCGAATATGAGTTAAACTTTATCGCTACGACCAAGCAATTTGCCAACTATGATATTGTTTGCCAGAATTATATAACTTCGGCCATTAGCCAAATCCCACTTCAGATTGACTCAATAGAGTTTGTTCTTGCCGACCGCTACATCACATTCACGCCCAACGTCACCAAGGGATGGATGCCTGACCTGGTGCGTCAGGCCGATGGAACAGAGTTGGTGACCGAAGCAAATCCACGAAGTAGCACCATCCAGCCCCATGACGAAATCTGGCGAAACTACGTGTTTGACAAACATCTGCACCGCATCATCGTTGTTGACCGGCTCGTGAAGAATGGCAAACACATCGGAATCGCCTACATCATGCAGAGCGAAAACAAGCACGTGCCATTCGCCTCCACATATCACTACGATGTGACCCAACGACGCAACACACAACCAGTGGGCGAGGCCATGAGGGCACTGCTCGACATCACCATCGCCGCCAGCGAGTCGCATTTCACCCCTCGCAGCTACGCAGAGTATGTCCAAGCGGCCGACTCGTGTTTCATGGCCGGTGATTATGCTGGTGCGTCTCGACAGTTTGATCACGCCTTCGCCGTGTCGCACGACTTACCCGGCCACCATCTCTACAATGCGGCTTGCGCCGCAGCACTGGCAGGGCTGAACGATGTGGCATTCAGGCGCTTGAACGCACGACTCGAGAATGAACCTAACTGGTATGTCGACAACCCCAATGCCGACCCCGACCTTGCTCCGATACACTCCGACTTGCGATGGAAGGCATACGTCGACACCATCATCGCCCGCCGCGACCGTATCGAAGCCGGCTTCGACAAGCCACTGCGAGCACAGTTACAAGACATTGGACAACGTGACCAGGATATCCGCCATGAATTTCTGAATGCCTATCGTGCCACACCTCGCAACCAGACACTCATCGACTCGCTTGCCCGCCAGATGCAGCGCATCGACAGTGTCAACCAAGCCGAGATTTGCCACATCCTTGACACACGCGGCTGTGTGGGCAGCGACCTTGTGGGCAATGCCTGTAGCGTGTTCTGGCTAGTCATCCAGCACGCGCCCGTCGAGTTGCAGAGGCGCTACTTCCCGCTCTTTGTGCAAGCCGCACAGCGCGGCGACCTCGCCCGCGAGAACGTGGCCATGATGGACGATCGCATTGCCTTGTTTGAGGGCCGTCCACAACGCTACGGCACCCAGATTGTGGAAGGGAAACTGTATCAGTTGCTCGACCCAACCAAAGTTGACCTATGGCGACAAGAGATGGGCATGCAGCCGCTCGCCGACTACCTGCGCCAGATGGGTGTGCAGAATTAAAGAATCTTGCTGCCTATACAATCAGAGCCACGGCATAGGCGCTGATGCCCTCCTCGCGGCCGGTGAAGCCCAGGCGCTCGGTGGTAGTGGCCTTGATGGAAACCTGGTTCAGTTCACACTCCAGGCATGCGGCCAGTTGCTCCTGCATAGCGGGGATGTGGGGGTTGATCTTGGGGCGCTCGGCGCAGATGGTGATGTCACAGTTGCCCAGAGTGTAGCCCTGCTCCCTAATCAAGCGATTGACCTCGCGCAGCAGTTTGCGGCTGTCGATGCCCTTGTAGCGCGGGTCGGTGTCGGGAAAATGGTAGCCAATGTCGCGCAGACATGCTGCACCCAGCAGTGCATCGCACAGGGCATGAATCACCACATCGGCATCGCTGTGCCCCAGCAGTCCCAACTCATGTTCAATCTTGACACCGCCCAGCCATAATTCACGCTCCGGCACCAGGCGATGCACATCGTACCCAAATCCTATTCTTGTCATTGTCATTCAGAGTTAAAAAGACAAAAGGACACAAGGACAAAAACCTCATGCCCTTTTGTTCTTATGTCTAAAGAATCAGTTGCGACCGAAGAGACCACGGATGCCGTCCATGTCGAAGGACAGTGTGAAGCGCAAAGTCTGGTCCAGTGGCGAGTTCTGAGCCGTGGCTATCATGTAGGCTGCATCCAGACGGATGACATTGAGCGAGAAACCGGCACCCAGACCGAAGTACTGGCGGTCGCCATTGAACTTGCTCTCATAGTAGTAACCACCACGCAGGAAGAATTGCTGGTTATAGGCATATTCAGCACCCACCGAATAAGTGATGCGCTTCAAGGGGTTGTCCTTGAACGAGTCGAAGATACCCGAGATCGACGACTTGTCCTTCCATGCCTGCTCGTCCTGACTGTATGCCTCCTGATTATAACTTCCGTCCTCGGTATAATACTTAGGGTCAGTGTTACGAGGCTTGGCCGGCACCAGAAGTTTGTTGGCATCAACCGATAGAGTCAGGTTATGATAGTCGGCCAGAGGGAATGTGAAAGCCGTACCCAACTTGAGGTTAGCAGGCAAGAAGGCGGGGTCATTGCCACCATTGTACGAAATCTTCGAGCCGATGTTCGACAGGTTGAATCCCAACGACCACTGGCACTCGTTGCGTCCAATCACCGGATAGGTGGTATAGTAGCCCGAGAGGTCGGCCGAGAACGCCGACGATCCCTTGCCCTGGTCGGGCGAGTCCATGCTGTAACTGCCATATCCCAAGTCGCTGTAGATGTAGCGCAACACGACACCCATAGCAAATTTCTCGGACAACTTGCGAGAGTAGCCGACGTCTACCGCCATCTCAAAGGGGTTGATCGTACCCATCGCGGCACCTCCATAGTCACTGGTCTGGATCTCGCCTAACGAGAAATAGCGGAGCGACAGACTCGCCGCCTGATTGTCGGCACTACCAATCTTCATGTAACCAGTGAGGTTGGCCAGATAGATGTCATTGACAATCTTGCGCAACCAGGGAGTATAACTCAATGCCACACCAGCCTTGCTATAAGCAAACGCATACTTCGACGGATTCCAGAATTGTGAGTTGACATCAGGGTCGGTAGCGGCTCCCAGGTCGCCCATCGACGCACCACGCGCATCGGGGGTGATGCTCAATGATGTCACGCCCGTTGTGATAGGGTTAAACTCATCATTCTTGATGTCGCCCGATTGTGCCCATGCCATCAGGCTGCCAGTCAAAGCCAGTGTTAATATCGAATATTTGATCTTCATTGTCGTGATGAAAATTGTGTTTATAAAGGATAAACTACAATTTGCGCAGTTTATTGTATTTTCTTAATTGATAATTGTGAATTGAAAATTGAGAATCGTGAATTAGGCTAAAGTAACGGCTGAACCTCCTTAAAAGTTATGAGATTTCGCTCCACGACTGTTGCTTGTCGAAGATGACCCGCAGATGCTGATCGATCAACCGCCCCTCGGGCGATGACAGGTCGGGATCCTGAGCAAGATAGGCCTCGGCATCGTCGCGGGTGAGTTGCACAATCTGTCCGTCCTGTGCCAGATTGGCCACCTGCAGATTGAACGCCACACCGCTCTGCATCGTTCCATCCATGTCACCCGGGCCACGCAGTCGCATGTCTTCCTCGGCGACAATAAAGCCATCGTTGGTCTGCGTCATCACCTCCAAGCGGTGACGTGTGTCATGGCTCAACTCATACTTAGTCATCAGGATGCAATAACTCTGATCGGCACCGCGCCCTACCCTGCCCCGCAGTTGGTGCAACTGCGACAGCCCGAAGCGCTCGGCATTCTCAATGACCATCACACTGGCGTTGGGCACATTCACGCCCACCTCGATGACCGTGGTAGCCACCAGAATGTGGGCCTTGTGCGAGGCAAACAGTTCCATCTGATGATCTTTCTCGGCCGGTTTCATGCGTCCATGCACCATTGCCACCCGATAGCTCGGAAAAGTTTCTTGAACAATCTCAAACCCTTCTTCGAGCGCACGCAGATCCAATTTCTCGTTCTCCTCGATGAGCGGATAGACGATATAGGCTTGGCGCCCTTGACGCAACTGCTGACCCACGAAGTGATACATTGCCTCACGATCCTTGTCATAGCGCATGATGGTCGTCACAGGCTTGCGACCGGGTGGCAACTCGTCAATCACACTCACATCCAGGTCGCCATAAACCGTCATCGCTAGCGTGCGGGGGATGGGTGTCGCCGTCATCACCAGCACATGAGGCGGCGTGCTGTTTTTGCGCCACAACTTGGCACGCTGAGCCACTCCGAAACGGTGCTGCTCGTCAATGACTGCAAGCCCCAGGTTGCGAAATTGCACCACATCCTCGATGAGTGCATGGGTGCCAATGAGTATCTGCAGTTCACCGTTGAGCAGTTGCTTGTGGATGCGGTCGCGCTCCTTCTTGCGGGTGCTGCCGGTGAGCAATGCCACCTTGACCCCAATGCGATCGGCCATCGCGCTGATGGTCTCGTGATGCTGGGTCGCCAAAATCTCGGTTGGAGCCATGATGCAGGCCTGATAGCCATTGTCGAGCGCGATGAGTGCAGTCATGAATGCCACAATGGTCTTGCCGCTGCCCACATCACCTTGAAGCAAGCGGTTCATCTGCCGTCCGCTGCCCATGTCATGCCGCATCTCGCGGATGACACGCTTCTGCGCACCTGTCAGCGGAAATGCCAACACATGGTTGTAGAAGTTATTGAAGTAGTCACCCACATGCCCGAAGACAAATCCCACACGGCGCTCTTCCCTACCTTTAATATATTTAAGGATGTTTAGTTGCAAGAAGAAGAGTTCCTCATACTTCATGCGGAACTGTGCTCGCTGCAAGTCACGCACATTGGCAGGGATGTGCATGTTAACCAGTGCCTGAGACAATGACATGAGATTGCGCCTGACCAACAACTGACGTGGCAAGGTCTCGGCCACATGTTGCACTGCAGGCGTCTTGAGCAGGTTGCTCACCAGTCGCCTCATGGTGCGCGACGTGAACTGGCGGTTGGTCAATTTTTCGGTTAGGCTATAGACGCCCTGCAGCCCCTGCGCCGCCGTCTCGGGCTTATAGACATCCACCTCGGGATGCACGATGTTATAGTGGTTCTGAAACTGTGTCGGCTTGCCGAAGAGGAGATATTCAACCCCCACATGATAATTATCCTGAATGCTCTTGATGCGATTGAACCACACAATCTCGATGGTGCCAGTGCCGTCGGTGAACAAGGCTTGCAACCGCCGTCTGCGTCCCTCGCCGACAGCGTTGAACGTGACAAACCGTCCCCGCAACTGAATGTAAGGCATCTCGCCATCTATCTCATTGATGTGGTGGATGGTGCTGCGGTCTACATAGCGGTAAGGGAAGTAGTAGAGCAGGTCGTGAAATGTGGTAATGTGCAGTTCCTGGCGCAGCAACTCAGCACGCTTGGGGCCGACACCTGCCAGATATTGCACATCCATTCGCCGCAAACCGTCATTCATCGCTCAGCAGATTTTGCGCCAGCACGAGGTCGCTGGGGTGAGTTATCTTGATGTTCGTGGTCTCGCCATCGATGAGCGTGACTCGATTCCCTGCCTGCTCATAGACCGATGCATCATCGGTGTAAAAGGATTGGAATGGTAACTCATAAGCCGACTTGAGCTTCACTGCGTCAAAGACTTGCGGTGTCTGCACGGCACGCAACACGGCACGTGGCACAATGTGGCTCGTGCCGTCGGATTCAACTTGACGGATGGAGTCGGTCACAGGCACAGCAGGCACAGCACTGCCGCACTCACGCGCCACAGCAAAGGCCCGCTCGACCAGGTGCTGCGACAACAAGGGTCGAACACCATCTTGCACGGCAATCACATCGCCAGGCTCGACCACAAGGGTGTCAAGCGCATTCTTCACGCTCTGCCAGCGAGTGTCACCACCACCCACCACACGGTGAGCGACACAACAACGGTGCTCATCGCACAATTGTTGCCACAAGGCCTGATGAGCCTCAGGCAAAACCACGATGATTTCGCTGGATTGCAAGGCAAATGCCTCAAGGGTGCGCATCAGCACAGGCTTGCCAGCCAGAAGCAAGAATTGCTTGGGCAGGGATGCGCCAAATCGGGTTCCCGAACCACCGGCAACGATGATGGTGATATTTCTCATGTTGGATTATCTTCTGGAAAATGATGCAACGACAAGCACTGTCCGTCAAACACCGCGTAGGTGTCTTGCCGAATCCAGTCGCCCAAAAAGGTCACCTGCGCACCATCGACCTCGATCTGATCGGCTAAATGCAGATGCCCGAAAACATAATGCTCCACCTCGGGGTGCTCGCGATGATGCTGCTCGACAAATCGCTGCAACTCGCCTGCCGACGCCACCTTCTCACGCTCCTCGTCCTCGCTGCGGCGCGTGGTGCGATTGTTGGTGCTCCAACCAGTGGCAATCTGAGTTGTCCACCGCGGATGCACCGAGGCATATAGTGTCTGGCACAGACGGCTGGTGAAGCACCACTTCATGAACCTGTACATGGGTCGCTGATAGCCCACATCGTCACCGTGCGAGACAAAAAACGGTTTGCCGTCGACCTCGACCGTCGTGGCATGACGCAGCACCGTCAGGCCCACCTCATCGCGCAGATAGTCGAACAGCCACACATCGTGGTTGCCGGTCATCCAAGTGATGCGCACGCCAGCATCGGCCAGCTCGGCGAGTTTGCCCAGAAAGCGTACATGTCCACGAGGCACTACCGAACGGAACTCATACCAGTAGTCGAGGATGTCACCCAACAGGTAGAGGGCAGTGGCATCGCCCTTGATGTGGTCAAGGAATCGAACCACCCTGGCCTCATGGGCACGATGGTCGGTCACATAACCAGCACCCAAGTGGCAGTCGCTGATGAAGTATGTCTTGTTTCTTGCCATCAACAGTTACATCATGCCCAGCTCAAGCCGAGCCTCGTCGGTCATCATGCGGATGTCCCACTCGGGTTCAAAGACCAACTGGACATTGGCCGAAGTGACCCCCTCGACACTCTCCACCTTCTGGCGCACGTCCTCAAAAATGAAGTCGGCAGCCGGACAGTTGGGGGCAGTCAGCGTCATGTCAATATTGACCACTCCATCATCTTGGAGGTCAATCTTGTAGACCATGCCCAGGCTATAGACATCAACGGGTATCTCGGGGTCAAAGACCGTCTTAAGCATCTTGACGATGTTTTCTTCGATTTTCAGTTTCTCTTCTGGTGTCATAATGGGCGCAAAGTTACAAAAACATCTTGAAACAGCCCCGTCGTTCCTTAAAAAATGTTGTACAAATTCAGTTTTTGGCCCTTGAATGCTGCATATTCGGCAATTTAGCAGTAATTTAGTCGGTTAATTCTACACAACATTACAGCATGAAGCGAATTTTGAGCGCATTCATTGCGCTAACACTCTCACTGTCAACAATGACAGCCCTGGCCCAAGACGAAGCCCCCAAGACTCCGTTTGCCTATCCCGTGGCTCCTGACACATGCACCACGCTCGAGAGCCGTTGCAACTACATCTGCCAGCACTTCTGGGACAACTACGACATCAGCAAGCCCATTGCCAACGACGATGACTTTCTCAGGGCGTTCCGCGACTTTGTCGAGTTTTTCCAGTTTGCCAACCGCAATGTGGTGATGACCTCGATTGGCGAATTGATGAACAAGGCACGCAGCAACACGCCCAACCTGCTCAAAGTGGGCAAAGCGGCCGAATTGTCGCTATACTATCCCACGGCTGTCTACTACAGCGATGAGGTCTATGTCGAGTTTGCCAAGGCATTGGCCAACAACAAGACACTGAAGAAGGAAGTTCGCACCTACTATGCCGACCAGTTGTCACGCATCAACTCATGCCAGGAGCAAAAGGCACTGCCTGACATCGAAATGGTGATGGCCGATGGCAGCAAACAGAAACTATCGGCCCTGTGCGACACCACCACGACAGTCATGTTCTTCTATGCCGACGGTGTGGATTCGTCTATCGGCCGCACCCGCCTCAGCGCCGATGCCAACCTCGAGTCGCTCATTGACGAAGGGGTGGTCAAGGTCATCAGTATCTATTTGGGCAAGTATCAGGCAGATTTTGCGGCAACAATGCCTAAGAAATGGATCAACACCTGCAGTGAACAGGCACTAGAGATTTACGACTTTCGCGCCCTGCCGTGCTGCTACATTGTGGGTCGTGACCTCCTGTTGATGACCAAAAACATCTCGGTCGACGAATTCAAAGAAGGATTGACCAACTGACAATAATTTAGATTTATTTAACAACTATGAGGGAAATGTTCAAGAAAATTATGCTGTTCTGTACAGGCTACACTTATAGTAACCTGTCGCGACTGTTTCTCCGCTTGTTTGTAGGTGTGATGTTCCTGCATGTGTGTGTGCGCCAGTTTTTGGATTTGGGGCATCTGCCTGCCGAGTTTCCCGGTTTTTGGGGCATGGATCCAGCCACATCGATGACCATCCTGCTCATCATCGAGGCTTTGTGTGCAGCCTTCATCATTCTGGGATTCCTCACGCGCATTGCGGTGATTCCACCACTGGTTGTGATGTGTCTAGCCGAGTCTATTGTGTTCTCATCATACGACACCGTCACACCCACCTTGTTTACGTTCCAGCCAGGCTATCCTGTGATGTTTATTGGCATCTTCTTGTTCATTCTCCTCTCGGGACCCGGCAAGATTTCGCTAGACTATATCATCTCGGTTCATCTCATCGAGACCAACGATGACAACGAAATCATCGAAAAAGCCTAATCTTTTATTCAATTGAAAATTGAAAATTGAAAATTGCAGTTTTAATATCGGGGGGCGTGGATAGCGCCGTGGTCGTGCACCAGCTCATGGAGCAGGGGCACGAACTGCACCCGTTCTACATACGCATCGGCATGGACAATGGCGAGGGTGACTGCAGTGCCGACGAGGACATTGAGATGTGCACACTCATCTGCCGCAAGTATGGTCTGAAACTGGAGGTCGTGTCGCTGCACCAGGAGTACTGGGACAACGTCATGGAGTATGCGTTGCGCACCGTCAAGGCGGGCCTGACACCCAACCCCGACATGATGTGCAACCGCATGATCAAGTTTGGATACTTCGAGCAGCGTTGGGGCCACGAGTTTGACATGACCGCCACAGGCCACTATGCCACCACCTGTGAGGTCGATGGCGTGAAATATCTGGCTACCGCCGTTGACCCTGTCAAGGATCAAACCGACTTCTTGGCACAGATCACCTACGACCAGTTGTGTCATTTAATGTTTCCCATCGGCCATCTGCCCAAGTCCGAGGTGCGCCGCATTGCGCTAGAGGCACATCTGCCTAACGCGCAACGCCGCGACAGTCAGGGCATTTGCTTCTTGGGGCAGATCAACTATAACGACTTCATCCGCCGTCACCTGGGCGAGAAAAACGGTCCCATCATCGAGATTGAGACCGGTCGCAAACTGGGCGAACACCACGGATATTGGTTCCACACCATCGGGCAGCGCAAAGGCTTAGGGCTGAGCGGCGGGCCATGGTATGTGGTCAAGAAAAACGTACACGACAACGTCATCTATGTCAGTCAGGGCTACGGCACCGACAAGCAGTATGGTCGCACCATCAGCCTTGACGAGATGCACTTTGTCAGCGGCAATCCATGGCAAGGACAGGAAGGCCCGCATGACATCACATTCAAGAACCGCCACACTCCCACCCTGTTTCACGCCAAGTTTACTCACGTTGCCGCCCATGAGTGGCGCATCGAGAGCGAACAAGACGTGCAGGGCATAGCACCCGGCCAATTTGCTGTCATCTACGATGCGCAGGGCCACCTATGCTATGGTAGCGGAGTAATTACCGCGTGAGAGAAGCAAGAAGCAAGATACAAGAATGGAAAGAGTCGAACTCAAATTACTGGGCATCACCCGCAATCAGTTACAGACAGGGGCATACGCCATGCTCTTGGAGGAGAAGAATGGCCCCTTGCGCCTACCCATTGTGCTTGGTATGGCCGAGGCACAGTCCATCGCCGTCAAACTTGAAGGCATCACTCCGCCACGTCCCCTGACCCACGACTTGATGGTGAGCATTTTTCATCGTTTTGCCATCTTTCCCGAGCAAGTCGAGATATACAGTTTTGAGAACGGTGTGTTTGCCTCACACATCCGCTTGACCGGTGCCGACGGCACTGTCCACGACATGGATGCCCGCACAAGCGACGCGGTGGCATTGGCCGTCAGGGTGGGATGCCCCATCTACATCGACCGCGACATCCTGAGCCGGGCAGGCTTCCTCCCCGATGAGGACGGCATCCCCATTACGCACCTCGACTCCCTGTCTCTCGACGAGTTGCCCATTGAGCGACTAGAGGCTCGACTGCAACAGTGCATCGACGAGGAAAACTATGAACAGGCAGCCGAAATCAAAAAAATCATCGAGCAGAAGACGCAACAATCCTGACATTTTTACTATCTTTGTTGCCGAAATTAAGGAAATATTAATCATCAATCACACTCAATTATGAAGAATATTAAGTTAAGACTTATCGTGATGAACTTCCTGGAGTTCGCCGTTTGGGGAGCCTATCTCACCTGCATGGGCAACTATCTGGGAAAGGCTGGCATGGGAGGCGAAATCTCCTGGTTCTATGCCATCCAGGGCATCGTCTCAATCTTTATGCCCACCATCATGGGCATCGTTGCCGACAAGTGGATCCAACCCCAGCGGCTGTTGGGCATCTGCCATCTGCTGGCAGGTGCAGCCATGATTGGTCTGTTCATGATGGGCAGCAACGCAGCCGAGCCCAACAAGGCAGCATTCATCACCCTCTATACGCTGAGCGTAGCATTTTACATGCCCACTCTGGCATTGAGCAACACCACAGCCTTCACCATCCTCAAGGATGCCGGTATGGACACGGTCAAGGACTTCCCGCCCATCCGCGTGTTTGGCACCGTGGGTTTCATCGCCACCATGTGGTTTGTCAATTGCGCCACCCTCGATAATGGCTTTTTCTTCACCCTGGCCGAGAACGCCAACAAGTTCCAGTACACTCAACATCAATTCTTGGTGTCGGGTGTGTTGAGCGTCGTGCTTTTCTGCTACTGCTTCACCCTGCCGCAGTGCAAGATTCAGCCCAAACCCGCACAGTCGCTGGCCGAGTCGTTTGGCTTGGATGCCTTCAAGTTGTTCAAGACCAAGAAGATGGCTCTCTTCTTCATCTTCTCGGCTCTGCTGGGCATGTCGCTGCAAGTGACCAATGGCTATGCCACACCGTTCCTCACCAGTTTCAAGGGCAGTGCTGATGCCGCCATGGCCAACTCGTTCGGTGCCAACAATGCCACCATGCTGATCTCGCTCTCGCAGATTGCCGAGGCACTTTGCATCTTGCTCATACCCTACTTCCTGCGCAAGTATGGCATCAAGGTGGTGATGCTCATCGCCATGTTTGCATGGGTGCTGCGTTTCGGTTTCTTCGGGCTGGGCAATCCTGCCATGCCTGGTGTGCTGCTGTTCATCGGCTCGTGCATCGTCTACGGCGTAGCCTTTGACTTCTTCAATGTCTCGGGCGGACTATTTGTCGACAAGGAGTGTGCCCCCAATGTGAAGGCTTCGGCCCAGGGATTGTTCATGCTCATGACCAATGGCTTGGGTGCCACCATCGGGACGCTGGCTGCCGGCAAGGTCATCGACCACTACTGCCAATGGAACGATGCTGGCTACCTGATGGGCGACTGGCAGAGCGCATGGTTCATCTTTGCAGGCTTCGCCCTGGTGGTGGCCGTGGCGTTCATGTTCCTGTTCCAGTACAAACACGAGCCCGAGCAGAAGTAATCGTTTTTAATTAAGAATTAAGAATTAATTATTAAGAATTTAAAGATCGACACACTCTCTTAATTCTAAATTCTTAATTCTAAATTCAAATTCTAAATTCAGAATTGAATCGTTTCTATCAACCTGACATAGCCAAGACGCTCACGCTGAGTGAGGATGAATCAAGGCACGCCGTCAAAGTACTGCGCCTGGCCGAGGGCGACCTCATCGAGGTGGTCGACGGCCAGGGCATGTGCTACATCGTGCGCATCACTCTGGCGCACCCCAAGCGTTGCAGTGTCGAGGTGGTCGAGGCCACCGCAGCCCCCAATTACTGGGGGCACCGCATTGTGCTGGCCGTGGCACCCACCAAGCACATGGATCGGCTGGAATGGGCTGTGGAGAAGTGTACCGAGATGGGCATTGACCGCTTCATCCCTCTGCACGGGCACAACAGCGAGCGCACTACGCTCAAGACCGAGCGCCTGGTGCGTGTGATGGTGGCTGCCATGAAGCAGTCGCTAGGAGCCTGCCTGCCTCAATGCGATGAGATGACATCGGTGATGCAGGTCATCAAGACCCCCTTCGACGGACAACGCTTCATAGCCTACTGCGATGCCATGCTGCCGCGTGAACAGCGCAAGTCGCTGGCACGAGAATTCAAGCCAGACACTGACGTTCAGGTGCTCATCGGTCCCGAGGGTGATTTCAGTCCACAGGAGGTAGAAGCCGCCCTGGCAGCAGGATTCATCCCTGTGACGCTGGGCGAGAGCCGCCTGCGCACCGAGACTGCAGCTGTCATGGCATGCGCCACTATCCACACCGTTGACCAAATGAAATAGAATTGATAGCATAAATGTAGATGTAATGATACAACAACTGACATCATCCGAACAGTTTTTCTTGCTGGCAGGCCCTTGCGTGATTGAGGGTGAACAGATGGCACTGGACATTGCCGAGCAGGCGATGAACATCACCTCACGTCTGGGCATTCCGTATGTGTTCAAGGGCAGTTACCGCAAGGCCAATCGCTCGCGCATCGACTCGTTCACGGGCATCGGCGATGAGAAGGCCCTGAAAATCCTGCGAAAGGTGCGCGAGACCTTTAACATACCTGTCGTGACCGACATCCACACTGCCGAAGAGGCGCCCATAGCAGCCGAGTATGTCGATGTGCTACAGATACCAGCCTTCTTGTGCCGACAGACCGACCTGCTCGTTGCCGCAGCACGCACCGGCCGCATGGTCAACATCAAGAAAGGCCAGTTCCTCTCGCCCGATGCCATGCAGTTTGCCGTACAGAAGGTGCGTGAAGCAGGCAACGACGATGTTGCAATCACCGAGCGTGGCACCACCTTCGGCTACCAAGACCTGATGGTCGACTTCCGTGGTGTCAAGGTCATGCAACAGTATGCCCCCGTGATTGTCGATATCACCCACTCGCTGCAACAGCCCAACCAGACCAAGGGTGTAACAGGCGGCCAGCCCGAGTTTATCGAACTCATGGCACGAGCCTCCATTGCAGTGGGAGCCGACGGCCTCTTCCTGGAGACTCATCAAGACCCCTCGGTGGCCAAGAGCGACGGTGCCAACATGCTGCGACTCGACCTGCTTGAAGGTCTGCTGACCCGCTGCGCCACCCTGCGCCGCACCATCAACCAACTCAGCAAATAGCGCAACCGTGTCATGAGTGATTAAACCCTGATGCCATTTTGGCTTCTAAATGAAATAGTAATACAACAAACATAAATGAAAATGAGAAGAATTCTTTGGGCAGCACTGCTAGCCCTGTGTGTCATCCAAGTGTCGGCACAAACTGCCGCCGATGACGAACGCGTGCGCCAGCGCATCAAGACTGCCGTCATGGACGTCTATGACAAGGCGGTGGCCGAGAACCCCGATGACTATGAGACAAGATTTGCACGCGCCAACCAGCTCTATCTAAACGGTGACTATCAGAAAGCCATCGACGATGCCGACATCGTGCTGGGACAACTGCCCGACAAGAGCAAAGAGATGAGATTTGACACCTACATGCTCAAAGCACGTGCACAGGCCGCCCTGGACAAGTATGAAGACGAAGTAGAGTCGTTGCAGGCTGCAGCCGAGATCAACCCCAAGTCGATGGCACTCATCGACCTGATGGGCAAGGCATGCTACAACCTGGGTGACATGGATGCCGCCGAGCAGAACTTCAAAACCATCTTGCGCGACACGCCCATGAACTACGACGCCCACTACTGGTTGGCACGCGTCGAGGTGGCCCGCAACAACTTCGGCAAGGCATACGACTACTGCGACAAGGCTGTGAACCTGTTCACCGCCAATCCGCAGGTCTACCTCAACCGAGCCGATATTCTCTTGCGCTCGCAGCAATATGAACAAGCCGCACAAGACATGGTCTCGGCCATGAGTGTGGGCAACGACGAGGGTAAAGCCATGCGCGCGCTCATCAACCTGAGCGACGAGCACTATAGCGAGGTGATGAACATCCTGGCCACAAGCAGCGACCAGGCTCCGCGCGTGGGCATGTTCCACTATGTGCGTGCCATCATCGCCATGCGGCAGAATCACTATGGTCAAGCACTGTGGAGCCTGAACCGCATCATCGATAATCAACTCTATGACTATCACAGCATCTATTACTACCAGGGCAAGTGCTTGTTTGAACTCGGCAAATATGACGAGGCCCTGACGGCAGTCAACAAGGCCATCGCCATGCTCGACGAGCAAGATCCTGCCTACTACATCCTCAAGGCACAATGCGAACAGGCCCTTAAAAAGACCAACGATGCACAAGCCACACTGGACCAGGCATTGAAACTGGATGCCAACAACCAAGACGTCTTGCTCGCACAAGCACGGCTGCTGACCGACCTGCGTGCTGACCAGAAGGCTATGGACAAACTCGCCAACCTGCTTGGCATCAACAACAAGAATGTCGAGGCGCTGCTGCTCAAGGGATGGATTCAGAAGTATCGCCAGAACAATCCCACCGCAGCCAACAAGACCTTTGCACAAGTGCTGGACTGCGGCAGTGACATGAACAGTCTGCGCGGCTTTGCCCTACACGAACTGGGACGCGACGACGAGGCACGCCAGTGGGCCAACCAGATTATTCAAGACAACAAGATTGTCGGTGGTCAAAGTTACATCACGGCATCAGCCCTGCTTAGTTGCATCGGCGACTACGAGGCTGGTGACAAGGACAAGTCGGTCGACTATCTGCGCAGCGCACTGGCCAACGGATATGGCAGCATTCACCAACTGCTGGAGAATGAGACCCCCTATGTCAACCTCAAACTCGCGCGCCGTTATCCCAACTTCTTGACTGTGATTGACCAGAACAACGCCAACTTCCAAGTCACAAGATAGGCGATATCGTTAACCGTAAATAGTTTAAAGTTGGCTGTCTGGAGCAGAAATACGCTGATGTGGTCGAGGCAACACCTGCAACAATGGGTGATGTGCATTGTGCAGTGTGCATTGTGCGTTGCTGCAGTGTCGTGCGCCTCGACCAAGCATGTGCCACAAGGGCAACTGCTACTGGACCGCACACGCATCAATATCAGCGATGCACAACAGCACAAGGATGTCGTGGCATCAGAACTCACCAACTACTTGCGCCAGACCGAAAACCACAAGGTGCTGGGTGGCATGAAGTTGCAACTGGCCATCTACAACCTGAGTGGGCGCGACTCGAGCAACTGGTTCAATCGGTGGATCAGACGCGTGGGCGCACCGCCAGTCATCTACGACAGCACCCTGACAGAGGCCAGTTCGCGACAACTGAACATGGCACTGCGCAACCGTGGATACATGAATAACGTAGTGACCTATCGTGTGAATGCCGACAGTGCCAAACGCAAGGCACGGGTCGACTATGACATCACTCTGGGTGAGCCATATCGCATCCGCAGCATTGGCTACAACATACCTGACGATTCGCTGCGGCGCATCATCCTGGCCGACACAGCCCTTGCCCCTATCCATGTGGGTTCGCTGCTAGATCACAACAAGTTGGACGCATGGCGGCAGACCATCACCGAGAGCCTGCGCCGGCATGGCTACTATGCCTTCGGCAAGGAGTATGTCACCTTCGATGCCGACACGGCAGCTGGCTCACTGGAGGTAGACCTGACACTCAACACACGACAGCCCTACCACAGTGAGCGGATGCCTTATTACACCGAGCATCGCCCATTCTATGTGCGCAATGTGACCTATATCACCAACTATGACCCCGTGCTGATGCATGAAGGATACTATGCTCCTGACACGACACACTATGGCGACCTGACCATCTTGCACGAACACGAGACCTACCTGCGCAGCAAGGTCATCGACGAGTGCAACTTCATCACACCAGGACAGAAGTACAACTCGGCAGATGTCGACCGCACTTACAAAGCACTGGGCCGGCTAGGCATCGTCAAGTTCATTAACATCGAGGTTCGTCCTGTGGGCGAGTTTGACGGGAAGATTTGGCTTGACACCTATGTGCTGCTGCAACCCGACAAATCTCAGGCGATCTCGGTCTCACTTGAGGGCACCAACAGCGAGGGAGACTTGGGCTTCGGCATCGGGCTTGACTATCAGCACCGCAACCTCATCAAGGGGTCAGAGACACTCAATGCCAAGTTCCGCATGAGCTATGAGAGCCTTTCGGGCAACCTCAACGGCCTCATCAACAACAATTACTCGGAGTATGCCGCCGAGGTGGGCATCACCTATCCCAAGTTCAAATTCCCCTTCTTATCCAAAGAGTTCAAGCGAAAAATACAGGCTTCAACCGAACTGGCCACAAGCTTCAACTACCAGACGCGTCCCGAGTACACCCGCGTCATTGCCGGTGCAGCATGGCGATACATCTGGACTGAGCAACAAGCGCGCATGCGTCACACCTTCAATCTGGTGGACCTGAACTATGTGTACCTGCCCAAGAGTCGAAGCAACTTTCTGGACAGCATCAAGAACCCACTGTTGCGCTACAGCTATGAGAACCACTTCATCATGCGCATGGGCTACAACTTCTACAAGACCAACAAGGTGCAGCCTGGACCATTGAACAAAGGATTCCAGTCCAATGTCTACACCATCCGCGCTGCCGCCGAGACCGCTGGCAATCTGCTCTATAGCATCTCGAAGTTGACGGGGCAGAAGCATGACGACGATGATTCTTACAAGGTGTTTGGCATTCGCTATGCGCAGTATGTCAAGGCCGAAGGCGACTTTGCCTACACGCATTTCTTCAACTCGCGCAACTCGCTAGCATTCCATGTGGGAGCTGGCGTCGCTGTGCCCTACGGCAATAGCACAGTGCTGCCCTTCGAGAAACGATTTTATGCCGGTGGAGCCAATGGTGTGCGAGGTTGGGGTGTGCGCACGTTGGGACCTGGAAGCTTCAACGCCTCCAAGTCACAAAGTAGTTTTATCTACCAGTGTGGCGACATCCGCCTGGACATGAACATAGAATACCGCGCCAAACTCTTCTGGGTCATCGAGTTGGGCTTGTTTATCGATGCAGGCAACATCTGGACCATTCGCGACTATGAGAACCAGCCTGGCGGTGTATTCAAGTTCAACAAATTCTACAAGGAGATTGCGCTGGCCTATGGCCTAGGCATCCGCCTCGACTTTAACTACTTCTTGCTGCGCCTCGACATGGGCATGAAGGCTCATAATCCCGCACAAGACCAGGAACCATGGCCCCTGATTCATCCCAAGTTCAGCCGCGACGGTGAGTTCCACTTCTCGGTGGGCTACCCCTTCTGATGAACGCTTGATAGATTTAATACAATTATGAAAAAACTCGTGATATTTGACTTGGACGGCACCCTGCTCAACACCATTGAAGATTTGGGTCATGCCGCCAACTATGCACTGGAGAAGAATGGATTACCCACACACACCATTGCTTCCTATCCTTTCTTTGTGGGCAACGGTGTGCGGCGGCTCATCACCCGTGTCCTGCCAGAGGACAATCGTACACCTGCCATAATCGACACGTTATTGAAAGACTTCAGGGAATTCTATGATGTGCATTGCTGCGACTGCACCAAACCCTACACGGGCATACCCGAATTGCTGCGCGACCTGCGTGACCAGGATGTAAAAGTGGCTGTTGCCAGCAACAAATACGATGCCGCCGTGCAGAAGATCATCAATCACTACTTCGGCGACATCGACTTTGTGGCTATCCAGGGCCAAGTCGATGGTGTCAACGTCAAACCAGACCCCTCGATTGTGTTTGGTATCCTAGCCAAAGCACAGGTTCCCAAAAGCGAGGTGCTCTATGTGGGCGACTCGGGTGTAGACATGGAGACTGCACGCCGCGCCTGCATCGACTCGGTGGGTGTCACGTGGGGATTTCGCCCCGAGAAAGAACTTGTTGAGTACTATGCCGGCACCATTGTTCACCAGCCCAATGTTATCCTTGATCTCCTAGAACAAACCACTTACTAGATATAGGGCTTGATGGCGTCGCGCCAGATGAGATAGGCTGGCCCCATCAGATGCAGGCCGTCGTTGGTGTACTCGGCACGCAGGCGGTCATTGTCATCGACAAACAGAGGATAGAGATTGATCCAAGTCACCCCTTGACGACGCGCGACCTGCTCGAGCGCACGGTTGCCGTCAACCACCACCTGCTCACGGTCTTTAAGATACTTCCACAAGCGCACCTCGTTGTTGAACGGTAGCATGGATTGCAAGTAAATCTTGGTGCGCGGGCTGCGTGTCTTGATGAGTACAATCAACTTCTCCATGGCTCGGGCTATGCTGTCGCCCGACACATCGTGCGACACATCGTTCACACCACCCAAAATAAAGATTTTCTTAGGCTGCCCCTTGAGGATGGGCTCCATTCGCTCGTAGTAGCCCTGGATGATGTCACCCACGATGCCACGATTCTTGACATGCCGGTTATTGAGCAGTTCATTCCACTCGGCACCATCTGTCAGGCTGTTGCCCAGCATGATGATATCCTTCTTGCCCACAGGCAACTGATCGAACAGCGTGACTCGACGCACATAGTACACATCTTGGTTGGCCTGTGCCAGCGCAGTCAACACCGACAATGCAACAACCAACAGCAATATACACTTTTTCATCAAGGGGATAGTTTTGATTATAAACTCATTAACTATTTCGGAAGGCATCCTCAGCCTTCTTGACCGACCCATGCAGCAAGAGCAGACGCTTGGCATCATCATAGGGCAGACCTAGCGACTCTACCAGCCAACGCGTGCCACGATCCACGAGTTTCTGGTTGGTCAGTTGCATGTTGACCATCTTGTTGCCCTTGACACGCCCCATGCGAATCATTACGCTGGTCGAAATCATGTTGCAGATGAGTTTCTGGCCAGTGCCACTCTTCATGCGCGAACTACCGGTTACATACTCAGGACCGACAATCATCTCAATGGGAATCTCGGCAACCTCGCTCACTGGTGCATCAGGATTGCTGGTGATAGAGGCAGTGAGACAGCCATGGGCACGGGCATCACGCAATGCACCAATGACGTATGGCGTAGTTCCCGAGGCAGCAATACCGATAATCGTGTCACGGTCATTGACATTGTGGTCAAGCAGATCTTTCCACCCCTGCTTGGTGTCATCCTCGGCATTCTCCACGGCATGGCGCAGTGCATGGTCGCCACCTGCAATGATGCCTACAATCCATCCCGGATCCATACCAAATGTGGGCGGAATCTCGCTAGCATCGAGCACACCCAGCCGACCCGATGTGCCAGCACCCATATAGAAGATGCGGCCACCACGCTTCATGCGCTCAACGATCTTGATGACCAGTTTCTCAATCTGCGGGATTGCCAGCTGCACCGCATCGGCCACCTTGTGGTCTTCCTGATTGATCTCGGTGAGCAACTCATGCACCGACTTTTTCTCCAGGTCATTATATAATGAAGCCTGCTCGCTTATCTTTACAAAAGCCATAATTCTTGGAAATTGGGAATAATTTGGAATTAATAATTAAGAATTAATAATGAGCGGTAGACAATGAGGGTGCAATGCCCCGACATTCTTAATTATTAATTCTTAATTATTAATTAGTTAGAATGATACTTGACAAGTCCCTCCATGGGGTTCTTGATGATGGTGCCGATGGTGATGCCCAGCGGCTCGGCAGCCTCATGCAGCACACGCTCAAACACATGTGCCACCGAGCCCACGAAGTTGCAAGGCAACTCCTGATAGCCCTTGTAACTGGCCACATTGCGCACAAAGAAGTCGGTGAACGAACTCAACACCAATGCATGGATTGAAGGCTCGTCGATGTGCTTGGCCAAGAACGGACCAAATTGAGCCAAGAACCGATTGGCGGCAGGCTGACGGTAGACTGCAGTGATAATCTTTGTGCGGTCAAGGTCATATTCCTTAAGGAACTCCTCGCACAAGGGCTCGGGCAACTGCTTCTTGAGCACATCGCCCACCAGGCGCTTGCCCAGCACGGCACCACTGCCCTCATCGCCCAGGATGTAGCCTAGCGGCGACACGTTGTCTACAACCTTCTCTCCATCATAGTAGCAAGAGTTGGATCCTGTACCCATGATGCATGCGATGCCCGGCTCATGCTGGCACAAGGCACGAGCGGCAGCGAGCAAGTCGCTGTCCACCTCGATGTGCTGTGCCATGGGCAGGTTGGCCTTGAGTGCATTGACCACATGCCCTTTGATCTCGTCACTGATGATACCGGCGCCATAGTAGTAAATCTCATCAATCTCCTTATAACTAGCCAGATGAGGCATCAGCTCGGTGTGGATGCGTTCGGTCATCTCCTCCTGCGTGAGCATGAGGGCGTTCATACCGGTCGTGAAAATCTGCGCGATCTTCTCTTTTCCGTTAAGCAGGCACCAATCAATCTTGGTTGACCCGCAGTCAGCAATTAAAATCATATTCTATATTATTATGTTATTATTTTTTCATTGTTGTCCGAGACAAAGTCTCGATTGATTATGAGAATGAAACTTTGATATTCTCAATTAGCATTTATATCTTAATGTAGATTTTCTTCTTGTAGAGGATGTAGCCAAAGCACCAGGTGATGAGCACAAAGGTGATGGCATAGAGGCACGAGGCTGCCTCGGGAGTAGTGGTCAATGACTCCCAGAAGTCGTAGATTAGCGAGTGGATGGTGACTGGCGTGCCATCGTCGGCCTCGCCAAAGCGCACTGCACCAAAGACAATGCTCAGCAACGTGCCCACGAGGTAGCAGAATAGCGGATTGACACCAAACGACTGGAAGAAACGGCACCAGCGCTTGCGTCCCTTGATGTCGATAAAGTAGATGAGAATACCCAGAATGCACGATGCCATGCCACAAGTGATGAGCACATAACTGCTGGTCCACACCTTCTTGCTGCAAGGAATGCCATACTGTGCCAACCAGCCCACAAGCAACATGATGCTGCCCCACAGCAGAGCCTTGCCCATGCGGATGTTGTTGTCACGGATGTCGACCAGCATCTTGCCCATCATGAAACCGATGAGAACATGAGCAATGCACGGCAGAGTGCTCAAGATGCCCTCGGGATCAAGGGCAAGTTTCTCGCCGAAGGCATGCTCATGATACATGTGATCCTCGCCCAGCACAGCCAAGTCAACTCGCGACACAATGTTGTCGAGTGAGAAGTCATAGCCATTACCAGTACCCAGAATGACGACATAAACCACAAGTATCAACCCGATAATCCACGGTATCCACCGCGTCTTGCACAGGATGGCAATCATTGAGCCAAAGAAATAGACCAATGCCAGACGCTGGAAAACACCCAGAATGCGCAAATCGCCGAACATACGCACAAAGAAATGGCTATCAGGGTTATACAAGCCACGCAACCACATACCGAACCACTGAACCGCCCAACCGATGAGGAACAGGATGATGGTGCGGCGACAAATCTTCCACACCAGCGCACCACTGGGACGGAAGTCAAACTTGCGCAGCGAGAAATACATCGCCACACCCATGACAAACATGAAGAACGGGAACACCAGGTCGGTTGGTGTGAGCCCAATCCACTCGGCGTGACTAAGTGGAGCATAGAGGTGACTCCAAGTGCCAGGATTGTTGACCAGCAACATGCCGGCGATGGTTATGCCTCGCAAGATGTCGACTGCAAGGAGGCGTTTGTTGTCTGCTTTTTTCATTCTCTTTTGTTTAAATGAACTAGAAGTTCTAGATAGTCTAGAAATTCTAGATAGTCTAGATGTTATTTGGTGACCTCGTCAATAAGGTAGATGAGCGACTGATAGGGTATGCCACTGTGCGTGGTGAGGCCTATCTCACACGTGCGACTGTTGCTGAAACCCCGTCGTGCACCTGATGCCTCGACAGCCTTGCGCAAGTTGCGCAGGGCATAGGCATTGAGTTCGGGATGAATAAAGCCCTTGTCACCTGCAAAGCCACAGCACCCCACCCCATCGGGCACAACCACATGTGACGAGCAACGTCGTGCCAAGTCTAGAACCTTGCCGTCGATTCCCATCAGGCGCGTTGAACACGTCAAGTGCAGCATCACCGGTTCGTCAGTGGCATGGAATGTGAGCGACTGAGCCACATGGTCGTGAATAAACTCCATCAGTTCTAGTGGCTTGACCGATGTCATGTGTGTACGCATGCGATGGAGGCATGGACTCTGATCGCACACGACAGGCCATAGCCCGCCATCTGAGGCCTCAAACAATTCAGCCTCAAGGTCCCAGAGTTTGTGGTCAGCCACATCGGGCATACCTTTGCTCTCCCAAATCATGCCACAACACAGGCTCTTCATGTTCTTGGGGAAGATGACCTCCCAGCCCGCACGCTGCAAGAAATCCACGACCGTGTCAACCAGGTCGCATTCAACGCCCTTGCTGCGTCCCATCATCTGGTTGAGGCAACTGGGGAAATAGACAACCTTCTGGTCATGGTGCTGAACCTGTGCAAGTTTCGCACCCATGCGATGAGGCTTGGGCAACGATGGAGTCCACAGGGGGACACCGATGCTGTGAAAGGCCTTGCCCATTGCGGTCACTCCCTTGTCACCGAGCATGGCATGAGCCGCATCGGCGACATAAAGCAACGACTTGACGCCACCCTTGATGACAGCGAAATAATCGGCACAGAACTCACCCACATGATGAGCAACAGTGCCTTGTTGACGTGATTGCCCCCGCAAATCGTGGGTCAAGTCGCCCACATTAATCTTCATGGGGCATGAGGTGCTGCACAAGCCATCGGCAGCACAGGTCTGCTCGCCATAGTAGCGATATTGTTTCTCAAGCCGTGCCAGCCGTCGCGGGTCGTCGCCTGTGGCACGCAGCCGCGAGATTTCGCGCTGCACAATGATGCGCTGTCGGCTCGACAATGTGAAACCACTGCTCACGCAGTTGACCTCGCAGAAGCCGCACTCGATGCATCGGTCCACATGATCGTTGGTCATCGGCATGGGCTTGACATCCTTGATGAAGCAATCGGGGTCATCATTGAAGATGACACCGGGGTTGAGAATGCCGTCGGGGTCAAAGATGCGCTTGACCTCACTCATGATGTCATAGGCCTTATCGCCCCACTCCTTGCGCACAAACGGAGCCATGTTGCGGCCCGTGCCATGCTCGGCCTTGAGCGAGCCGTCGTACTTGTCGACCACCAACTTGACCACTTGCTCCATGAGGTTGCGATAGCGCGCCACTTCTTCAGGTGTGTCAAACGACTGCGCGATGATGAAGTGATAGTTGCCTTCAAGGGCATGGCCATAGATGCAACTATCATCATAGCCATGCTCGTTGAGCATGTTGGCCAGATCAACAGTGGCATCAGGCAAATCCTCGATGTGGAATGCCACATCCTCGATGATGACCGTGGTGCCCAACGGGCGCGTGCCACCCACGCTGGGGAAGATGCCCGAGCGGATGGCCCAATACTTGCCATACTCGGCCGGATTGCTCGTGAAGCGAGCCGGCACAAACAATGGGTATGGCTCCAAGATGCGATTGATAGAGGCAATGTTATCGTCCAACTCTTGTTGAGAGTCGGCAAAGGTCTGCACCAACACAGCTGTCAGGTTCTCGCCCGTCTGGTCATCAACACTGGCCAGTGACTTGCGGTCGAGCAACTCGGCGCAGTGCACTGGACCCTGCTTCATGGCCACCACAGCCTCACAAGCCGTGCGCATCTGCTGGAAGTAGAGCATGGCACTGGCACGGTAGGGCGACAAGTGGCCTGTGGCCATAGTAAACTCGCTAGCAAACGCCAATGTCCCCTCGCTGCCAACCATCAAGTGGGTGATGATGTCGAACGGGTCGGTGAATCGCACAAATGGCGAAATGTTCAGACCGGTGACATTCTTGATGGCATACTTGCGTCGTATGCGTTCGGTGAGTTCGGGGTCGGCCAACACGCGATCACGCAACTGCTCGATAGCACGGATAAACTCAGGATGCGTCTGCCTGAACTGTTCACGGCTGCGCTCGTCGCCAGTGTCGAGGATGGTGCCGTCGGCCAGCACGATGCGCATCGACTGCATGATGCGGTCGCTGTTGGCATGTGTGCCGCAACTCATGCCCGAGGCATTGTTGATGACGATGCCACCCACCATGGCCGAGTTCTTCGATGCCGGATCGGGCGTGAAGGTACGTCCCAACGGATCCAGAATCTCATCCACCTTGTGCCCCACCAGACCTGGCTGAAGGGTGATAGTCTTGGCATCGGGCGAGATACTATAGTTCTCCCAGTTCTTACCAGCCACGATGAGAATGCTGTCGGTCACCGCCTGTCCACTGAGACTTGTACCTGCCGCACGGAAGGTAACGGGCAGCCGCATCTCGTGGGCAACGGCCAACAACCGGCTTACCTCCTGCTCGTCGCGACTGCGCACCACCACCTGCGGCAAGTGACGATAGAAGCCGGCATCGGTACCCCATGCCAGCACACGCAGGTCATCGGTGTAGATGCGGTCGCCGTCGACAAACGCCTTGATGCGCCGAACGAATTGTTGATACTCTTGTTTCATTGCCTCCCAGATTGTCTAGAGACTCTAGATATTCTAGAACACCTAGTGATGTTACTGATACAGATAATACTTGGCTGAACGAGCCTTGAAGGCCTCGGTGTCCTTGTTGAAGTAGTCGATGATGTCGGCCACCTGATAGCGCTTGCAGAAACGTTCACGAATCTCCTTGGTGCCACACACCTTGTCGAACATATTGTAACGCTTGGTGTTCTGCTCAAACAACTGCTTGTCGGGATACATCTCGTGGATGACCTGCAAGAAGTAGAACTGCGTCAGCACCAGATTGGCCTTGTCCAGGTCGGTGATGTAGGTCTGCACACCATGCACTTCCTGCAACGACTTGTCGACCGCCACACTCAGGGCAAAGAACGGCTTGTAGTTGATGGGGCGGAACAGCATGCCCGGCAGGTTGAGGGCATTCATGCGCTCGCACAGTGCATCGGCATCAATCCACGAGGCGGCAAAGCACTCAAAGGGCAGCGTGTAGCCAATGCCGGTGTTGAAGATGTAGAGTTCGCCCAAGATGCCGCTCACAGGATAGAAGAAAGCGTTCTCAGGTGCCGGAATCTGTGGCGACGGTGCCACCCAGGGCATGCCCGTGTCGCGGAACTTCATGTCGCGCGTCCAGCCCTCCATGGGAATGACGGTGAGGTTGGCTTTGCCCTTGATCATGTGCTCGCCATTGAGAAAACGAGCCAATTCGCCGGGCGTGAGGCCGTAGAGGTAGGGGATGGCATACTTGCTCACAAACGAGTAGTAACCGTCCTCAACAAGGTTGCCCTCCACCTTGTTGCCGCCCAACGGATTGGGGCGGTCGAGTACCATGAACTCCTTGCCATGCTCGGCACAAGCCTCCATGCACACACCCATCGTGGCATAGAAGGTGTAACTGCGGCAGCCGATGTCCTGGATGTCGTAGACCAGCACGTCGATGTCCTTGAGCGTCTCGGCAGTGGGCTTGTGGGTCTTGCCATAGAGCGAATACATCTTCACACCAGTCTTGGGGTCGACCTCGTCGCCCACGGCGTCACCGGCATGAGCATTGCCACGCACGCCATGCTCGGGACCGTAGAGGGCCACCAGTTTGACACCCGGAGCCTCGTTGAGGATGTCGACCGTGCTCTTGAGGTTGTTGTCGATGCCGCTAGGATTGGTCACCAGTCCCACACGCTTGCCTTGCAACTGCTTGAAGCCGCCATCGCGCAGCACCTCGATGCCGGGCTTGACCACGGCACCCATCGTCAGTACCGCGAAAGCCACTGTAATAACTAGAATTATCTGTTTCATATACTTATCTTTTTGGATTCTAAAGATTCTCCTTGTTTCCCCTCGGCCAGCAACCGATAGCCACCACCCTCAAGGGTGTAGATCTTCCATCGGTCAACCAGAGGCATGTAGAGTTGCTTCAAGTTGCGCAACCCAGCATGATAATGCCGCTCGACCACATGCGCTGGCACATAGCGTCCTCCCCGACTCACCCGCTGATTCACACGGCTGACTGCCAACTGAGACGAAGGCAAATGGAAGAACAACAGGTTAACCTCGTAGCCCCATTGCCGAGCCTGCATCACCGCACGGCCGAAGCATCGCGGTGCCAGTGTGGTCTCGATGGCAAAGGTCTCTCCCTGGGCCAGTAACTGCTCAATGCGCTCAAGCATCAAGCGCCCAGCACTGACAAAAGCCTGTTCGGGAGCATGCGGCGACAAGCGATAGGCGATATCATCGTCACTGACCCAGTGGTGACAGTGCAGACGGCCTAGCAGCGACTCCCGCATGGTTGTCTTGCCCGCTCCGTTGCACCCGGCGATGAGATATAACCGTTTATCTGCCATTAATCTCACTTGTGACCATAGTCGGGGTCAATCTTACGGTCGGCAAAGTAGGTCACCAGCAGGGTAGCCGCACAGCAGACAATCACCATCCAGAAGAAGTTGGCGTAGCCCAGAGCCTCCTGAATGTAGCCGGCAAACATGCCCGGAATCATCATGCTCAATGCCATGAATGCTGTGCAGATGGCATAGTGCGAGGTCTTGAACTCGCCCTCCGAGAAATAAATCATATACAGCATATAGGCCGTGAAACCGAAGCCATAACCAAACTGCTCGATGGCGATAGCCACACTGATTGACACCAGATTGGTGGGCAGCAACTCGGCCAAATAGCAGAAGGTGAGGCACGGCAGTGTCATGCAGGCAGCCATCACCCAGAGCGACTTTTTCAAGCCCACCTTAGAGGCATAAATTCCACCCAAGATGCCACCAATGGTGAGGAACAACACACCGATGGTTCCGTAGGCCAGACCGACATTCTCGGTCGACAGCCCCAGACCGCCCACCTCACGGCTTGCCACCAGGAATGGGGTACACATCTTGATGAGGAACGCCTCGGGCAGACGATAGAGCAGCATGAACAGGATGGCAAGCCACAGACCGGGCTTCTTGAAGAAGGTGGCAAATGACTGACCGAACTCGCGCATGATCTGTCCGGCGCTGGTTGCGCCTTGTTGGTCGGAAATGTGCGACTTGTCGGCTGCGGGTTTGGGTATTGCGAACGTGTGATAGAGCGTGACAAGACAGAAGATGACTGCGGACACACCCATCGTGATCTGCCACGAGAGCGGAATGTTGTTATACTTAGTCTCGATGGCACCCGCAATGTAGACCAACACGCCCTGACCGAAAATTGACGACAGGCGATAGAAAGTCGAGCGAATACCCACAAAAGCCGCTTGATTCTTCTGCGTCAATGCCAACATATAGAAGCCGTCGGCTGCTATGTCGTGCGTGGCACTGGCAAAGGCTGTGATGACAAACAGCATCAAGGTGATGTAGAACATGCTGATGGGAGTCTGTCCGCTGGCAATGACATCGGGCGAGGGTTTAGGCATGGCTAGCGTGAGCAACACAAATGCCACCGACATTATGATCTGCATGGCGATAACCCACCAACGCTTGGTCTTGATGATGTCGACAAACGGGCTCCAGAAAGGCTTGATGGTCCACGGCAGATAGAGCAAACTGGTGAACAGAGCCATCTGACCGTTAGGCACACCCATCTTGGCAAGCATCAACACCGATATGTTGTTGACGATAAAGTAGGGAATACCCTCGGCAAAATAAAGTGTCGGTATCCACAACCAGGGATTGCGTGTTGTGGTCGCTGCTGCGACGGTCTTTTTATCTTCCATAATGCTATTAATATTGTTTCTCGATTTGTGCCCCGACGAAGTAGTGGAGCAAGATTTTCTTGTAGTCATAGCCTTGTGCTCCCATCACGGCAGCACCAATCTGGCACAACCCCACACCATGCCCCCAACCGGCTCCGCGAATCACAAACTTGGCGGGATAGCCGTCGGCATCGATGTCGTGACGCTCAACCACAAAGGCCGAACTATAGAGCGCGGTCTCGCTCAGAGCATAGCGGATGGCAAGTTCCTTGCCGATGATCTGAGTGCGCTTCTCACCCACGATCTTCATCTTGTAGAGCCTGCCACTAGTGCCACGAGCCACAGGCTGCAGGTCGCGAATGCGACCATAGTCCACACCAGTGCGTCGGGCAATCAGGTCGGCCAATTGGTCCTGGCTATATTCGACCGACCAGCGATAGAAGTCGGTGGTCTCCTGATCGTAGTCGTTGAGCACCTGGCTCAATACCTCAGGGTCATGGGTGTTGCAGAAGGCTGCTGGACTGGTGAGAATCCACTCCTCGGCAGCATCCTCACGCGTCAAGTCGGGGAAATCTTGCTCGTCCTCGCCGTCACGCCGTGCCTCCAAATAGTCGTGATGGTGATCCTGCCAGCAATTCTCAAACTCCTCGAGCACTCCACCGCACGACTTGCTGAAGCGGGCATCACACAACTGGCCACCATGCATCAGCACCTCGCCCCAAGTCTCGCCGATAGCCTGTTCGACGGTGGGAGTAGATGCGCGTGTGATGCCCTGATAACGCTGACAGTGGTCATCGGCGCATACATCGTAGTTGACATGGTCATCGCGGTCCCACCACTTAATGACTTCGTCGGCATCACTGTCGCCCAGCGAGGGTTGCAAGTCGCTCATCACCGAGTCGGCTGTAGCCGCCTCGGCAGGTTTTTGCCGGATTTGCGCCAATAGCCAACTGCGCGAGATGACAGCATGTGCCTTGAGCAACTCGAGCGATGCCTTGGCACTCATCTCACTGCTGATGACACTCGTCAGGTAGTCCTCGACGGGCACGATGTTGATGGCCGTCACATTGCCATTCTCGATGATAAACTTGACGGCGCCCCTAAATGTCTGATCCTCCTTGCGACGCCAGTGAAAACTCACGCCGATGGTCACATCGTGCAGGGTGAATGAGCAGTCATCCTGATGGCACGGCTCGAAAATCAATTCATCATAGGCCTGGTCGTGATAGATCAGTCGGCCGTCACGGGCGGTCACTGATTGCTCACCAGTGACACTGCATTGCATGGAAATATATTCGCCATGGAGTGTGAACCGAACTTCACGGTCGCTCATGATACCCACACTCACAGTGGGTTGCTTCTTCTCTTTGTTCATTTGATTTGTAGTTACTTCGCTTCAAGTTTGGTGGAAAAAGTCAATGATGCGCACAATGGTTGCATTGTCGGCACAGACCTCGTCATAGAGTGACTGAATTTGCTCGGCAGTGAGCGTGTCATAGTCACGCTTACTGGCAACAGTCCACACGCCACCCATGTCGACCGAGGCCGGACTGAGCAACAACTGCCCCTCACCCTGCCCATAGCAGTCGGGACGATGTTTGGCACGCGGAAACACCACAACATTATAGTAATCGCCATCAGACCAACACAACACATTCTGCATCGGTTCGTCGGTACTGCCCGTTGCAAGCATCATCGCCATCTGCAATCGCGCCATGTAGAAACTGGCCAACGGCTTGCTCTCGCAACGGATGAAAAACAACGGACGGTCCAACTTCTGCGTGAAACCGATGAACCCATCACTGGCTGCCTCGATGTGTTCGTCTTCGGGCCAGAGCGTGGGATCAAGAACATCATCACACAGGGGCATAAAGCCCTTGCAACCTGCCTGAAAGTGCATGTGATCAGGAGCCGAGGCTCCGCAACGAGGACCATTGTAGAACAATACCCAATCGGGCAATTCCTCGCTCAGTTGCAACATCTGGTCGATGCGGCGTGGCAGCAACCGCTGCGGCTCATGAGTGAGCGATGCAATGGTCAAGTGGGCAGGGAAGATGGGATAAGGGTTGACCTGAATCTTGTAGGCTCCACCCCACTCCACCGCCTCTTGCTCGGCTGGCTGATGCTCGCGACACAAAAAACACTGACGTGCCGCCAACGAGGCAGCATCGACCCGGGCGGCACTCGAACGACGCCGCTCGGGGTTGTGCTGCAAGATTACCTCGCTATGAGCCAGCGACACGCTGCGCATGGCCAGGTGCTCGAGCGCGGCATAGTTGTCGCGCACCAGCGTCCAGTCACGCAGCTGGCGCTCAATCAATGCATCTATTTGCTCACACAGTTTCATCATCATCCCCGTTATTCTAGAATCTCTAGAGGCTCTAGATTTTCTAGACACTCAAGAGATTGTAGACTAGTTTTTTGCATTCATCTTGATGCGGGCCTGCAACTCCCAGGTGCGGATGCGATCCTTGTAGAGGTTGTTGCGGTTCATCTTCTCGACATCGAGGCTGGCATCACTGTTGTCATCCCAACGGCGACACAGATAGACAGGCTCGTAGACACGGCCAATCTGATAGGTGCGCGAGATATTCAAACCCAGCGCATAGTCCTCGCCGTAACTGGTGTTCGGCAGATTGACATCGCGCAGCACAGGGGTGTAGAAAGCGCGTGGTGCGCCCAAGCCGTTGATGCGCAAGGCATTGTTGCGACCATTCTCGGAAGTCCACTCCTTGTGGTCGATCACGCCCGGCGGGATGGGGTTGCAGTTAATGTCGGTCATCAGATAGGTGCCCACGACCATCGCCACATTCTGCTCATAGAAGGCATTGACCATCGTCTGCAATGTGTTCTCGTCCTTGTACATGTCATCACTGTCGAGTTGAACAATGAACTTGCCAGCCTTCTCGTGGTGAGCAGCCAAGTTCCAATAACCACCAATGCCCATATCATAGTAGTCGGCAATGATGTGAATCAGGCGCGGGTCGTCATACGCTGCAATCGCCTCACGGGTGCCGTCGGTCGAGAAGTTGTCCACCACCATCAGGTTGAACTTGAAGTTGGTCTTCTGGCGCAGCACGCTGTCGATGGCATCGCGGATGGTGCGGATGCGGTTGCGGACAGGAATCATCACAGTTGCCTCGACCTCAAATTCACCCTGGTTGAACTCGATGTGCTTGAAGTTGGGCTTGCCATCTACCTCGGGAGCCAGATAGCCTCCGATTTCCTTGAGGTGCTCGGTGCATGCGGCTTCCATCTCAATTTGACGACCACGGTTGCGCGGGTCGACGTAGTCAAAGATTTTCTCGCCGCTCTTGCGGGTGTCGAGTTCGACATCACTGTAGAGGAACTCGTTGATGTGACAAATGTCGGCAAACTGCGACAACTTCAGGCGCAGGTCGTACAGGCCTGCAAACTCATAGTCGGCCTTCATGGCCTCGGTAGCCTTCTTCAAGCAGCAGCCGCAGAATATCAGCACCGAGCCAAAGTCAAAGTCATCGCGCAGCGAGCCAAACTGATAGTCAATGACAGGAGCCTTGACGGCACCCTTGTCGGTCACGTTGTAGTGGTCGGCATAGAGCATGCCAGCACCGCTATCATCGGCCAGTTTGACAAAGCGCTTGACAGCAAAGGGAGCAAACTTGAGGGTGTTGTACTTGGTGTAGAGCATGGCATAGTCGCTCTGCACATGGCCAGCGATAGTGCGCATAGTCTCGCTGCTGGTCAAGTTCTTGACCTTGAGCACATGGCAACCCTCAACAGTAGCCTCGGCATTGTCGCCAGCCAGCAGATAGATGTTAGCCACCAGGCCCTCGGCCTTCAGGTTCGCGATGGTCTGTCCAGCCTGCTCGGCGTTGACAAACGGGATAAAGCAATCAATTCTTTTCATTATGTTTTATTTTTTTGTTATTTTCTATATGCCCTAGATGTACTAGAAACTCTAGACTATCTAGACTATTTGTTGAAGTAGTTGAGGATGGACTGCATCAAGTGGTTGCGCTGAGCCTTGTCGGTCATCACCTCCAGGGGGAAGCCCATCACCACTGTGCGATAGCCATAACGGTCACTGACGATGCCGGCGGGGATGTTGTTCTCGCTATATCGCATGAAGGTGTAGCCACTGTCGTCGCTGGCCTTGATGGCATCGGGCGACTCGACGGCATAGAGTTTGTCGTTCAACTGGTTGCAAAACTTGTATTTGTCACCATCGGTCATCAGGTTGCCAGGTGTGGGCACAGTATAGACCTCACCGAGCAGTGTTGCCGAACGGTCGACCCACTGGAAGCCCAGCACATTCTTGGCAAAGGCTACCTCGGCCTGGTTGACACTGTCCTTGTCCCAGATGTCGGTACCCACATAGGCACCACTGACCAGCACATTGCCACCACGCTGGGTGAACGAGCGCACGGCATCCATCAGTTGAGGCGTGAACGCCTTGAAGCGTGAGGGCTTGACACCACGGCCAGTGGGAATCTCCTTCTGCTTGCCCAGAATGAGGTCCAGTGTCTTGTAGGCATTGAGGCTGTTGGGGTTGCTCTCGACAGCCTTCACACTGCTCGAGACGAACGAGTAGCCAGCCTGCATGATGGCCTCGCCGTGAACTGCAGGATAGTCAAAGGTGTTGCCGGCGATGACCTCGGTCTCGTGGTTGCTGCGGCAGGCACCGAAGCCTGGCGCATCGTCATCACGCCAGTCGAGATGACGGCGGAACTCGTGCTGAGAGCCCAGGTAGTTGATCTGTTGCATGTAGGGCACGCCATGATCCTTCTCGTCGTAGAATCCGGCAATCTTGTCGCCATCGAACCAGTCGGGGCCACTCACGCGCGTGAAGCCGTTGACCACCATGACGGTGCCCTTGCTGTTTGGGGCAATGCCCAGCGACAGTGTCTCGCTCGGGAAACTGCGGCCACCATCGTTCATGGCTATAATCTTGTAGGAGTGAATCTTGTTGTCGTTGACGCGGGCCAGATACTGCGGATCGGGGGTGACGGCAACCTCCTTGAAGCCACCATCGCGACCCACCTGCTCAAGCACCACATACTGCTTGGGGTCGGCATTGGTCGAGAGATCATCTTTGGTGGGTTGCCAAGTGAGCAGGAAAGTGCCGGGCGACGAAGCCTCACTAATCTCAAACGAGTTGATGGGCAACGGCTGCACCACATAGTCGCGGTGGTCACGCTTGGCAATGAACTTGAGGATGCCCTTGTAGATAGCACGGCTCACATCGAAGCGGAACATCGGGTCCAGACCATACTTCATGTCGGCAAAGTTCTGGTGCGAGAGCAACTCCATGAGCAGGGCAGGCACCTCGGGCACACGTGCCTCGTAGTATGACTTGTCCCACATGCCACGGCGTGTCCAGTTGGGTTCCCACTTGGCGCGGATGTCGCCCACGACCTCGGTCGAGACGATGTCGGCAAACTGTCGCGAGAGTTCGCGCGGTGTGCCGTTCTCGTATTTGCCGAAGCGCTTGCCGTCCTTAGTGGTGCAATAGATGAGCAGGGTGCCGATGATATCGTCATTCTGTGTCGTGCCGGCATCGGTGTGCAGGCAGAACGACACATCCACGGGGATGTTCAGGCCTGGCTTCTTGGGCAACACGCTGCTGCCACCAGCCAGATAGTTGACCCACTCGCCACGGCTGCGGTAGTCATCGACATAGTCGTTGATGCCGTCGCTGGTCGAGTAGACCTGATGGGGGAAACCAGCCCACTGCAGGTAGTAGCGTGAACCGATGTGGAACCAGGGATGATCGCCACTGCCCACATACTTATAGTCCACGTTCTCTTTACCCAAATATTTCTCGTCCTTGTTCTTGGCTGCGATGGCCTTGTTCTCCTCGGTGGGTAGAGCCACACGGCGCACGATGTTGCCCTTGCCACCACCCACGCGGATGGCATCGGCAGTGACAACGCCGTCCTTGTTGTCGCTATAGTTCGACAGGACGACCACGTCCTTGTTCATGCCCTTGGCCAACTGGAACGACCCCAGGTAGACCCAAACACCACCGCCCATGGTCTGGTCGACCTTAAAGGTGCGAGTGCCATCGAGCGAGTTGACCACATATTGCGCATCCTTCACGCTTGTGGGCAGCGTCTTGTAACTGATATAGAGGGCGTATGTGCCAGCCTCGGGCATGTCGACACTCCACGAGGCGGTCGACACTTTCTTCTTGTCCTTGATGGCCTTGACCTGACGGAAAGTGCCTTCCTCAAACGGGTTCTCAAAGTCCTTGTAGGTAGCGCGGGCAAACGAGAAACCAACGCCCTGGCCAGCCTCCCACTTCTGCTTGCCGTTACGCTCGGTGTAGCCTGTCTGAGCCTGGCCACCGTCGTTGTCGACCACCGCGCCGAAGTTGTGCGTATCGCGCTCGCGTGCGTCCCACACGTATGCCCCAGCATTCTCGAGCATGGGCATGATGAACGGAATCATGTAGCTGTGCGTGTACATATCCTCGACCGTCTGGAACATGCGGGCGCGCTGCCACTCCCAGCGGTTGAGGTAGGGCTCGAAGTACCAGCCATGGCTGGGCCACACAGCAACGATGTTGCCGTCCAGAGCCTTCTTGTAGTGGCGGTGCTGGTCAACCTCGGTGATAAAAGGCGTGTGACTGCGCTTGTAATCGGTGTCGAAGTCGGCGAAGTAGTTGTCTATGTCGTTGCCGGCGATGGTCAGGCGAACGTCTTGATCGGTGCCCAGGGCGCGCTTGATGTCCTCCTTCAGCTGCTCAATCGAGGCCTTGGTGAACGGCACATCGGCAAAATTCTCGCTCAGGTCCACCACCACTTCATCACCTTCATCAACCACGGCGTTGGCCTTGAGTTGTCCTATACCCATATTGGCGGGCAGGAATGCCCGCACCACCTGCTGCACACTGTTCACATGCGCCTCGTCGACAATCTCCTGTGCCTGCAGCACGCCACACCCCATTGCGGCGGCCAGTGCCAGTGCCATCATCCGACGAGTTGTTTTAGTCCTATCCATTGTCATATTCTTTTAAATCTTCTTTTTTCAATCTACAAAAATACAACAATCTCAACGAAACTAAAAAGTAAACACCTTATTTAATCAAAGATTTAAAGGTTATTTAATATTTAACTGCAAATTTTCAGATTTTTCCATACCTAAAATTAGGCAACCATATTTCTACTGTCCCTGCTAGTAAAAAATGAAGGGTCGTCGCGTGCGGCAACCGCTAACAAATATGGCAGTAGCCTGGTATCGTGATAATAATCGCAATCGGCCTGTGCGGTCGCCGCAAGCGACGACCCTACATTGTGGCAGAAGGACAACAGGTAAATAGTTCCATAAAATTATGGTGATGAGCACGTTGGACAGGGGTGGAGCGGCAGCGCCCCACTATGTTTATGATTTGAAGGCAAGATGGACAACCTCGTGCTGCTCACTTCTTGCCGAGCATGATGTTGATGATGCCGTTGACATCAGTGATGTCGACGCTGCCGTCACCACTGAAATCGGCCACGGCAGTGGGCTGAGCCTTGCCCAGCATGATGTTAATCACAGCATTGACATCGCTGATGTCAACACTGCCATCGCCATTAACATCGCCCTTGAGACCCTCGCTCGGGCCGCCTTGCTCACCGGTGTAATAAACGGTGAAGTTGTCGACATAGACCGGAACCGTCTTACTGCTAGAGTTCTGAACGACACGAATCTGAACGGCTTGCTTGTTGGTCACAGGGACAAGCCAGTTGCAGGAAGTGCGTGTCGAGGCTGGTACCGAGATGTCGGTACTTCCCATGACATTCTTAGCCTTAGTCCAAGTCGCACCCTCGTCGAGTGAATAGGCCAGACCCATCTTGGCCGTAATACTCGATGTGTTGTAGATGTCGTAACTCACCTCTTGAATGTTATAATAAATGGGTGCAGCCATTGAGAACAAGCTAGGATAGACCATCTCGACGGCTTTGGTGCCCGTGCAGTAGTCACTGCCCGGTTCCTTGACAAAACTCTTAACAAAATCCCATGTGGTGAACACACCCTCGACTCCCTTGGTAGGACTGGCAGTCATCACAGGCATGCCCTCGAAGGTTTCGACCAGCGACGACCAGATGTGATCGCCATTGTCAACGACATCAAAAGTGACGATGCCATTGGCCTCTCGGATGTTCACAATATTATACTTGTTCTGCATCTTGTCCCAAGTGCGCAGGCAGGGATAGGTGTCATTGGTGATGTGAGTGACACCCAACGTGCCAGGGAAGGGGTCACTGGCCGACTGCTCATACTCTGAATTGCCGGCACGCAACAGTTCCAGATAATTATGGCTAGGGTCGACATTGACTTTATTGTTATTCCAAACATTGGCGTCGGTCGAATCAACACGCCAAATCAGCATGCCATGACCCGGCAAATACTGGTCCCAGCCGGCTTGCTGACGGTTCTCAAGCATGAACGTCTCGTGCGCGACCGGCGTGGTCAAGATATAGCCATGATTAGCCTCGTTGACCGCACCCAGCTGATAGCTGCCGGGCTGACTGATGACTGACGCACTGCCAAAGCCCAGGGCATGGCGCTCAAAGATGCTATAACCCGCCGGCGTGATTGAGTAGTTCAAATAGCTCCCGCCGGCCATGATATCCCATTCGCCGGGAGTCTGGCTCCCGCCTCCTGAACCGGCGTAATCCGTGTCGTAGTGGTCGGCCAGCCCCAGCACGTGGCTGAACTCATGACAGAAAGGACCGATGCCGTCAATCATCGAATAACTGGAGTCATACAACAACTCGGTCGTACAAGCATAGTCACGCAAGTCTTTCCCATCAAACTTAGCGGAGGTGTAAAAGCTGGAACGATAGGGCCACAAATTGCCTGAATCATTGGGACTGGAGTTGGCTCCAGTGCCGGCGACCAGAAAAAACACCAAATCGATCTTACCGTTATTGTCGACATCATACTTGCTGAAGTCAATAGTAGGATTAATCTCATTCACAACATTCATAAAAATACTATAACTATTCGACCCAAAATCACAGGCCGGACGGTTGACCTTGACAGGGCCGACCACGTCAAACACCGGCTTGAAAATGCCCATCGAATTGTCGGCATAATAGTCTCGGACCGAGCCCGTACAATCGACCCATTCTTTCTCCAGAGACCAATCCGTCCCCTTGGGATGATGATAACCAGTAAACCCCTCGGTGTTAATCATATCGTCATAAAACGCAACAGGGTCTTCACTCAAAAACGCCACATCGCTAGGCTCGACAAGCACCACCAACCCACGGAAGTTGCCGTAATCGATAACACGTCGCGAGCCGAGCGCATCACGTTTTGCACGCAACACGCGCCCCCGATCACACTGCTCACGGCTGAACAGATTGCGAGGCAATTCGGCCAACAGACGCTGCTCTGCCACGGTGCGCTGCGCCTGGTCGTGCGCCACGACACCCGATGCAACAAGCACGCCGTCGCGCAGAGTCGCATACTCGTAAGCACCCTCGTCGGTGCGCACAACGGTGTATCCGTCGCTCGTGCGCACATAACTAAAATACTCGTCACCCACAATCTGCAGGGTCACTCGACTGCCATCAGGCTGCTGCACATGGTGCAAGCCCGTCCAGGCCGGAACAGCATTGGCAACACAGCAGCACATCAGTGCCAACAAAACCGGAAAAATATAAGTCTTGTTCATTGTAAATTAAACATCAAGAAATCAGCAAACAGGGAGTAGAGAGTAAACTCTAAAAACTTGAATGATAGGTCACGAGACCGGGCATTGAACTGCGCACAATCTTCTGGACACGGACACCATAGCGTTGAGCCACATCGAGCAACAACTCGCTGTAGGTTGTCGCCACTGAGCCAACAAACGCCACGGGCAACTTGTCGTAGTCGTCATACTGACACAAGTTGCGCTCGAAGAAACGCGAGAACTCACGGTCAATGAGCGACACAACATACTCATGGTCAAGGTGCTCGCTCAAAAAGAAAGAGTATTCGCGCAGATTGCGGTTGGCCGACGCATTGTTGTACACCGCATCCATGATGACATCGGGCGTAACCTTAAACTTGCTGAAGAAAGCCTCGGACAATTCCCTCGGAGCCAATCCCTTGAGCACATCACCCAAGAAGATGCGGCCTAATGCAGCCCCGCTGCCCTCATCGCCCAAGATAAATCCAAGAGAACGCACATTGCGCACGATATCCTGACCGTCGAACAGGCATGAGTTGCTACCCGTACCCAAGATGCAGGCCAGCCCCGGCTCATGCACTAACAGACCGCGCGCTGCGCCCAACAAGTCGCTCATCACAGTTACCGGAGTCTTGAACTGAGCCACAAGAGACGACTCGACAATCTTGTTCTTCTCGGGATTGGAGCAACCGGCACCGTAGAAGTAGACATGATTCCATCGACGCTTGAAAAACGCCTCGGGCAACTCCAGTCGCACATTGTGGCTGATCTCACGACGAGACAAGAAATAAGGGTTCAGGCCCACCGTCTCGGCGTGCTCAACCACCACACCATTATCTACCAAAGTCCACTCGGTGCGAGTACTGCTGCTCTCACCAATCACAATCATACTGCGGGACACACTTGTTGCCATGTTAACATATTATATCAAAGGTTAAATCTATTCGTTTATTGTTAAAACCTAAAGTTTTACGCTACAAATTTACAATATCCGCACCACACCGGCTGCATAAAACCAATAGACCTCATTAATTTTACACAAGATTTAACTCCTTTATACATACGTTCACATCATAAATCATACAACTTCATTTCACTTACAAAAATAGCCGCCACTATTTCTAATGACGGCTATAACATCCATTACAGAAAAAAATCAATCGCGCGGAGCAGGGCTCTTGTCAGGGGCATTGGAGCGGTAAATGTAGCAATAGACGCGGTCGCCCTTGTAGCCAGGCGAGTAGGTCAAGCCATTGTCACCACTGAAGATATGAGTATCTGTCTCATAATAGCCTCTGTCCTCAAGAGCATCTTGCAACTCGGCACACTGGGTATAGGCCTTGTCGGTCTTGCGACTCACGGCGATACCAGTCAACACAGCCGAAGTATTCTTGACCGGCTTGTCGAAGAAAAATTGATAGCGCACACCGTCGCTATGTTCATACAGAATCTGGTTGCCATTGACCTTGCCCAGAGCACGCATGTCAGCGAAACTACTGACATTCACACCCGACTCACGCAGCAGATTATCGACAGACAAAACCATGTTGGAGAAACCCTGACTGCCCGATGGAGTGTGCCGCGGGGCAAACACGCCCTTGTTGTCCACCTCGCTGGCATCGGTATCATTGCCCTCGTTGTCGACAGGAGCACCCTCGGTCGGCTCAAAGGCTTCGCCCACGGTTGCCTCAGAGGTCGTCACGCTGTCGGTTGTTTGGGCGCTGACAGCAGGAGGTTCCTCTGTGGGTTCGTCAGTGCTAGCACGGTTGTTCATCCACCACCAACCCAGTCCTCCCAGCGCTGCCAAGGCCAATATTGCAGCCGCAATGATGATCGGCGTCTTTTTGCTTGAAGATTGTTGCGCGTTGGGTTGCTGCATCGGCTGATAAGGCTGCTGGTAAGGTTGCTGCTGATAAGGTTGCTGGTAAGGTTGTTGAACAGGTTGCTGAACAGGCTGCTGAACGGGCTGCTGTACAGGTTGCTGAACAGGTTGCTGCTGAACAGTTTGCTCAACGGGTTGGTGCTGAACAGGTTGCTGAATGGGTTGCTGCTGAACAGGCTGCTCAACGGGTTGCTGCTGAACAGGTTGCTGAATGGGTTGCTGCTGAACAGGCTGCTCAACGGGTTGTTGCTGAACAGGCTGCTCAACGGGCTGTTGCTGTACAGGTTGCTGAATGGGTTGCTGAATGGGTTGCTGCTGTACAGGTTGCTGAACAGGTTGCTGCTGAACAGGTTGCTCAACGGGTTGTTGTTGTACAGATTGCTGAACAGGTTGTTGCTGAACAGGTTGCTGAATGGGTTGTTGCTGAACAGGCTGCTCAACGGGTTGGTGCTGAACAGGTTGCTGAATGGGTTGCTGCTGAACAGGCTGCTCAACGGGTTGTTGCTGTACAGGTTGTTCAACAGGCTGTTGCTGAATAGGCTGCACTGGTACAAACAGAGCGGCCAACTGAGGCACTTGACCTGCAGGCATCCACTGCTGCATCCCAAGATCCGGACACCAAACCCATGTGTTAGCGGTCAAATTGTGAGCGCGCAACTGGTCGACAGTGAACGGACCAAGTCGCTCGCGATTGTCATTGATGTAGTAGAAATTCATAATATTATCAGATTGGTAATTATTAATATACTATATCTTTCTCTATTGGCAAGGATGGTAATTGGTCAGGCTCGATATAGACAGGCATACCCACATAAGCATAATGCTCCTTGAGGTAGTCAAGATCGGCATCACGCAAACGTATGCATCCCTCACTGTCACGGCCCGGCATCTTGTCCTCGTTATTGGTGCTGCCATGGATGCCGATGCCCGAGAATGGGGTCTTCAAACGCATGAACCAATTGCCGTAAGCACATATCTTGCCTCGCCCGTCACCGAAGTCATGCTCCCAGTCACTGGCTGGTACAATCTCGGTGATGGTGAAAGGCTTGCCCGGCTCGGTCTCGGGGGTGCGCATATCGCCGCTCTTCAATTTTTGCCCTTTGTTGCGTGACAAGCACACAGGGAAACGCGCCAATGCAATCGTGTCGCCATTGACAACACCCTTGACATAGAGGCGCAACTCGACCTTAGAGATGACAATGAATGTTGAGTCGTGAGCCACCTGCTTGTCACTGAGCACTTGCATCGTGTCAGGACGATAGGTCACATGGCCCGCACTGTCAACTCGCTCGGCGACAGCATTGTCTACAGGTTGTTCAACTGGTTTTTCATTGTCATGCTTGCCGCCACAGGCACATAGAGCCATCGTTGTGGCGGCAAGCAGGATTAGTTTTGCAGGATTCATCATATTTTCAAGCTTTTAGTGATTATATAACTTTTCTTCATCAGTGTGCTATCACAACCTTGTGAGTTGAGGTGAGGCCATTGACATGAACTCGCAGCAGATAATGCCCTGTGGGAATCTCGGCTACATTAATGTAGTTGCCACAATGCCTTACTACCACCTTGCCCGTGAGGTCAAGCAACTCAACTCCCTGGATGCGGCTGTCGGCACTGGCAACAATATAATCGCTGGCTGGCACAGGACCCACCTTGACACCCTTGAGCACAACCTGCTCGACTCCCGCGTTGGGCAAGCCATGCTTGTAAAGCACGTCGTCGATGAGCAGGGTGCCACTGATGCCCATGCGTGAATCGGAGGGTGTGATGCGGAAACCCACAATGCGGTTATTGCCCGCAGGCATCGCCACCTTGATGTATTGCCACCCATGGAAATCAAGCGTTGCAACGTCGACATACTCAAGATTGGGCAAAGCTGGCACTTCATCCGTTCCCGCATCGCCTATGACTGCCTGCAGACGATTGCAACTCATGTCGCCCCACAGATGGATGCCCAATGTGTCGCCATGAGCAAACACCTGATCAAATCCTAACCCAAGCATAGCCTCCGGTTCACCCTGCCCTGCAAAATCCCACTTGAGTTGCAGCGACCGCGAGCCAAACAAATGAGTGGTTGATGCCGATACTGTTGCAGTCTTGTAGACACCGTCCACCCCAATGCCAGACACATCTTCACCGTCGTAAAGCAACACTGTGCCCGACTTGCTGGTGCCCATGTCGGCAGCCACAAAACTATAAACAAGGTCACCGGGCAGATGAACGCCAGCTGTGTCGCTGACCTCACGCTCAATTGTGACCGAATAAGTCTCTGCCACATTGAGGTCGCGCAACAGAGGCAGACGGATATAGCCGTATGGGTCGCCCTTCTTGTTGTTTTTGATGGCTCGTCTGCTCCAATCGAGTTCGGTGCCATCCTTATCATAGACATGGAAGAGGTTGAACAAGTCCTTACTAGCCAGCAGTGAGTCGGTGCGGAACTCGACATAAGGTGTCTGGAAATGTACCTGACAATTCTCACGAGGCCACAAGGCTAATGTGTTGAGATGGCTGCGTGACTGCGTGGTGAACTGGAAGGTGAAGTCCTCGCTCATCGGTGTGCCACCGCCATGCTGTGCTGTCTTGCGTAAGGTAACAGTATAGAGCGTATTGGTCTGATAGGCATCGGTGGGAGTAAACACCATGCGATAGTTGGTATCTTCCCATCTGAAAGTGCCTTCAACAGCCGGCTCGATTTCCAGTGCAGCTTCGGTCGAAGCGATGTCCATGTCCCAGTTGAACTGAAACACGATGGGCTCGACACACAGCACAACAGGGTCGCCCTCACTCCACACGGGCGAGTAACTGACCACCTCGGGCGGTGTGCTGCGCACACGCTTGAGATCCATGTTGCAATAGGTCACCGCATTGGGCTTGACTTCAACCTCAGTAGTGGCTGTAAAATGCTCGGGCCCGCTGGCTTCGACGGTATAGGTGCCAGGAGCCACATATTTAAATAGGTAGATACCATTCTCGATGGTGTCGGTTGTGGTGGTCTGCACCACATTGCCGTCACTATCGAGCAAACGCACAGTGGCTCCGTTGATGGGTTGCCGCTTGTCATCGCCGAACATCACATATGTGGCGGCACGCAACAAGCGGTCGTCCCGCAGGTTGCCTGTAATGATGCCTGTCATGTCGTCGCCATACTGTTCGAGGCGACCAAAGTAGCGGTCAGCCCCTAACGAGAAATTGAACCCCTCGACCCAGTCATAGTCATGATTGATGAGGCGATAGGTTTCAGGGATGTAGTCGTGAAATGAGCCTTCGTCAAGCATCGACACAGCTTTGTTGCCACGCAACACACCGAGCCCCTGGTTATTCCACTCGGGATAGAAGGTCCAGTCGCCGGCGATGCGATAGTTGTTCTCGCTCCACACAGTGCTCTCATTGGCTAAGAGGTATACCCCTAAATCTTGCGCCAACTTGTCGCTGCCCGGCACCACAGGCGAACCGGTGTAGCCACGATACAATCCCAACGGAAAGTTGATGCGATAGTTATCGCCAGCACCAGTGGCATTACTGTGAATTGAGTAGAACACATCGGCACCACTGGAGTTGCACAGCGCAACAATGGTCGAGAGATTCAAGTCATCGGACGTGGTGTTGCGGATGCGCGAAATACTGGTCTTGTAACCCTTGTGCTTGAGCATCTCTTGCAGGGCAAAACCCTTCCAAAGATTGGAGTTCGACTCCCAGAAGCCCAAAGTGTCGCCCTGCGCAAAGGGCGCCACCACCACATTGCGGTCGTCGGCATCGTGACCACCATGGCCAGGATTGATATATACGTGCGGCTGTTGGGCCAGCCCACAATTGATGCCCATGACTGCCACGAGCATCAGCATGACGTTTTTGATTTTCATCTGTTTCATTGTCGTGTCAGTTTATGGTTTAATTTGTATTCTCATCTGGTGCAACTGGCCATCGATAGTGGTATAGACAATCTTACCACCACCAGCAGTGGGCTGCATGGTCATTGATGTGGGACGGGTCAACTCATAGGCGAATGATCCATCGACCTTGAGTAGCATGATTTGAGACGAAGTGAACTGGTGACCATCATCGGTAGCATGCTGTGCCACAATGTAGTCATCATCATACCAGCAGGGCATCTCGTAGTTGCCCAATTGAGCCAGCACCTTGCCTTCAAGGTCCATCACAATGACACCCGTGCCGGCAGCAAAAAATGCAACCCGCAGGCCATCAGGCGACAGGCTGGCCCACAGATAGCCCGCATGCGACTCGACGGGTGAGAAACGGCGTTCCTGACCATTGACATTGAGCACAACTTCACTGCCCTCGGTAGTCACTGCCACACCCAAGTTGCGAGCCGAAGTATAACTGACATTACCGCGCAGTGCCGCGCCACGTGATGCCGACATGGGACGCACGGCACCATGCTGTGCCTCGAGCACCACAATTGACCGTGCCGTAGCCAAGTCATAGCAGTGACCAGTGCGGTAGACCAAATTATTGGCACGACGCTCCTGTGTCACATAGTAGACCCGTCCATCACCGCCCCACAAGGCATCAATCCCAGCACCAGCCTCATCGCTGATGCGAGTCACAACATTGTCATCATAAGTGTAGAGTTTTAGGCCATTCTGTTCACCGCTGCTGAAGAGCAACTGGCTGCCGTCGGCATTGAGCACCGGATAATAGGCCGGTCCCTCAACACCCTGCAACAACCTCGTCCGCTCAAGCACTGTCACCTGCTGCGCGCACGTCATCAGGGCAATGCCATACAACAATAAGGATAGAAATTGTTTCATATACTTTAAAAGTTTTGAGTTTTCAACCCCCAAAGATAGCAAAAATTAATCAACAATGCTACATTTTTAGATTTTTTCACACTCTGCCTTGAACTGAAATCTGTTACCCAAAGCCTCACTTGATTCTGTCGTATTACCGCAACAGTTTCATGGAGTGCCGAAGAGTGCGCTTAGTTCCTGAAAGCGGGCTAAGGTGGCGGGACCGAACTTGGCCAACGACTGGCGGACGCGCTCAAGCGTGCGGGCCGGCTCGCCCAGATGGGTCTTGCTGAAGAACTTGTCGGCATAACAGATAACTTTCTCTTCCATGGTGACAGGCAACATCTGCTTGTGTGGCACGGGTAAGCCTTGACTGACAATGTCATCGAGCGAGAGTCCGGCACCCGTATGACGCTCACACACAAGAGCATGTCGCGGCAAGTCATGGGCACGCAACATTTCAGCGCCAAGTATTCCGTGGCAAATGTAAGGCTCAGTGCCGTGGCAGTGGATACCCGGTGCATCGGTGCGGCACATGCCGATGTCGTGCAGCATCGCAGCCTCAAGCACAAAGTCAATGTCCAGTGGGTCGATGGCAGGATGCAAATCGTTGTAACGCACAGCCAACCGCACGGCCAGGTCGGCCACTTGGCGGCTATGAATCACCAGAGTATCATAGAGCGCGGTACCTGGCGTGTAATATTGTTCGATAATAGCGTTGTAGTCTAACATAGTTTACTTATCATTGTAATGCCCTTCAACAGAAATGACCAGTACTGTCACCACGTTGTCATAAATATCATAGATCACTCTATCGCTACCTGACAATCGCCTAGAGTAAGTAACACCTCCACCACCTTTGAGCGGTTCGGGATGCCCAGTTCCAGTGCGAGGATGAGTTTCCAATTCCGGAAGAAGCCGATATAGTTTTTGAAATGAGTTTGGATTAGATTTCTTCCATTTTTTGATGACGCGCTGCACCTCTTGAGTGAATTCAATCCGATAACTCATAATTCATCCATCCATTTCTGCGCCGAAGAGGCATTTTCAAAAGCCAATGTTTTGCGCTCTTGAAATTCACTGCGTGCAGTGGCTATTTTCTCGGCCAATTGTGGCGAGACAGTCAAGTCGTCATCATCAACCAGAACAATTGCGTAAACTTTGTTATGACGACGCAGGAACAACTGCTCACCCTGATCAACTAGATTGAGTGATGCGGCTAAATTGCTTCTGAAATCACCTACTGATAATGTTGTCATTGCTACTATTATTTGAGAATTATGTGCAAAGGTAAACAATTATTTCAACAAATCCAAATACATGTACAAAAAAATGTACATGACGCCCTTTTATTTGGCACTTTAACTAGAAATTGCTACCTTTGCAGTCCAAAAAACGGATAACATTATGCCCAATAACACTAGAGAAGACAAACTCAAAGCCTTTGAACGGTTGCTCGATGTGATGGACACACTGCGTGAGAAGTGCCCATGGGATCGCGAACAAACCAACGAAAGCCTGCGCGAGAACACCATCGAAGAAACCATGGAACTGTCCGAAGCCATCCTCAATGACGCACCAGCCGAGATTCGCAAGGAACTGGGCGATGTGTTGCTGCACATCGTGTTCTATGCTAAGATTGGTGACGAGAAGGGACAATTTGATATTGCCGACGTGTGCAACTCGCTGTGCGACAAACTCATCTTCCGCCATCCGCACGTCTATGGCGAAAAGGTGGCAAAGGATGCTGCCGAAGTGCTCCAAAATTGGGAGATTATCAAGACTAAAGAAAAAGATGGCAACAAGACCGTGCTTAGCGGTGTGCCTCACACCCTGCCCTCGCTCATCAAGGCCGAGCGCATCCAGGAGAAGGCTGCCAATGTGGGCTTCGACTGGGAGAAACGCGATGATGTGTGGGACAAGGTCAAGGAGGAGCTGGCCGAGGTTGAGGCCGAGATGCGCCGTGGTGATGTGAAGGACGAGGAGAAGGAGTTTGGTGACCTGCTATTCAGCATCATCAATGCCGCCCGCCTCTACGGTGTGCGCCCCGACAACGCGCTGGAGCGCACCAACCGCAAGTTCATCGCCCGCTTCAACTACATCGAGGCCAAGGCCAAGGAGCAAGGTCGCCATCTGCGCGACATGACCCTCGCCGAGATGGACGCCCTGTGGAACGAAGCGAAGCGACAGACCTCCAACAATTAGCCACTTTTCATCTTGGACAAGAAGCACTGAATCAAGAGCATGAAAGTCTGCGTGACAGAGAAGCCGAGTGTGGCCCGGGATATCGCCAATATCCTGGGGGCTACGACTCGCCGCGATGGGTACTACGAGGGCAATGGCTACCAAGTCACATGGACCTTCGGTCACCTGTGCGAGCTCAAGGAGCCAGGCGACTACACCGACCTGTGGAAGCGGTGGAGCCTGAGCGCATTGCCCATGATTCCGCCCAAATTTGGCATCAAACTCAAAGACGACGAGGGCATCCGCAAGCAGTTTCATGTCATTGAGACACTCATCGCCGGCGCCGACGAGGTCATCAACTGCGGCGATGCCGGACAAGAGGGCGAACTCATCCAGCGCTGGGTCTACCAGAAGGCCAACTGCCACAAGCCCGTGATGCGCCTGTGGATCTCGTCGCTCACCGACGAGAGCATCCGCGAGGGTTTCCAACACTTGCAGCCGGCCAAGGATTTTGACAACCTCTACCACGCCGGACTGTCGCGTGCCATCGGCGACTGGGTGCTGGGCATGAACGCCACCCGGCTCTATACGCAGAAGTATGCCCAGTCGCGCAACGTGCTGAGCATCGGACGTGTGCAGACCCCCACCCTGGCCCTGATTGTCGCCCGTCAACGCGAGATTGAGAACTTTGTGCCCGAGGATTACTGGGAAATCAAGACCCTGTATCGTGGAGCGACCTTCAACTCGACCAAGGGACGCTATAAGACCGAGGGTGACGCCAGCCAGGTCATCGAAAACATCCATGAGTTGCCGCTCACGGTCACCGGCATCGAGACCAAAAACGGACGCGAAGCCCCGCCGCGACTGTTCGACCTGACGAGCCTGCAAGTCGAGTGCAACAAGAAGTTCTCTTATACTGCCGACGAGACACTGAAACTCATCCAGTCGCTCTATGAGAAAAAGGTGACGACCTATCCTCGCGTCGACACCACCTACTTGAGCGACGACATCTACCCCAAGGTGCCCGACACCTTGCGTGCCATGACACCCTATGCGCCCCTGACCGCACCACTGCTGGCATTGCCCAAGTTGCCCAAGAGCAAGAAGGTGTTTGACAACAGCAAGGTTACCGACCACCACGCCATCATCCCCACCAATGTAGACCCGCGAACTGTGCCGCTGAGCCGCGAGGAGAAGTTGGTCTACGACTTGATTGCCAAGCGCTTCATAGCCGCATTCTATCCCGACTGCGAGTTTGCCACGACTACCGTTATGGCAGCCATCGGCGACTATGAGTTCAAGGCCACCGGCAAGGTCATCCTCAAGGATGGCTGGCGCGGCATCTACAAGAAGTCGCCAGATGCCGAGGAAAAAGGCAAGGACGATGACGACAATGGCACCATGCCCCAGATGACTGTGGGCGAAAGCGGCCCGCACGAGCCCTCCCTGCTCAAGAAGAGCACCCAGCCGCCCAAGCCCTACACCGAGGGTACGCTGCTGCGCGCCATGGAGACAGCCGGCAAGACGGTCGACGATGACGAACTGCGCGATGCCATGAAAGAGAACGGCATCGGCCGGCCCTCGACACGCGCCGCCATCATCGAGACACTGTTCCGCCGCAAGTACATACGCAAAGAGCGCAAGAGCCTCAGTGCCACCCTGGCGGGGTGTCAACTCATCGACACCATCAACGAGCCACTGCTCAAGAGCGCCAAACTCACAGGACTGTGGGAGCGCAAACTGCGCCAGATTGAGCGCGGCGAGTACAGCGCCCAGCAGTTCATTGATGAACTCAAGCAGATGGTCAGCGAGATTGTGCTCAACGTGCTGCGCGACAACAGCGGCCCCGCCATCATCGTCGAGCCAGATGCCCCACGCCGCCCTCAAGCACCTGCCACTGGCGATGCGGCTGAGAAGAAGCCCCGCGCCCCGCGCATCACGCGGTGGGAGCAAGTCATCTGCCCCGTTTGTGGCCGCGGACACATGATCAAGGGTCGCACCGGCTTTGGCTGCAGCGAGTATCGCAACGGCTGCCATACCGTCTTCCCCTTCACCGAATACCCCGCCGACCTCACCCCCGCCCGCCTCAACTCCCGCCTCAAGAAACTGAAGAAGTGAGGAAACTATTAGCGTATTTCAAACCCAAAAACCGAATCAACAAATTGTATTACAGCCGCTTAAAAGAGCCACAAGCATGTGTGCCACAAAATTGTGGCACACATGCTTGTGTGTTTAATGATTTTTGTTTACCTTTGCACCATGAAAAAAAGATAGCAATATGAAACGTGAACGAAGCTTTATGTTTGGTGTGCCTGTGGGCGACCACAATTTCATCGGCCGCGAGAAGGAGATACGCCGCCTACGCGCCAATTTTCTGAACGGCATCAACAGCATCTTGATTTCTCCGCGTCGCTGGGGAAAGACCTCCCTGGTAGACCATGTGCGAAACCACCTCGACACGCCAGGCATTGTCACAGTATATGTCGACGCATTCGCCTGCCGCAGCGAGTATGACTTTTATAACGCTCTGGCTGGAGCTATCATGAAACAGACCGCCAGCCAGAAGGAGTTATGGCTCAAGAACATCAAAGACTTCCTGCTTCGTATCGTTCCCAAGCTGACATACTCTCCTGAAACCTATACCGACTTTTCTGTTTCGCTGGGCATCACTCCCAACGAGTATTCACCCGAAGAGCTATTGCAATTAGCTGAGACTGTCGCTGAAAAAAAAGACATAGAACTTGTAATATGCATAGATGAGTTCCAAAAGCTTGGTGAATTTCAACATTCCTTGGATTTCCAACGTCGTTTGCGCAGCGTCTGGCAACATCAGAAGCGTGTGTCCTACTGCCTTTACGGAAGTCAACGTCACATGATGATGGACATGTTCCAGCGACACAATATGCCTTTCTATCAATTTGGCGACACTTTCTTTCTTGAACGCATCGAGATTGAGACTTGGGTTGAATATATCGTCTCTCGCTATCAAGAAGCAGAGCACGACATTACGCCACAACTAGCTTCAGAAATTTGCCAAGCAGTAGAATGCCACTCGTCGTATGTCCAACAGTTGGCATGGCTGATTCTCACTCAACTAAACCCAGGTGAAGCCGCATCCAACCAGCATTTACAACAAGGCATCGAAGACTTACTTGATGCCAATGAGATGCTTTTCTTGCAACAGATTTCACAGCTGACCACCTATCAAATGAACTTCTTGCGGGCTATGTCAGCCGGCATTGTCGATGGCTTCAACACCCGCAACGTGATCAACCAATTCAACCTAGGAAGCAGTTCATCTAACATCACCCGCCTGAAGCAGGCATTAATAGATGCCGACCTAATTGAGCCTATAGGCAAGAAGATGCAATTCACCGACCCAGTCTTCGCCCGCTGGTTTAAGCGCTATATAGCCAAACAACTGTAATCAAGTGTAAATCATGGTCAAAAACAGCATCACAACCCACCCAACTATTGCCCACCTGCTCGCTATACTCATTCTGATACTTGCGTCAGGGGGGAGTTTCTGTGCTAACGCCTATACGATGCCGGCCGACCAGTTGCTGGCGATGAGCAACAAGCAGTTGTGCGACAAGGCCTGGGCACACTGGAAGGCCAGTCAACTGGACAGTGCACTCATCTGCTACTCTATTGTTGCTGGCCACACCGAGAAAAAACAATCACTGAATGACTTACAAAAAGTAGTTATAGCGAATGCGAATATCGGGAAGATTTATCTGTCCTATTTTTATGATTTCGGTCGAGCCATGCAGTACACTCTTAAAGCTGAAGATATTGCAAAGAGAAATCAATTAAACAAGCTATTGGCTGACATTTATTATTTTATGGCCGTGGTAGAAAACTACAAAAATGATGTGTATAATGATTTCGCTTTCAATCCCCAAGCCTTTCAACTCTTCAAAAAGTCATTTTATATGGCTGTAGAACAAAATATGTCCAATACGCAAGTCGAAGCAATAATCAGTTTGATAATCAGCGCAGCACGAAACGACAAACTAGAACTTATCACTCAAGAGGCCAACACTTTCTTGTCACAGGCTATAAATGATACGATTCAAGCACGTGATTTTGCGAGATGCCTGTGCAGGACAGTCCTCTATCTGGCTAAGGGCAACGATGAGAATGCCCTAAGGGAACTGTCACAACTTGATGCATCTCTCAAAGTCGAAAAGGTCATAATTCCTCAATACCAGAGCATTACGCATCAATGCAAATTCTTTTTTTACCGAATAATGGGTGATGATGCCTCAGCGCTGCATCAACTGAACTTCATGGAACAGTTTGACTTAGAGCATGGAATCAGAGAAGGGGTTATTGAAGCATTATTTCACAAGCACCGTTTTTATCAAGAAAAAAGCAATTCAACCTTGGCCAACGAATATGAAGTGAAGTACCTTAAAGCCAAAGACAAATTTCTATTAGATGCCAAGATGGCTAAAGTCGATGAGGCGAAGGTGTTGTTTAAACTCAATGAGGCAAACCATGAGATCAAGGAAATGTCCTATAAACAACGCATCCAGCAGACCGAACTGATTGCCATAGCAGTTGTGGCGGTGTTATTGTTGATGCTTTTGGTGATAGGCTGGATGAGTTATCGTCGGATGCAAGAGAAGAATCAAACTCTCTACCAACACAATATGCAACTGATTGCCAACGAGGACCGTCTGCGGCAACTGCAACAAGCCGAACAACAGCCTGCACCTGAACCGACCGCCAAATACCGTCGCAGCAATATGGAGGGAGAAGAAATCTCGCTGGTGATGAGCAAGGTTGACCGTGTTATGGAGTCGTCACCCGAGATTTACTCCACTGATTTTTCACTCGAACAGTTGGCCGAACTGACAGGCGAGAGCCGTATCCGTCTGTCGCAGGCCATCAACCAAGTGCCGGGGCGCACGTTCTACAGCATCCTCAACGGCTACCGCGTGCGGGAGGCATGCCGCCGCATGGATGATAAGGAGCAATATGGTGGTCTCACAATCGAAGCCATCGGCCAGAGTGTGGGGTTCAAGAATCGCAGCAGTTTCGTCGCCATCTTCAAGCGCATCACCGGTCTCACGCCCAGTGCCTACCTCAAGCAGCCCACAGCCCCAGACTCCCCAACCCCAGAGACTCACGCAGATAACGCAGAGATCTAATTCACGCGGATGGCGCTGATTTTTATTTGGGCTCATGCAGATATTGCTGATTTGGCAGACAATTTAATCCACGCGGATGGCGCTGATTTTTATTTAGGCTCATGCAGATATTGCTGATTTTGCAGACAATTCAATTCACGCGGATGGCGCAGATTTTTATTTGGGTTCATGCAGATCTCGCTGATTTGGCAGACAATTTAATCCACGCGGATGGCGCTGATTTATATTTGGGCTCATGCAGATATTGCTGATTTGGAAGACAATTCATTTCACGCCGATGACGCTGATTTTTATTTAGGCTCATGCAGATATTGCTGATTTGGCAGACAATTCATTTCACGCGGATGGCGCTGATTATTTGGGCTCATGACTTGTCCTGAAATGAGTTTAC
>DGWI01000006.1:0-8289 GCA_002396085.1 Porphyromonadaceae bacterium UBA4262
ACACGGGGACGGTTCTTTTGTCACGCTCGCCATCGGCGTCGTACCAGTAGTGCGACACATAGCCGTTCTGCGAGAGAGCCGTCAGGCGGTTCTCCTCATCCCAGCGGAACCGCTCCTCACGGGTACGCTGCACATCTGGTTGGGTTGTCATGTCGTGCTTCACTCTTGATGTATTAACGTAAAGGATATTGCCATTATTGTCATACTCATAAGAATGCGCCTCACGGATGCTGTCGCCAGCCGTCGGCGCCACTAACGCCATGCGGTAGTTGGTGTTCGGGCGTGTCATAAAACTCCTAAACGAGAACTTTGACGAAAGAACTGCCCCGTGGCACATAACTATTTTTCCAAAAACTGTAAAACTCTCTTAACATTGCAACTTTCGCACTCATTGGTTTTTCCATATTCAAGACCCACTTGAATATATGCACTTAATTCATTTCTTTCTGCTGAATCTGTATTCTCTAGAGCACAGATGAATTTTTCTGAGCCAATACGTTTTATAAGTTCTACTATAATAATACCATGCTCATAGGCATAGGCAGCATCAAATGATAACTGCACAAATTTTCTTATTGAGTCATTCTCGCCATTAAGAGACGTTTCTAACAAGCCAACATAATCAGCACCATACCTATCATCTGCAAGCTCACATAAATGCTCTGAGATATAAATCCCATCAATAGAAATGTTGTTGTTGCAACAGATAAAGAATAGTATTAAACATACCAATACAAAGATATTTTTATTCTTCATTGTTTTTGATTTGAATGTTATCAAGGCCTTTAACAACTAGAGTTCCAAACACTTTAAGCTTTGACCATGGGATATGCGTGACAAAAGAACCGTCCCCCTGTCACATCTGTCCCATTGCTTTAACAACATCTTGTGTTGAGGGGTCAGAAGAGGGAGAGCTGGCGCGGATCGGGCTTGGAAATCGGCTGGGGCTCAGGCTCGGGTTCGGGCTCTGGATCAGGTACTGGATCGGGCACAGCTGGCACCAGCCAGTCGATGTCGTCCAGATCTTGCTCAATGCCAGCAAATGGGTCTCGCGGCATAGATTTAGCCGATTTTTTGACGGGTTCGGGCTGCGGAGCGGGAATCTTCTTTGGCTCAATGTGCTCGGCTGATTTGTTTTCGATCGGCTGTGAGGCAACCGCAGGCTTTTGCTTTTGCTGCTCTAATTGTTTTTCGAGTTGCTTGACTTGCTCCTTGAGTTTGGTAATCTCGCTGTTTTTCTTCTCCTTGAATTGCTCGACTTCCTCAAGTTTTTGCTGCACTTGTGCAGCGATTTCTAGATTGGCATTGGCCTCGGCGAGTTCCTCTCTCAGCGAGGCGATTTCTTCGGCCTGGGCGGTCGCCGCAAGCGACGACCCTTCGAGTTGCTGCCGCAACCGCGCGATTTCATCGTCCTGGGCGGTCGCCGCACGCGACGACCCTTCGAGTTGTTGCTTCAAACGGGTGATTTCTTCGGCGCTGGCGGTCGCAGCAAGCGATGACTCAGAGAGTTGCTGCTTCAACCGGGCGATCTCCTCGTCCTGGGCGGTCGCCGCGCGCGACGACTCGGCGAGTTGCTGCTGCAACTGAGCGATTTCATCGGCGCTGGCGGTCGCAGCAAGCGACGCCCCTTCGAGTTGCTGCTGCAACTGAGCAATTTCTTCGGCCTGGGCGGTCGCCGCAAGCGATGACTCGGAGAGTTGATTGCTCAATTCGGTTTCTTTGGCACTGAGGCGCTCGGCGATTTGGTCCTTCTCGTCGCGCAATTGCTCGACCTGGGCATTTGCAACGGTGAGCGAGGCATGAAGTTCTTGCAATTCTTCTTGCTGGCTAAGCAACTGATTGGCAGTCTTCTGGCCCTCGGCAGTGAATTGCGCAATCTGCTGCTCAAGTTGCTCGCGTTCGCTGCGATGCCGCTCGACCACCGTAGCGGCCGATGCCAGTTGTGCCTTGAGCGCATCGATGTGGTTAGCCACATCGATGTCGCGCCGCTTGTGCTTGTCGGCCGTGTCCTTGGCCAGCGCATTGAGTTGGTCTATGGTCTTGTGCAACTGCGCATTTTCCTGCTCAGCGCGTTCCAGGCTTTGCTTGATGTCCTCATCAACAGCCAGTCGTGCCACCTCGGCCTTGAGCTGTGCGATCTCGGCATTCTTTTTTTCCTTGAACTGCTCGACCTCCTCGAGTTTTTGCTGCACTTGGGCTGCGATTTCAAGATTAGCATTAGCCTCGGCGAGTTCCTCTCTCAACGAGGCGATTTCCTCGTCCCGGGCGGTCGCCGCACGCGACGACCCTTCGAGTTGCTGCCGCAACTGGGTGACTTCTTCGGCACTAGTGGTTGCCGCAAGCGATGCCTCAGAGAGTTGCTGCCGCAACTGGGCGATTTCTTCCTCGGCCTGGGCGGTCGCCGCAAGCGACGACCCTTCCATTTTACTCCTTGTGCTCTCCAGTTGGCTGTTCAGTTCGTCACACCGCTGCCTGAGTTGCTTGATCTGCTGATCTTTCTCTGCCAAATCCTCATGATGCTGCTCCATCATCTTCTCAATGGCATCGGTGGTTTCGGTGCCACCATCGCCACCGGCCTTGACCTCCATGACGCGGATTTTGTTGAGCAGTCCTTTCTTGTCGTTCTCGAGTGTGCTGACCTGCACTTGCAGTTGCTCAATCTTCTCGGTGAGAGCGTTGGCTCGGTCTTGTGCCGCCCGTCGCTGCGTCTCGCTCATTTGCAGCCGCTGCTTGAGGTCGTCGCCATCGGCAGCACTGTGTTTTGCCTCGGGCTGTTGCACGGGTGTTGATGCTGGCTTCACGGCTGGCTGCGCCTCTCGCTGCGCCTGCTGCATGTTGCGCATCATGTTCATGAGTTGCTGCATCTGCGCTTTGAGCGCTGCCACCTCGGCCTCGGACTGAGCCTGCTGTGTTGCAGCAGACGCTATGGACTGCTGCTGCGCAGCAGTCTCCTCTCGCCGCTGGTCATTGTCACGGCGGAAGGGGTTGACATAGGGTGTGGTACGCGAGTCGACCCTGATATCATCCTCAAAGTCGCTGCCGTCCTCGGTGAAGCCAAAGGCCCGTTTCACTTTGCTGAAAAAGTCCATATTCTAGAGCGAGATTTGTCAGAAAGTGTAAAGGTACGAAATTTTTCTGAATCACGAATAAAAAAAACGATTTTTTTGATTTTTCTATCAAAAGAGGAGCCTGGAGATTGTTGTCTCCAGGCTCCTCTTATTCGCGATGGGATCGCGAATCACCCCAAACGCGGGTGCCTCTTTTATTCGCGATGGGATCGCGAATCACCCCAAACGTGAGTGCCTCTTTTATTCGCGATGATATCGCGAATCACCCCAAACGTGGGGGCCTCTTTTATTCGCGATGGGAGCGCGAATCACCCCAAACGCGGGTGCCTCTTTTATTCGCGATGGGATCGCGAGGCACCCCAAACGTGAGTGCCTCTTTTATTCGCGATGGGAGCGCGAGGCACGCAAAACGCGGGTGATTTTACTTGCGGGTGCGACGGGTGGTCGCTGCCTTGCGTTTGGGCCGCGAGGCGTTGGCCTCGTCGGCAATGATGGCGCGACACTCGTCGAGCGTGAGCGATGCCGCATCGAGCTTGCGCGGAATCTTATAGTTCTGCTTCTGATAACTGATGTATGGGCCATAACGACCATTGAGCACCTGCAGGTCGGGATCTTCATCAAAGGTCTTGATCAGCTTCTGTGCCTCGGCCTGACGCTTGCCCATGATGAGTTGCTGAGCCTCCTCGAGCGAGATCGCCTGTGGTGCCATGTCCTTGGGGATGGAGACAAACTCCTTGCCGTGCTTGACATAAGGCCCGAAACGCCCCACAGCCACCACGACGTCCTCGTCCTCGAACTGCCCCAGTGTGCGTGGCAAGTCAAAGAGTTTCAGTGCCTGCTCGAGTGTGATGGTTGCCATCGACTGATCCTTGAGCATCGAGGCAAAACGTGGCTTCTCCTTATCCTCGCTGCTGCCCAACTGCACCAGTGGTCCATAGCGGCCAATCTTGACCGAGACGGGCTTTCCGGTCTTGGGATCGGTGCCCAACACGCGCTCGCCCACCTTGTGCTCAAGGCGCAGCGTCGACACCTTCTCGATATTGGGGTGGAAGTTGGTGTAAAAGCGCTCGATGTCCTCGTTCCAACGCTCCTTGCCCTCGGCGATGTTGTCGAAGGTCTGCTCGACACGTGCCGTGAAATTGTAGTCGAGAATTGACGGGAAGTACTTGATGAGGAAGTCATTGACGACCATACCGACATCGGTGGGCAACAGTTTGCCCTTCTCGCTGCCAACGAGTTCGCTCTTGGTCTTGGTTGTTATCTTGTCGCCCTTGAGGGTGATGACCTCAAACTCTCGCTTCTCGCCCTTGCTCTCGCCCTTTGCCACGTATTCGCGCTGCTGGATGGTCGAAATGGTAGGCGCGTAGGTCGACGGACGGCCTATGCCCAACTCCTCAAGTTTGCGCACCAACGACGCTTCACTGTAGCGAATGGGCTGCTGCGTGTAGCGCTGCATAGCCACCATCTCGTTCAGCCCCAGAGGCATACCCTCGGACAGGGCGGGCAGCGTGTTCATGTCGTCGGGGGCAGCATTGTCATCATCGGTTGACTCAAAGTAAACCTTAAGGAAGCCGTCAAACTTCACGACCTCGCCCGTGGCCTGAAATTGCTCGTCGCGATTGCTCACAGCGATGTCGACGCTGGTACGCTCAAGTTCGGCATCGGCCATCTGCGAGGCGATGGTGCGCTTCCAGATGAGGTTGTAGAGTTTCTTCTCCTGTGCCGTTCCGCCGATTTCGTGGTTGGCAATGTAGGTCGGTCGTATAGCCTCGTGCGCTTCCTGCGCCCCCTTAGAAGTAGTGTGGTACTTGCGCACCTTGAGGTATCGCTCACCGATGTTGTCCTTGATTTCCTGGCTGATGGTGCCAATGGCCAGGGCACTGAGGTTGACCGAGTCGGTACGCATGTAGGTGATGTGTCCCGCCTCGTACAACGCTTGTGCCACGCGCATGGTCTGACTGACCGACATGCCCAGTTTGCGCGCCGCCTCCTGCTGCAATGTCGACGTGGTGAAGGGCGGTGCAGGCACCTTCTTGACAGGCTTGACGGTGATACCCGACACCTCGAAAGTTGCATCCTGACTCATTTCCAGGAACTTGAGTGCCTCGCCACGCTTGGTCAGACGGGTATTGAGTTCGGCAGAGAACATCTCGGACTTGCCATCAGCCTCGGGAATGAACTGTGCCGACACGCGGTAGTAAGGCTCACTATTGAAGTTCTTGATCTCGTTCTCGCGCTCGGCAATAAGTCGCACGGCCACACTCTGCACGCGACCAGCCGAGAGGGCGGGCTTGATCTTCTTCCACAACACGGGCGAGAGTTCAAACCCGACTATGCGGTCGAGCACACGGCGTGCCTGCTGCGCATCGACGAGGTTGCGGTCGATGTCACGCGGCTCCTCGATGGCCTTGAGGATAGCAGGCTTGGTAATCTCGTGAAAGACGATGCGCTTTGTGGTCTCGGGCTTGAGTCCTAGCACTTCGTACAGATGCCACGCGATGGCTTCTCCCTCGCGGTCCTCATCACTTGCGAGCCAGACGACGTCGGCCTCAGCGGCTGCCTTGCGCAATTTCTTGACAAGCTCCTGCTTGTCCTCGGGTATTTCGTAAATGGGCTGGAACCCGTGATTGATATCTATGCTGAAATCTTTCTTGTGCAGGTCGCGAATGTGTCCGTAACTCGACATGACCTGATAGTCACTGCCGAGAAACTTCTGGATAGTCTTGGCCTTAGCCGGAGACTCAACGATTACGAGATTTTTTGCCATAAATTCTCCATTTTTTAGAAATCGGCGGCAAAGGTACTAAATAATTGAGAATTGAGAATTGAGAATTGAGAATTTTAACACCTATTTTATAGAAAACGCCGTTTTGATTACCCTCTCACACCCAGACACGAGTTTTCGCAATTGGCGATAATGCACTATCACGAATCAACAATTCAAAAATAATCAGACACAACAAAATAACAAAAGTTTTCCAAAAAATTATATAATAAATTTATTATCAATAATATACAAAATTAAACATGTCGAAAAGTTTTCCAAAACAAAAATTTGTTGAAAAATTTTCTTGAAAAAGTTTTGCCATTTGGTCAACCTTTTGTAGTTTTGCAGTATCAAAATCACGCCCACCGCTAGTGGGCTTATTCACGAATATCCAAACATCGAGAAACCAACATGATACAGACAGTCGTTAAACGTGACGGACGCGTTGTGGGCTACAACGAGGAAAAAATCAAGGCCGCTATCCGCAAGGCCATGCTACAAACCGATGCCGGAGAGGACGAGAGCCTGATCCAGCGCATTGCCGACCGCATAGGCAGCCGTGGCCGCGAGCAAATGACCGTTGAAGAGATCCAGGACATGGTCGAAGTTGAGTTGATGAAGAGTGCGCGCAAGGAGGTGGCACGCTGCTACATCAACTATCGCCACAAACGCAGTGTGGCACGCAAGGCCAAGACCCGCGACATCTTCCTTGAAATCATCAACGCCAAGAACAACGACATCACCCGCGAGAACGCCAACATGAACGCCGACACCCCGGCGGGCATGATGATGAAATTTGCCAGCGAAAGCACCAAGCCCTTTGTCGACGACTACTTGCTGAGCGAGGAAGCACGTGAGGCTGTGCGCAACAACTATATCCACATCCACGACAAGGACTACTACCCCACCAAGAGCCTGACCTGCGTGCAACACCCGCTGGATAAGGTGCTGGAACGTGGCTTCAGTGCCGGACATGGCGAGTCGCGCCCTGCCAAGCGCATTGAGACGGCCAGCGTCATTGCCTGCATCTCGATGGAGACGGCGCAGAACGAGATGCACGGCGGGCAGGCCATCCCCGCCTTTGACTTCTATCTGGCGCCCTACGTGCGACGTTCGTTTATCGAAGAGGTGAAGTATGCCGAGAAAGCCATGGGCGAAGACTTCAACGACCTCTATGACGCACCGATCAAGGACTACATCATACGTCCACTAGACGGGCTCAAGGGCCGCGAGCGCGCCTTGCAGCATGCCATCAATCGCACCGCCGAGCGTGTGCACCAGGCTATGGAAGCATTCATCCACAACATGAACACCATCCACAGCCGTGGCGGCAATCAGGTGGTGTTCAGCAGCATCAACTATGGCACCGACACCAGCGCCGAGGGCCGCTGCATCATCCGCGAACTGCTGTTCTCGACCTATGAGGGCGTGGGCAATGGCTCGACCGCCATTTTCCCCATCCAGATTTGGAAGAAGAAACGTGGTGTGAGTTACCTGCCCGATGATCCCAACTACGACTTGTACCAGCTGGCTTGCAAGGTGACCGCTCGGCGATTCTTCCCCAATTTTGTCAACCTTGACGCGACCTATAACCAGAACGATGCCTGGCATGCCGACGACCCCAAGCGCTACCTGCACGAGGTTGCCACCATGGGCTGCCGCACTCGCGTGTTTGAGAATCGCTATGGCATGAAGACCTCGATTGGCCGCGGCAACCTGTCGTTCACCACTATCAATATCGTCAAACTGGCCATCGAGTGCATGGGCATCAAGGACGAGCAGGAACGCATCGATACATTCTTCCAGAAGTTGGACCGTGTGCTCGACATCACCGCACGCCAACTCGATGATCGCTTCAACTTCCAGAAGACCGCCATGGCCAAGCAATTCCCGCTGCTGATGACCCAACTGTGGAACGGGGCCGATCAACTCAAGCCCACCGACACCATTGAGAGCGTCATCAATGAGGGTACGCTGGGCATCGGCTTCATTGGCCTTGCCGAATGCCTCATAGCCTTGACCGGCAAGCACCACGGCGAGAGCGACAAGGCCCAGGCTCTGGGTCTGCGCATCGTCACCCGCATGCGTGACCGTGTGCTCGAGTACTGCGAGCAATACAAGCACAACTACAGCGTGCTGGCCACACCTGCCGAAGGGCTGAGCGGCAAATTCACCAAGCGTGACCGCGCAGAGTTTGGAGAGATACCGGGCGTGACCGACAAAATCTACTACACCAACTCCAACCATGTGCCGGTCTACTATCACTGCAGTCCCAAGCACAAAGCCGAGGTCGAGGCACCCTATCACGACCTGACCCGCGGCGGCCACATCTTCTATGTCGAGATTGACGGCGATGCCACACACAACCCGCAGGCCATTGCCGATGTGGTCGACCTGATGGATCGCTACAACATGGGCTACTGCTCGGTGAACCACAACCGCAACCGCTGCATG
>DGWI01000006.1:8341-27811 GCA_002396085.1 Porphyromonadaceae bacterium UBA4262
CCGCTGCATGGACTGCGGCTATGAGGATGCCAGCGACAACCTGACCGAGTGTCCGCACTGCCACAGCCACAACATCGACCGCCTGCAGCGCATCACAGGCTATCTGGTAGGCACTACCGACCGCTGGAACAGCGGCAAACTCGCCGAACTCAACGACCGCGTCGTGCATCAATAAGTTTTCTAGAAGATCTAGAGGATCTAGAATATCTAGAGAGTATCAATTCATGCGAGTTTTAAGAATCATCGAAGGCACCAGTGTGGATGGACCGGGGTTGCGCACCTCGGTCTATCTGGCCGGGTGCAGTCATCACTGCCCGGAGTGCCACAATCCGCAGTCGTGGGATCCCCAGGGCGGCACCGAGATGAGTGTCGATGACATCATGCGCGTCATCGACAACAACGAGGCACCCGTGACCCTGAGTGGCGGCGACCCGCTGCAGCACCCGGGCACACTTGAGTTAGTGCGGCGCATCCGCCAGGGCGGCTACAACCTGTGGTGCTATACGGGATATAGTTGGGAAGAAATCACCACCTCCCCTACCCTGCTTGAAGTAGCCCGATTGTGCGATGTCGTGGTCGAGGGGCGCTTTGTAGTTGCCGAGCGCGACACCACCCTCCGCTTCCGTGGCAGCCGCAACCAGCGCATCATTGATGTAGCCCGATCCTTGGCCACCAAAACTCCCATCGTGCTTGACCTCAACCACTAGCACACTCGCTTTCAGAGTGGTAGTTTTGGCACACGATTTGCATGGCGATAGGCAAGATCATTTTATCATACACATCAAAAAAATCTACCGTCATGGAAAAGGGAAAGAATTGGATTATCGAGGCAGCGGTGATTGCCGTGGGCCTCATTGTGCTGGGATTCTGCATCAAGGGTGGTATCGACAACTTTGTCAACAAGGACCGCCGTGTCACTGTCAAGGGACTGAGCGAGATGGAGGTGCCCGCCGACAAGGTAACATGGCCCATCGTCACCAAGGAGACCGGCAACAACCTGCAGTCGCTCTATGAGGACATCAACCACAAGAACAGCGTGATTGTCACATTCCTGAAGCAGAACGGGCTGACCGACAAGGAGATTGAGGTGAACGCTCCACAAGTCAACGACCGCAATGCCAACGACTACAGCAGCGAGCGCGCCAGCGAGCGATATAACGTGACAAGCGTGGTGACCGTGACTTCTAACCAGGTGGACAAGGTGCGTGCCATCATGGCCAAGCAGGGCGAACTGCTCAAGCAGGGTGTGGCCATCGTGCAGAGTTATGACAACGCGGTGAACTATGAGTACACATCGTTCCGCGACATCAAGCCCAAGATGATGGACGAGGCCATCGAGAACGCCAAGAAGACCGCCGACCAGTTTGCGCAGAAGTGCGGCAGCCGACTGAACAAGATTGAGAGCGCCGACCAGGGCGTGTTCAGCATCAACGACCGCGATGAACACACGCCCTACATCAAGTCGCTGCGTGTGGTGAGCACCATCACCTACTCGCTCAAGGACTGACTGGCCCGACTTAGTGATAAGCCCCTCACTGCACATTCGCAATGAGGAGCTTATCACACTATTATCAATATTTCGCTTTGAGCCTTTAGAACACCACACGGTTGGTGGCCGTCGCGCCGCTGGCATAGCGGGTGACCACAATGTTCACACCGCTGAATGGCTTGCTGCTCATGCGCCCGGACAGGTCGCAGTAGGTCACACTCGCCACTTCGCCACCGCTCACGGCCAACCCATCGATGCCCGTGGTCTCATCCTTGTCAAGGGCCTTGACAATCTGCGAGGTGAACCACATGTGCGCCGGCATCGTGATGCTGCTCTTGACCTCGCCGGTGGTACTGTCATAGATGTTGAACCAGTAGTTGGTCGACGAGTAGCCCTGGAAAGTGCATGCGAGAATGTCGCCGGTCTTGGGGTCGGTGGTCACGACATTGCCATAGTTCTGCTGACGGCCGTCGTAGGTGATGAACTCCTTGGTGAAAGTCTGCGTGTCGAAGTCATACTTGCAGATGTTCTTCGAGCCTTCGCCAGCGCCATAGACAATGGCACGAGTGCCGGGAATCTGAGCCGGAGCCACAGGCTTGGGGGTGAACCAACTGTTGGGCGACGTCATGGGCACGGTGTAGACAGTTCCGACAGTATTGTCATCGTTGATGAGCACAAATTGCTCGGTGTCGTTGGCACCGGGTGTTCCCCATGTGCAACTGTTGACTGCAGCGTAGACCTCGTCGTCGACAGTAAAGACACTAACAGTACTGGCTATCTCGACAGTGGTGACCACCGATTGCGTGGCCGGGTCGATGACCATCACGCCATCGGGCACAGCGACATAGAGTTTGCCTCCGCTGACCACCATGTCGCCCGAGCCGGGGCTGTAGGTTCCACCCTCGACAGCCGAGCCCTCGACGAGTCCCAGGGGCTGCAGCGTCTGGAGGTCATAGGCATAGACCCCCTTGTTGGTGCCCACAAAAAACTTGCCGGCGCTCACCACCACGCCGATGCCACGAGTGTCTGCATCACCATCAATCTGCTTGTAGCTGGCAAGCGTCTGCAGGGTCTTGGCATCAGCCACCACCAGACGGCCACCGTCACCAAAGTTCTGCTTCGAGCAGATAAACAACTTGCCGTCGGCCAGCGTGCCAAACTGTGCGGTCATGCCCAGCGTATTTCCGCTGGCAGTCTGGTAGACCTTGGTCTGCACCTCGCCGGTCTCGGCATCAACAAAGTTAAGCAGTCCGGGTTCATTGCCATACTGCCCCTCATTGATGGTGAAGTAACCATTGTAAAACTCGGTTGTTTGCGCTGCGGCAAACAACGACATGCACATTGCTGCGCTCAGAAGTAACGTCTTCTTCATCGGTTGTAACTTTAAAAAATTAAACATTATTTTAGCAATTAACATTCAATCCCTTAAAGCCTTTGGGGAACATGCAGTGCGCACGCAATGACACTACGCACCATGCCATGCCGGTTAAGTCAGAGTCAAATCGAAAAAAATGTTTGCTTTTTGACTACATCATCCATTTTGCGGCCAGAGTCCAAATGCCACGTGGACTTTCCTCATAGGCTCAGCGGCAGGCAGGTCTTCTGACTCGCCCCCATCGTCTCGCGCCTTCCCGGTGATGATGTAGTCGTGCGGTGGATGATTACAAACCAGTGGCTCAGAGTGCGAAACGAAATGAGTGGGGACTCACAGCAGCGGGTACTGTCCAGGATTCGCACCTGGTTCCCTTTTGATTCAAGGCCGGCGATGCGGCCCGGAAACCTGTCACTTCTCATTTGTCGCCGCAAAAGTAGCAATTTTTTCAGAACTGTGCAAATCCAGCCAGCAAAAGCAACAGGGCAGCACCAACATTCGGCAACATACAGCTCGCAACCAGACACAATAATGCCCACCTGGCCATGCATGAGCTGACGGGCGGGCATTATGAATTATGAATTCAATAGACGGCCTTGGCGGTCGTGGTGGTGCCGTCGTTGTAGCGGGTGACAACCACATTGACACCGTCAAAGGGACGGTTGCTGGTCTGGCCGGCCAGGTTGACATATTGCGTGGCAGCCACAGTCTTAACAGCGAAGTTGCTCTCGACAGCCGTTACGACTTTAGAAATCTGGAACTTGTCCATACAGAAGTAAGTCGCAGTGTTCATTCCGTAATCACCCTTGTCGCTCGAATCCAATGTGAAATAAACCGACTCAACCTCACCCAGACTAGATAGGTCGAAGAAAGTCCAGTCGTTGAGCGCATTCAGTTGGCCATTAGCAAACTCCACCAGATTGATGCTGGTGCTCTTCTCGTTGCCATTGGCATCCACACCCACAGCGGTCAGTTTGAAATAATCACCCTCTGCAAAGGCACGAGCGAAACCATCGCCATGCTCGCAGCCATAATAAGGCCACGGATGGTTACAGACATAGACACCAGCCGGCTGGAATGTCGTGTTGCCCTCGGAGTCCACATACATAACCTGATTGCTGGGGCCTTCAATTGCCCAAGAACTATAATATGCCACCAAGTAGGGTTGAGCAGGGTCGGCCGTGACCGAGCCATCCTCATCGACAACACAACCGCCACCGGCCATGCAGCCGCCAAAGTTGGTCGTCCAACTGTCACTAGAACCTGCTGTACCATAATCGGTCGTGTCGCCACCCTTAGCCGGGCAGAAACCATCCCAATAATAGCCACCCCAAGACGCGCCCTCACCATCGATGAGGTGTGAAAGCTTGAACTCGCCGTTGTCGTCGCCGAATTCCAACCAAGTGTAGTCCACATCGTTGTAGCACCCGGTCCAAATGCCATTTTCATTAAACTCCAGCGTAGTAGGGTTCATCGGTTTGTTCAAGTCAAGAACAACCACATCGGCCCAAGCGGTCGATGCCATCATTGCAATTGCTGCAAGTGTAAAGATTTTCTTCATAATGATAATGTTTATTATAAGTTTTTTTAAAAAGGATTATATTTTTCCGAGCATGATATTGATGATGACGTTGACATCGCTCACATCAACCTTGCCGTCACCCGTGACATCGGCCTGTGCAGTTGGTTCGACCTTGCCCAGCATCATGTTGATGACCACATTGACATCGCTCACGTCAACCTTGCCATCACCCGTGACATCACCACGCGCCACAGGGTCGGCAGGGATAGGAGCATCGGGATGCAGGTCGATGGCACCACATACCTCGGTCGAAGTCTCGCCCAGCCAGCCACAATCCTGCAGTAGCGCGCTATAGACTTTGATAAAGTCAACCTTGGTCAAATTCACCGAGTTTCCATCGGCATCAATGGCCCAATCCAGATTAAAGCCCAAGTTATAGCCCTTGCGCACAGCCTCGCTGTATGGCTCACTTGAGGTGCTGTTTGCCCCAATGCCATAGTCATAATCCGTGCGGTTGTCCACATAGCCCCAGTCAAAGAAATATTGCACATAGTACCTACCGACACCGCTGACATCTACCGCATTGCAGCGCAATTTTGTTCCCGAGAAGGTCAAAGAATCAGCATCAGTCCATTGTGGCCAATAACTCTGGGAATGGAAATTATTGCGTGCCACATATCCCTCGGTGAGACTATCAGTGCTGTTGCATGTCCAACGGACATACTCCATGTCGGTGATAGCAGAATTATTGGGGTTGGGAACTGGCGTTTTGTTTTCGTCAGGGCGATAATAAGTAATCGAGAAGTCCTTTTGGGTCTTGGCATTACTGTGTTCGCTGCCCGCCAGTTCATACCACTTGTCGCCTGCACTGGGCACTCCATCGCCATCCATATCAACGCCAGCCACCACGATGCCCGGCTCGCTACTTCCTCCTGCCACCGCCAGGCTATCTGACCCGAAGCCGTTACCGAAGATCTGCAGGTCAAACTCGCCCGGCACATTAACTAGAGGGTGGTCAAAACCGAAGATGACATAACCACCGAAAGCGCCTAAACTAATTAACCTACCTGTCACCGGTTTCTCGACTGTGCGTTCACCAATCTGATTGTCATCGTCATCATAGATTGGTATGACCTTGATCTCCGGTCCCAGTCGTTGCAGCACGCGTGCCATCACCGAGTCACGCGGCTCCCCGACATGATATTCAGGAGAATTGTTGACAAACTGCCCTGGGGCAGGCATGAAATCAAACACACGGGTGATGTAGTTCTTGTTCTGCGCTTGTGCACTCCAAGCACAGAGCACCGTCATTAATATCAAAAGTTTTTTCATATCTGGCATGATTTTAATGTTCATTGATATTTTCACCGATGAAAACGAAGTGGGCTGGAATGTAGCCCGTGAGCACGTCCCACTTCTTTATTCCATCTGACCCGAAGCAATAAAGCCGCCCGGGAGTCAGATAGTCCTTGGCATCAGTGACATAGATGTCCTTTGTGATAGGGTTGACCGCCACACCATATGGCATACGGATTTCTTCGGCTGTACCATCGGTGATAAATCGGTCGCTTACTACCTCCATCGTGCGCGTGTTGACGATGGCATAACTCTTGTCATTCGTCTGCGTGATATTGCTCCACTGGTTGCCGATGATGTAAAGCGAATCACCATCCATCCATAGATTACTCACGGCAACGTCCAACGATTGCACCAGCCGATTTTTGCGCGTGTCGTAGGCATACAGGCGACTGGGCGTATTGCCATAGTCTCCCCTCGAACTCACCCATAGGATGCCACGGTGGTCAGCTATACAGTGGTGCAGGTTGATGGCGATGGGTATGCGCTCAACTTCACTGAAAGTCTCCAGATCGATAACCGACAAGGTATTCTCGTAGTTAGGCACCATGTAACCTCCCGAATTGGCCACATAGATTTTGCCACCGACGATGTCCAGTTGGTCGGGCTGGAAACCCACCACACAGGTGTCGACCACTTGGAGAGTAGTTGTGTCAATCTTAGCAACATAGCCATGCTGTTTGTAAGAGCCATCAAAGGATGCCGCCACTGGTCCGGCATAACTGGTGAGGTAGGCATAGCCGCCGTGAAACTTGATATATCGGCAATTGGGCACATCAACCTGGCCGATGCGACGGGCCTTGAGATCCATCACTTCGACCTTATTAGAACAGTTGATGACGGCATACATCTTGCTGCCGTAGATGCCAATGTCGTTACCCACATCACCCAGATCCTTGACCACACTTGGGTTGCGGCTCGCATAGTAGTTGCGGAAATACTTGCCCTTGGCATAGTCGTAATAGTCAAGTGAGCAGTCGTTAGAGCCCATATTTGCCTCGTTAAGCAAGAAAAATCCAGTCACCGATGTGTACTCGGGCTGAGTGACCTCGACCTCCTCGGGGATGAAAATCTCCACCTCCTCGCGACACGAAGCCAACAGGAGAAGCAAGACCAGGACAAGTCCAACCCAGCCCCTCCTGAAGAGGGGGGAACCGGTCTGCATCACATCACTGTGAATTGTGCATTGCGAATTGTGTATTGTGCATTGAGTCATAAGTCAAACTTGAGGGTTACTTTAAAGTTGCGGCCGGGCATAGGATAGTTGGCAATCACGTCGTAGTACTGGTTAAACAGGTTGTTGACTTCGGCTGCCAGTTTGAACTGCGTCTTTCCCAAATGGAACACATAACTTGCGCTCAGGTCGTGGGTGTACCACGGTTGCTCATGGCTCACAGGCACATTCGACGAGTCGTGATAACGCTCACCCACATAGATGAAACTGTAGTTCAGTTCCAGGTCACGCCATTTGGCATGGCCGATGAACGAGCCACTGTGCCAGGGTATATAAGCAATCTGGCCCTTATAGGAGCCACCATACTGATTGTCGGTGGGATCGGTGTAGTCCTGAGCACGCTGGTAGGTATAACTCAGGTTGCCGTCGAGCAATATCTCCATTGGCAACTTGAACGACATGCGCACCGTGGCATCGATGCCACGTATCTTGACCGTGCCGACATTCATCATCGTCCAGCGGTACAAGCCCGAGCCCTTGGGTATGGCTATTATTTTATCAGTAATCTTGTTGTAGTAACCATCGACGGTGAGTTTAACGGCACTGAGCGCACCATGCTCGGTGAAGAGTTGATACTGCGCACCCACGTTGTACTGCGTGGCATATTCTGGGCGCAAGTTGCTATTGCCTATGTCGGTATAATAGAGGTCATTGAACGTGGGCATGCGGAAGATGCGTTTGTAAAAAGCACGCACGTTCAAGTCATGCTCGAGCCACGGCTGGTAACTGACAAACACCGCCGGGGTCACCTTGGTGCGCGTGTTGCTGTGATGAGCCAGCACCTCAGCCCCGTTGCGTGTGGTGTGGCGGTCGTTGACCAGCGTGAACAGACCGCTGGCTTGCACCTTGAGCCGTCGCCAGGTATAAGCGGTGGCCAGAGCGCTGAGCAGCGTGTGGCGCGTGGGATAGGAAAAATTGGTGAGCGTGGCGTTGAGGTGGTTCCACTGATAGTCAATGCTCAGGTTCACATCCCAGTCGGGCAAGATGGTATACTTGTTGGCAGTAGACACATAGAGTTCGTCCTGCCAGAACTCGTTGTCGATATACATCAACGTGGTGTCAGGGTTGAGGTAACGCAGATAGTCGCGGGCATATTTGGCGTTGACCATCAGGCTGTAGCGTTCGGTGAGGCGCTGCTGATAGTTGCCCTGAGTGAAGAAGTTGCGGTCCCATTGCCGCTGGGCATGCTTCCACACGTTGTTGACAATGGCACCGGGAATACCCTTGCGGCTATCGTAGTAATAGGCCTTGAGCATCCAGCGCCCATCGGGCACGACACCGAACAGGCCACCCTCGGCACGAAATGCCTGAATGTCACCATTCTGCCGCACGGCAGTGGTGTCCCATGCCACAGTCTTGTCACTGAAGAGTTTGCGGTAGCGAAAGTGGTACTGCCCTGTGGCGTAGGTGTATTCGACATTGGCCAGCAGACTCAGGCTACGGCTCAGTTTATGCTCCCAGCGAATGGAGGGATTGGCCAGCCCGAACGAGCCTGTGCGCATGGTCACATTGAGGTTGTCGCGCTTGCCAGCCTCAAACTTGGGACGGCGCGTGCGCAGATACAGGTTACCCGCCGAGCCGAAATCTTTGGCACTCTGAAAGATGTCGCTCTTCTGGCCGTGGTAGAGAGAAATCTCGTCGATGTTGTCGAGCGAGAACTTGCCCAGATCAACCTGACCGTTTTGCGCATTGCCCAACTGAATTCCATCGTAGAACACACCCATGTGGTTGCTACCCATTGAGCGCACATCCACCGTCTTCAAGCCCCCTACTCCACCATAGTCCTTGAGTTGCACACCGCTAAAGTAGCGGATGGCATCGGCCACGCTGTGGCTATTCAGTCCCTCTAGCACCTTGCCACTGAGCACCTGCGCGGGGATGACCTCGCTGTATGGCTTCTGGGCATAGACCACCACCTGGCTCAAATACTGCATCGAGTCGAGGCTGGTGTGGCGCACAGCCACACTGTCCTGGGCTATAGCGCACAAGACAGCAATAATTGCAAGGAAAGATGTGACAAAACTTCGCATATTCCGGGTCTCATTCAATGACTTGGCAGGTCTTCTGACTCGTCCCTGTTCCGTGACTTGCCTCAGCCTTCCCATGACACTTCAGGTCGTGTCACAGTGACTGTGGCAGGAACTCTTCAATTGGGACACACAGCAGCGCCGTCTGTCGGGGATTCTCACCCCGTTCCCTTTTCACCCACGCCAAATCGACGCAGGCACCAAATCAGACTGCAAAGGTACTAAATAATTGAGAATTGAGAATTAAGAATTGAGAATTTTCATCACACCCTACCGAATATTGACTCCAAACAAACGCTAAATAATTAAGAATTTTAGTTCTCGGTCTTCAGTTTTCAGTTATCAGTCTTCAGTTATCGGTCTTCAGTTATCGGTTTTCGGTTTTCCAGTCAATACTGATAACTGATAACCGATAACCGACAACCGACAACCGATAACCGACAACGACATTACTGTGTACACTTGTTGATGTCGTCCTTGACCCAGTGGATGTAGTTGGCGGCATTGGGAGTGGCAATCATGTCGCCCTCATAGATGGCACGGCTGGTCTTGCTCCAGTCCATGTCGCGGCCGTGGCCCGTGGCATCGTGGAAGATGTAGCCCTCGCCCTCGTCAAACTTCCAGTAAGCGCACAGTCCTTCACTTTGTGGGTCAACCACGCCCAAGCCCTGCTTGATCTCGGTGGCCGAGAGCGGGCGGTCCCAAATGCGCAACTCGCAGAAGCGGTGAGCAAAGAACTGGCGGGTGTTGTAACTACCCCATGACATACCCATCTCGTAGCGCTGGAAGTCCAGTCCACCACCATCGATGGTGCCTGCGATGGAAGTATCGAGTTCGCCGTTGACATAGAGCGAGATGGTCGAGCCGTCATAGACGATGGATAACAAGTACCACTGCCCGTTCTCAAACTGTGTGTTCGACAAGAAGCGGTTGCCCGCCAGCAGCACTTGCAGACGATTCTCGGCGTTGGCCTCATTGAAGCGCAGCAGCAGCGACTTTGATTCATCTGCCTCTTCCAGTGCCAAGAAGCGCTGTGGATAGTTAGTGCGATTCAAGCCTTGCGGATAAATTTTCATCTCGTAGGTCAACTTGGACAGGTGAATGGCCTCGTCGAAGATGAAGTTACTTGATGCACCGGCATTGGCCTGAATGGCATAGAAATTGATGATGCGCGACAGCCGCAGAAAGATGGTGCGGGACCCGGGTAGAACCTCGCCGCCTGTGCCGCCAACGCGCGTCACCGTCACCGGTATGACATAGATGCGACCTTCGGTGAGACCTTCGGTGCTGACTACCTGCACCTCGGCTCCTGTCGAGACAGCCTGTTGTGCCCCAATGGTCACGCGGTCGCCCAGCAGCCGCACGCAGTGCTGTGGCATCGCCTGATAGTTGGTGCCGTGCTTGGCATTATACTCGTCGACCTGTGTCGGGTCGATGGCAAGGCTGAAGGTCACGTCGTCATCCACCTTCTGCGTTGACTGAACTGTGACCGTGTAGGTGGAAGGTGTGTCCTCGACCGTGAAGAGCACCAACGGGTCGTTCTCAGTATCGGTGATGAAGTAGCCCACATGGTCATAGTCGAAGCCGCCGTCGCCACGACATGAAACTAGAGTGATGACGCACATCAGGGTCCACACCGCAGCCCATATATATTTCTTACTCATTGCTGTAATCATTCTCCTGATTCTTTAATTCCTTAATTCATGATAAAATCTCATTGTACACGGGCCGGATTCATAATCTGAATTGCCTCGCGGAATTCCTTGTAAGGTATACCCGACTGCGACTTGTAGTTATAGTCGACGTAGAATGCCCCGCAGCCTGCCTTGTGCCCCTCATTAGGCTCCCATGCGGCATAGTCACGGATGCGTGCCCCGTTGATGCCGCCATCGGCCGCCTCGGCACCCATGCTCTCGCATAGGATGGTCTTCTCGATGGGCCGTCCACCCGATCCCGTCTGGAAGCCGATTTGCCACGTGTAGGCCTGACGCACATAATAGTCGGTGAAAGGCTCGGTCTCGGCGGGTGGCGCACTGTTGAACCAGTCGATGATAAACAGTTTCTCCGACCATCGACCATCTGCACCCAGATACTTATTACACTCGTCGGCCAGCCAAGTGATGTCCTGTGCTCGCCAACCCTCGTAGTCAAAGTCCACACCATCAAGGCCACATCGCACCAATGTGTCAACGGCCCAGCGGGCGTAGGCTCGAATCGATGCCTCGTCGCCACTCACCGTCTTGACCACGACTGGTTTGCCACCAGTGTCCATCTTGATGCGGAATGTGCCCGAGGCCTCGTCCCACTCACGGTCCCAGCACTGGTGATTGTAATGGGCAGCATCAGCGTGCATGACAAAGCGTGTACCCTTGATCTTCTGACAATAGACCATGTCATCATAGGCCAATGGCCAATCGTCGGGCGTGGGGATGTCTGACCACAGGTTAACGATGTCGAGGCTGTCGGGCAGACCCAGGAAACGTTCACCCCACGATGTTGGTGCCTTGGCGTTGGTGTAGGATGCAAAATAGGCATACGACACCTCGTGCTCGGTCAGTTTCCAGGCGCGCAGGTCGTCAAAGTATTGTTCACTGTACTCATTGGGCCTCTGTATCACAATGTTCTCGACCTCGGTGTCGCAGCCGGACAGCATCGCCACCACAGCCGCCATCAGTATTATTGTCTTTTTCATATCGGGTCATTCATTGTGCTGCATGGGGCTTCTTGTCCCACCACAGCAGGGTTCCACAATTGTCGGGGCCACCCAATAGTTCCACGGCTCCGGTCATGGCCTCGGCGTTGGTGTTATACTCGGTGCGCGGATAGGGCAGCCGGCGAATCTGCAAGGCACTGCTCACCGCTCCGTCACTGTAGTTATACTTCACAGGAAACAGACGGGGATAGTCGGTGCGGCGAAACTCAGACCATGCCTCGCACGAATTGCCCCAACCAGCAATCCACTTCTGGGTAATGATGCGTTCCAGATTGGTCTCAAAGTCGGCTTGGTCGTCCCAAGCGATAGTGATGGTGCTAGGAGCGGCTGCATTGTCACGCCCAGCGTTGTCGGTAAACGCAGCCGGTGTAGCCGTAGCATTGGTCACATAGTCATCGATTCCGGCCGTCACTCCATTCTCGGCCATTGACACACGGATGCCCTGCTCATAGAAGTCACGTGCCGTGCCACCCATGTTCCAGCCGCGCAAGGCCGCCTCGGCACGCAAGAAGTAGGACTCGGCAGCCGCCATGTACAGTACGGGTGAACCTTGCGACAGATTGACCTGCGAGATTTTCTCGCCAATATAGGCCTGCTGGTTGGCACTGGTGGCAAAAATGCCCTGACGCACACCATGATATTTGCCATCGGATGTAGCGGCGACAAAGTATACACTGATGCGCGGATCGGCATAGCCGTTGAGATAAGCATCCATGGGCGCGCTCATGCGCACCTCGTTCCACTCATAGGCTTGCTGCCAGATGGGGTTTGTCCACGAAGCGCCCGGCACACCGCGATACTCGGCACGGTCATCGACACCCTCCATCACACCGATGGGGTTGCTCACCGCCGCCTCGGCTTCGCGCTGAGCCAATGCGGGGTCGACATAGACCACTCGCAGCGCCAAACGCAGACGCAACGTGTTGGCAAGACGCACCCAACGCACGACATCGCCACCATAGACGGGATCATAGTCGCTGAGCAGCGTGGCTCCACTCTGAGCCAGCGGGGTAAGCGTGGTGATGGCAGCCGCCAGCTCCTCAAAGAACTTGGCATAGACTGCCTGTTGCGAGTCGTAGGCCTGCCCCACTGCGCCCAAACGGAAGTTCACATAGGGGATGGGGCCATAATGGTCGGTGACGCGGTGCATGGCCAGCACCTTGACAATGTCGCCCAACGCGGCAACATCGGTCTGACCCAATTTCTCGGCATTGACACGCATCTGCGCCCAGGCAGGCATCACCTGCACCATGCCCATCTTGAACATCGCGTTGCCCCACTCGTCACCCTTGCCGAAGTTATAGGTGCCATTGTATCGGCCACGTGCCCAACTGGCCGTGTGGCCGATGTAGCCCGAGTAGGCATCGGCACTGATGCCTATCTGGTGCTGATAGGCACCTGTCGATGCAAACTCATCGCTCTGCTCACCACCAATGAGCATGACGGTAGTGCGATTAATCATCTGCTGGAAGAAGGCCCCCACCGCTTTGCCGTCACGCTGCATGTCTTGATCGGTGGCGGCATGCTGGTCGGTGTTCAGTTGCTCAAAGTCATCGGTACAACTAGCAGCCATACCCATAACCAGCAGACAAAGAGCCAAATTGAAAATATATCGTTTCATCTTTAAATGATTAAATTCAATGATTAATTAGAATCGAAGTCTCACCGAGAATCCCATTGTGCGCAGGCTGGGATGCATGAAGTAGTCCAACCCCTGCCCATAAGTGCCTGTATTGGCGGTCAACTCGGGGTCAAACGGAGCCTTACAATAGAGCATCAGCAGGTTGTGCCCCACCAGCGAGATTGTCATGCCCTTGATGACATGCTGCCAGCGCTGCACGGGCACATCATAACTCAGTGACAACTCTGACAGGCGCAGATTGGTAGCGCTGTAGACATACTGCGAACCGATGATGTGGCTACTGCTTGCCACCGTCTGGTAGTAGTCGGCGGCCGGATATAGCATGCCGTTGATCATCACACCCCCAGCATCGCGAGCATCGGCCGAAGCCTGCGATGCACCGAAGGCATCCATGACGGCCTGAGTCTGCGACACCACGACACCACCATTGCGATAAGCCAACTGGAAGCCTAGTGTCAGCCCCTTGAACGACAGTTCATTGCCCCACGACAGATTGTAACGTGGTGCGGCACTCCCCGCCAGGATGTAGTTGTCATCATCGGTGCGCAAAGTGTGCGACTGCGGGTCGACGTAGTACTCGCCGTGCTCACCCACCGAGAGCTGGTTGACATAGATGTCCGACAATGTTCCACCTTCGACCAAGCGGGTTTTATAGCCACTCAGACCGCCCTTGTCGAGCGAAGTGAGCGAGTAGACCTCACCGTCAACAGGATTTTTCCAATAGGGCAGCAATTCCTTGATTTTGTTACGGTTCAGTGTCCATGTCAGGTAGGTATTCCACTGCACAGGCCCCATGGGCTGGGTGAAACGCGCCGTGAACTCGACACCACGGTTGTCGACTCGACCACCGTTGACCCATGTGCTGGTGTAGCCCGATGATGAAGGCAAGTTGATATTGAAGAACTGATTGTAGGTCTGCGAACTGTAGAGCGTGGCATTCAAGCGCAGGCGAGAGTTGAACATCACCAAGTCCAGACCTGCCTCCCACGACTTGGTGCGCTCGGCTTTGAGGTCCAGATTAGGCATCGCCGCCGTTGTGGTCACACCGGCTGGCGACAGACTGTAGGTAGTAATGGTCAAGCCATGACGCCATGGGTCATTACCAACTTCGGCATAAGACAGACGCAACTTCACGTAGTTGAGCCATTGGCTCTTGATGGCAGGCAACATCTCGGTGACGATGCCTGACAGACCAGCCGACCAATAGAAGTAAGACTCTTGTGCATTGGCTAACTTCGACGACCAGTCGTTGCGGGCAGTCACATCCAGATAGGCCATGCTCTTATATCCCAACTGGGCGCTACCATAGAGTGCCAACTTCTTGAACGGTGCAGCACCTTGGTCATACTTGGTCTCACCTCCAGCCACCACATTGCGCAACGAGTAGATATTAGCCACTTGAGCCAGATGACCGTCAAAACTGGTCCATCGCTCATCGCGCTTGTCGTAGTTGGCACCAACGACAGCCGACAGACTCCAGCGGTTGTCGGCCCAATACTTGTTGATCGTAGCAAATGCCTCGGCAAAGTACTGGCGATACTGTCGGTGTTCATAGCCATAGTGACCATACTTTGAGGCAAACTGCAAGTCGGTGCCTGCCGCCAACTTCGACTCATGTTTCTCATCGTTGTTGTCATAACGGACACGTCCCGTCAATGCCAGCCAATCGGTGATGTCCCAACGGGCCATCGCAGCCAGCGTGTTGCGAATCTTGTGGTTGGTGAAATTGTTGCGTTCGGTGATCCAGTAAGGGTTCTGCATCGACATTGCCTGACGGCCATAGGGCCAATACTGCACACCAAAGTTGCGGTCGGCATCATAGCGCTCGTAGTACTGCACGGCATTCCAGTCACCGCCGGCCGGGAAGAGGTAGAGCGGCACCAGAGGGTTAAAATACTGACCTTGCGAGACCATGTTGTTCTCCTTGACGCTCGATAGCATATAACTCAAGTCGAGTGTCAAACGGTCATTAAAGGCCTTGGTCGTATTGTGTGCCGACACATTGTAGCGATCCAGGTCGTTGTTATGGATAATGCCACCGGCATTGGTGGCCGCCACCGACACGTAGGTCTGATTGCGGTCGTTGCCCGTCGAGAGCGACAAAGCATTGGTGAAGTTAGTGGCCGTGCGGAAGAAGTCGGACGGACGATAATCACTCTCAGTGGCAAGACGATCTCCCCAACTGTAGTAACTCCCCGCCTCGGTCTGACCGTATGTGCGCTGAAACTTAGGCAACATCAGCGGACGCGAGAACTGAAATGAGCCATTGTAAGTGACCTCGGTGCGACCAGCCACGCCCTTCTTGGTGGTGATCAGGATCACGCCATTGGCAGCATCGCTGCCATAGAGTGCCGCAGCCGATGGACCGGTCAAGGCCGAAATGCTCTCGATGTCGTCGGGATTAATCATGGCGGTGGCATCGCCTGTCTGTCCGCTGCCACTGTAGGCTAGCGCATTGTCGTCCAGGCAGGTCTGCGAGTTAACTAGCGGCACACCATCGATGACATAGAGTACGTTGTTGTTGCCGTCGATTGACTTAGCGCCACGCATCACCACGCGCGATGACCCACCTATGCCCGAAGCATTGGCGTTGATTTGCACACCGGCCAGTTTGCCACCCAGCGAGTTGACAAAGTTGGCATCCTGCACACGCATGATGGCATCGTTGTCGACTTGCTGCACATTGTAGGACAGTGCTTTGGCCTCGCGCTTGATGCCCAGTGCGGTGACCACCACCTCGTTCAGTGCATTGCTGCCTGGCAACATCTGCACCCGCATGGCTTGACCTGCCGCAAGGTGTTGAGCCTGATAACCCACATAGGAGAATTGCAGGACACAGTCGCTGGTGGGAACACGTAGTTCAAATCGGCCATCGACATCGGTGACTGTTGTCAACGTGGTACCCTTGGCAACAATGGTGACACCTATCAGAGGCTCACCATTCTCGTCGACCACGGTGCCACTGGCCACCGTGCTCACAGCACGCACAGGTGTGGTCTGCCCCAGTGCCACTAACGGAGCTGGCAATGGCCAACACAGCAGCAACACCAATAGTGTCACCCACCTGTGACAGAAGACTAATGGATTCACTCGATTTCTTTTCATCATCTTCATTTATTTGATATTTGTGACAAAGATAGTAAAAAATCTTTACATCTCTGGCACAAGATACAAAAAAGCCTCTCAACCGATTGGCTGAGAGGCTTATCGTTAGGGTTCAAATAATTGCTTAGCGCAAAATGGCGTTTTCGCCCACAAGCAGGTGCTCGTCGGTGATGACACCGGCAAGAGCCAACTCGGCCTTGCTGCCAACCATCAGCGACTGATATTCGCGCAGACCCGTACCAGCGGGGATGAGGTGACCGCAGATGACGTTCTCCTTCATGCCCTCCAGGGTGTCGACTTTGCCGTTGATAGCGGCCTCGTTGAGGACCTTGGTCGTCTCCTGGAACGATGCAGCACTCATGAAACTTGAGGTCTGCAGAGCGGCACGTGTGATACCTTGCAGAATCTGCTCGCTGGTGGCAGGCACAGCATCGCGAACAACGACCAACTTGAGGTCGCGGCGCTTGAGCGTCGAGTTCAGGTCGCGCAACTTGCGAGCGGTAATGATCTGGCCAGCCATGACGTCGGCACAGTCGCCGGCATCAACAACCACCTTCTTACCCCAGATGCGGTCGTTCTCGTCCATAAAGTCGCGCTTGTCGACAATCTGCTGCTCCAAGAAGCGAGTATCACCCGGATCGAGGATATTGACCTTGCGCATCATCTGACGCACAATCACCTCGAAGTGCTTATCGTTGATCTTCACACCTTGCAGACGGTAGACATCCTGCACCTCGTTGACGATATAGTCTTGCACGGCTGTGGGGCCCTTGATGCGCAAGATGTCGGCCGGAGTGATGGCACCATCGGACAGAGCCGTACCGGCACGCACATAGTCGTTCTCCTGCACCAAGATCTGCTTGCTCAGCGGCACCAGGTACTTCTTGACCTCGCCCAAGCGACTGGTGACCACGATCTCGCGGTTACCACGCTTGACACGCCCAAAGGTGACCTCGCCATCAATCTCGCTGACAACAGCGGGGTTAGACGGGTTGCGAGCCTCGAACAACTCGGTGACACGAGGCAGACCGCCCGTGATGTCACCGGCACCGCCTGAAGATGTGCGCGGAATCTTGACAAAGGTCTCACCAGCACTGATCTGCTCACCCTCGTCGAGCAGCAAGTGTGCGCCCACAGGCAGCGAGTAGGTCTTGATGACCTCACCATTCTCGTCAACCAACTGGGCCTCGGGAATGCGGGTATGATCCTTGCTCTCGATGATGATCTTCTCGCTATTGCCCGATGTCTCATCGACCTCGGTACGATAGGTGATGCCATCCACCAGATTGCTGAAGCGCAGGGTTCCTGCCACCTCGCTGACGATAACAGCGTTGAAGGGGTCCCACTCGGTGATTTTGTCACCCTTCTTGACCTCGGCTCCGTTCTCAAAGTAGAGTTTAGAACCATAGACAATGTTGCCCGAGGTGAGCGGCAGGCGAGTGTTGGCATCAATGATACGCATCTCGGTCATTCGGCCGATGACGATATCAACACCATCTTTATTCTTGACCGTACGAAGTTCCTCAAGTTCGAGGATACCATCATACTTCGAAATCATCTGCGACTCGGCAGCCTGGTTGCTTGCCACACCACCGGCGTGGAAGGTACGCAGTGTCAGCTGGGTACCTGGCTCACCGATAGCCTGAGCAGCAATCACACCGACAGCCTCACCCTTCTGCACCATGCGATGCGATGCCAGGTTGCGGCCATAGCACTTGGCACAAACGCCATGCTTAGCCTCGCAGGTGAGCACCGAGCGAATCTCGACCGACTCGATGGGCGACTCGTTGATGCGTGCAGCGGCAGCATCAGTAATCTCTTCACCAGCCTGTACAATGACCTCGTTGGTGGTCGGGTCGACCACGTCGTGTACCGACACGCGGCCAACAATGCGCTCGCCCAACGAAGCGACAACGTCATCCTTGTTCTTCACCTCACGGCAGACCAGACCACGCAGTGTGCCACAATCCTCCTCGGTGATGACCACATCGTGGGCCACGTCGACGAGACGACGTGTCAAGTAACCAGCGTCAGCGGTCTTCAGAGCCGTATCGGCAAGACCCTTACGGGCACCGTGCGTCGAGATGAAGTACTCCAGCACCGACAGACCTTCTTTGAAGTTTGCCAAGATGGGGTTTTCGATAATCTGCTGACCACCTTCGACACCCGACTTCTGCGGCTTGGCCATCAGACCACGCATACCTGACAACTGACGAATCTGATCCTTCGAACCACGAGCGCCCGAATCTAGCATCATGTACACCGAGTTGAAGCCTTGCTTGTCGCTCTTCATCTCCTCCATCAGGGTGTCGGTCAGATGCTGATTGACATTGGTCCACACGTCGATGACCTGGTTGTAACGCTCGTTGTTGGTGATGAAGCCCATGTTATAGTTGGCCACAATCTCCTCGACACGAGCATCACCGTCGGCAATATACTGCGCCTTCTTGGCGGGGATGAGCACATCGTCAAGGTTGAACGACAGACCGCCCTTGAATGCCATATAGTAACCCATGTTCTTGACATCGTCAAGGAACTTGGCCGAACGCGGCACACCACAACGGCGAATGACGTTGGTGATGATGTCGCGCAGCGACTTCTTCGAAATCAGTTGATTGATGAAGCCCATCTCACGGGGCACACTGTTGTTGAACATGATGCGACCCACAGAGGTTTCTTCGATCAACTCGGTGTGCAAGTCACCCTGCTCATCGGCCACCTCGGCACGCACCGAGATGATGGCGTTCATGGCAACGCGTCCCTCATTGTAGGCAATGATTGCCTCTTCGGGGCCATAGAACTTGAGTCCCTCGCCCTTGTCGCCCTTGCGAAGCTTAGTGATGTAATACAGACCCAACACCATGTCCTGCGACGGCACAGTGATGGGGGCACCGTTGGCAGGATTGAGGATATTGTGAGGCTCGAGCATCAGCATCTGAGCCTCGACAATGGCCTCGTTGCCCAGCGGCAGGTGAACAGCCATCTGGTCGCCGTCAAAGTCGGCATTGAA
>DGWI01000006.1:27931-31824 GCA_002396085.1 Porphyromonadaceae bacterium UBA4262
CCTGGATACCCAGACGGTGCAGTGTCGGTGCACGGTTGAGCAGCACAGGATGGCCCTTCATCACATTCTCCAGGATATCCCACACAACGGGTTCCTTGCGATCGACAATCTTCTTGGCACTCTTTACCGTCTTGACAATGCCACGCTCAATGAGCTTGCGGATGACAAACGGTTTGTAGAGCTCGGCAGCCATATCCTTGGGGATACCGCACTCACCCATGTTGAGTTCGGGACCGACCACGATAACCGAACGAGCCGAGTAGTCAACACGCTTACCGAGCAAGTTCTGACGGAATCGTCCTTGCTTGCCCTTGAGGCTGTCGCTAAGCGACTTGAGGGGTCGGTTGGCATCGCTCTTGACGGCACTCGACTTGCGCGAGTTGTCAAGTAGCGAGTCAACGGCCTCCTGCAGCATGCGCTTCTCGTTGCGCAAGATCACCTCGGGAGCCTTGATCTCGATGAGTCGTTTCAGACGGTTATTGCGGATGATGACTCGACGATACAAGTCATTGATGTCGCTCGTAGCAAAACGGCCACCGTCCAGCGGAATGAGCGGACGCAGATCGGGCGGAATCACCGGCAGGACCTTCAGAATCATCCACTCGGGTTTGTTGATATTCTTGCTCGTGCGGAACGACTCGACCACCTGCAGGCGCTTCAGCGCCTCAGTTTTGCGCTGTTGGCTGCTCTCCTTGTAGGCGCGGTCACGCAACTGGTTGGCCAGCACGTCCAAGTCAATCTCTGACAGCAGGTCGTAGATGGCCTCGGCGCCCATCTTGGCAACAAACTTGTTGGGGTCGTCATCCTCAAGGTTGGCATTCTCCTTGGGCAGTTGCGACATCACAGCCAGGTATTCGTCCTCGCTGAGCAGATCCAACTTCTGCAATTCGCGCTCTTCCTTGTTGTCGTTCTCCTTAATCTTCTGACCGCCGGGATTGATGACCACATAGCGCTCGTAGTAGATGACTGCATCGAGTTTCTTGGTGGGCATACCCAGCAAATAGCCAATCTTGTTGGGAAGTGAACGGAAGTACCAGATGTGAGCCACGGGCACGACCAACTGGATGTGACCACTGCGCTCGCGACGCACTTTCTTCTCGGTAACCTCCACACCACAATGGTCGCACACGATGCCCTTGTAGCGGATGCGCTTGTACTTGCCGCAATGGCACTCGTAGTCCTTGACCGGACCAAAGATGCGCTCGCAGAACAGTCCATCTCGCTCGGGCTTGTAGGTGCGATAGTTGATGGTCTCAGGCTTGAGCACCTCACCATACGAGTTCTCCAGTATCTCGTCGGGCGAAGCCAGACTAATGGAGATTCGCGAGAAGTTGCTCTTGATTTTAGTGTCTCTTCTAAAAGCCATATCTGATGTTTGTAATGTGGAGTTATTATTCAAGTTTCACACTCAGGCACAAGCCACGCAACTCGTGCAACAGCACGTTCAGTGACTCGGGGATGCCAGGATTGGGCATCGGGTCGCCCTTGACGATTGACTCGTAAGCCTTGCTGCGGCCCACCACATCGTCACTCTTGACGGTGAGGATCTCTTGCAGCACGTGCGAGGCACCGAATGCCTCAAGTGCCCAGACCTCCATCTCACCGAAGCGCTGACCACCGAACTGAGCCTTACCTCCCAAGGGTTGCTGGGTGATGAGCGAGTACGGGCCGATGCTGCGGGCATGCATCTTGTCCTCGACCATGTGACCGAGTTTCAAGAAGTAGGTCACACCGACGGTAGCCTTCTGGTCGAACGGTTCACCGGTTGCACCATCATAGAGTTGCGTGCGACCACCACGAGGCAGACCGGCCTTGTCGGTCCATTCGTTCAGGTCGTCAAGCGACGCGCCATCAAAGATGGGAGTTGCAAACTTAACATTCAGTTCGCGGCCAGCCCATCCGAGAACAGCCTCGAACACCTGACCCAGGTTCATACGCGAAGGCACACCCAGCGGGTTCAACACCAAGTCGACAGGTGTACCATCGGCCAGGAACGGCATGTCCTCTTGACGCACCACGCGCGAGACAATACCCTTGTTACCGTGGCGACCGGCCATCTTGTCACCCACACCGATCTTGCGCTTCTTGGCAACATAGACCTTGGCCAACTGCATGATGCCTGTGGGCAACTCGTCGCCCACCGAGATGTCGCCCTTCTTGCGGCGCAACTGGGCCTCCATGCTCTTGCTCTTGTGCAGGTAGTTCATGACCGTAGCACGGATCATGTCGTTGATGTGGCTATCGGTGGTCCACTTGCTCAAGTTCACCGACTCAAAGTCCTCGATGGCTGCAAGCAGTTCGGGTGTGAACACCTGACCCTTGGCGACCAGTTCGGTATCCATGAAGTCCTTCACGCCAGCCGACTTGCGATCCTTGGTCAGCACATTCAGTTTCTCGAGCAACTGCTCACGCAGGTCGGCCTGCATGGCTGCATACTCCTCTTCGAGTTTAGTAATTTGCGGGTCACCGCCACGCGTGCGCTTCTTCATGGCGCGTGCATAGAGTTGCGTACCCACAATCACGCCCTTGAGCGACGGGTTGGCCTTGAGTGAAGCATCCTTGACATCACCAGCCTTGTCGCCAAAGATGGCGCGCAGCAGTTTCTCCTCGGGGGTCGGGTCGCTCTCGCCCTTGGGCGTGATCTTGCCGATGAGGATGTCGCCAGGAATGATGTGCGCACCCACGCGAATGATACCACGCTCATCCAGGTCCTTAGTGGCATCCTCGCTCACATTGGGGATGTCGTTGGTCAACTCCTCCATACCGCGCTTGGTCTCGCGCACCTCGAGGGTATACTCGTCGACGTGAACCGATGTGAGGATGTCCTCACGCACCATGCGCTCGTTGAGCACGATAGCGTCCTCATAGTTATATCCCTTCCAGGGCATGTAAGCCACCTTGAGGTTACGACCCAGTGCCAATTCACCGTTCTCGGTCGAGTAGCCCTCGGTGAGCAGGTCACCCTTCTTGACACGCTGGCCGCGGTCGCAGATGGGGCGCAAGTCGATGGTTGTGCTCTGGTTGGTCTTGCGGAATTTGGGCAGACGGTACTCACGGACAGGCTCGTCGAAACTGACGAACTGCTCGTCCTCGGTGCGGTCGTAGCGGATGCGGATAACATCGGCATCGACATACTCAACAACACCAGCACCCTCGGCCATGATTTGCGTGCGGCTGTCATAGGCCAGACGCTGCTCAATGCCAGTGCCCACAATGGGAGCCTCGCTGTGAATCAGAGGTACAGCCTGGCGCATCATGTTGGCACCCATCAGCGCGCGGTTAGCATCGTCGTGCTCCAGGAACGGGATCAGAGCGGCAGCAATCGACGCAATCTGTTGCGGCGACACGTCCATCAACTCGATGCGGTCGGGCGACACAACGGGGAAGTCGGCATCAAGACGTGCCTTGATGCGACTATCCAGGAAGTTACCTTCCTTGTCGACTGCGGCATTACCCTGAGCAATGATGTGGCCTTCTTCGGCCTCGGCCGTGAGGTAGACGATATCCTTGTTGCTCAAGTCAACCTTAGAGTTGCTCACCGGACGATAAGGTGTCTCGATGAAGCCCAGCTTGTTGATCTTAGCATACACACACAGTGACGATATCAGACCGATGTTGGGACCTTCAGGGGTCTCAATCGGGCACAGACGACCATAGTGTGTGTAGTGCACGTCACGAACCTCAAAGCCAGCGCGCTCACGCGACAGGCCACCAGGACCCAGAGCCGACATACGGCGCTTGTGCGTAATCTCGGCCAGGGGGTTGGTCTGGTCCATGAACTGCGACAGGGCGTTGGTTCCGAAGAATGTGTTGATCACCGACGAGATGGTCTTGGCATTAATCAGGTCGGTAGGTGTGAACACCTCGTTGTCACGCACGTTCATGCGCTCACG
>DGWI01000006.1:31871-37129 GCA_002396085.1 Porphyromonadaceae bacterium UBA4262
ACGTTCATGCGCTCACGGATGGTGCGGGCCATACGTGCCAATCCTACGCCGAACTGGTTGTAGAGTTGTTCACCGACTGTGCGAACACGGCGGTTGCTCAAGTGGTCGATATCATCGACATCAGTCTTGCTATTGATCAGGCCGATAAGATACTTAATGATCTCAATGATGTCTTCACGAGTGAGCACACGCACGTCCATCGAGGTCTCAAGCGACAACTTCTTGTTGATGCGGAAACGACCCACTTCACCCAGGTCATAGCGCTTCTCGCTGAAGAAGAGGTTGTTGATTACCTCGCGGGCAGTAGCATCATCGGGTGGCTCGGCGTTGCGCAACTGGCGATAGATGTAGTTGACGGCCTCTCGCTCACTGTTACAGGTGTCCTTGCCCAGCGTGTTATAGATAATCTGATATTCGCTGATGTTGACATCCTCCTTGTGCAACAGAATGGTCTGCACGCCCGACTCCAAGATGGCATCGATGTTCTCGGCATCGATGACAGTGTCACGCTCAACGACCACCTCATTACGCTCAATCGAGATGACCTCACCAGTACCCTCGTCGACAAAGTCCTGATTCCAAGAGTGCAGCACACGGGCAGCCATGCGGCGTCCGATGCACTTCTTGAGATTGGTCTTGTTCACTTTGATTTCTTCAGCCAGACCAAAGATCTTGATGATGTCGTTGTCGGTCTCCATGCCGATGGCACGCAGCAACGTGGTCACGGGCAATTTCTTCTTGCGATCGATGTAGGCATACATCACGTTATTAATATCGGTGGCAAACTCAATCCATGAGCCACGGAACGGGATGATGCGTGCCGAGTAGAGTTTAGTGCCATTGGCATGCACACTCTGCCCGAAGAAAACGCCAGGACTGCGGTGCAACTGCGACACCACAACACGCTCAGCACCATTGATGACAAAAGTACCCTTGTCGGTCATATAAGGGATGGCACCCAGGTACACACTCTGCACCTCGGTAGCAAAGTCCTCATGGTCAGGGTCAGTGCAATAGAGTTTTAGTTTGGCCTTGAGCGGAACGCAATAGGTCAGACCTCGCTCCAGGCACTCGTCGATGGTGTAGCGCGGCGGGTCGATGTAATAATCAAGGAATTCGAGCACAAAGTTGTTGCGAGTGTCCGCAATGGGGAAGTTCTCGCTGAACACTTTATAGAGTCCCTCGTTTTTTCGCTTCTCAGTGGGGGTATCCAGTTGCAGGAAGTCGCGGAACGACTGCAACTGCACGTCGAGGAAGTCGGGATAGGGGTACGGATTCCTCACGCGTGCAAAATTTACACGTGAATGCTTTGATACTGACATTGAAAAAATATATTAGTGAACTCGTTGAAAATAAAACGTGTGGAGAAAAGAGGGCGACTAGCATAGGTCAACTCACCCACCGCTGCCCCCTGCGGGGAGCGATGCGTGAGCCAACCAACATGCTGGTCTAGCAGTGTGTCGTGAAAATCAATGAATTAACAAATAAATCAACGGATAATCATCTTGACACAAAAAGGTTAAGAATCGACACTATGCGGGGATTCTTAACCTATACACCTGATAGTCAGGCGTGATTATTTCAGTTCAACCTCAGCGCCCAGAGCCTCGAGCTCATTCTTCAGGCCCTCAGCATCAGCCTTGGGCATGGCTTCCTTAACGGTACCGGGAGCCTTGTCAACGAGGTCCTTAGCCTCTTTCAGGCCGAGACCGGTGAGTTCCTTAACCTTCTTGATCACCTGGAGCTTGTTGGCACCTGCGGCCTTCAGCACCACGTCGAACGAAGTCTTCTCCTCCTCGGCGGGAGCAGCACCTGCGGCGGGACCAGCAGCAACTGCAACAGCTGCAGCGGCGGGTTCGATACCATATTCTGTTTTCAGGATCTCAGCGAGTTCGTTAACTTCCTTGACTGTGAGATTAACCAACTGTTCTGCAAAAGCTTTCAAATCTGCCATTGTTGTATGATTTTAATTGTAATTGTTTCGTGATTATTTGTTTAGTCTTCTTTTTTTGATAATGTTTCCAGGATTCCGTGAATCTTACCACCACCACTCTGCAGTGCGCTGATAACATTCTTGGCCGGCGATTGCAACAGAGCCACAACGTCTGCAATGAGTTCGTTCTTGCTCTTGAGGTGGCACAGTGCCTCGAGGTTCTCCTCACCAACAAATACGGTCTCCTCGACATAGGCGGCCTTCAGGGCGGGGATAGTCTCTTTCTTCTTGCGGAAATCCTTGATCAGTCGGGCGGGAGCATTGCCGGTGTTGCACAGCAGCAATGTAGTGCTTCCTGCCAGGGAACCATAGAGACCCGAGTAGTCAACATCTGACTGCTCCATGGCCTTCTTCAACAGAGTGTTCTTGACAACCATCATCTTGATGCCAGCCTTGAAGGCTGCACGACGCAGGTCAACAGTGCGCTCGGCATTCAACGAGGTGGTCTCGGCCAGATAAACAACACTGTACTGAGCCAGTGTGTCTTTGATCTTGTCGATCAACAAAGCTTTATCTTCTTTTCTCATTGTTGTTCTAAGTTTTTAATGATTAAGCTTCAATCGACTTGGTATCAACCTTAATACCCTTGCTCATTGTGCTCGAAAGATAAATGCTCTTGATATACGTGCCCTTGGCAGCGGCAGGTTTCAACTTGATCAGCGTCTGGATGAAAGCCGTAGCGTTCTCACGGATCTGATCAGGTGTGAACGACACTTTACCGATACTGGTGTGCACGATACCACCCTTGTCGACCTTAAAGTCAATCTTACCCTGTTTCACTTCTTTCACAGCCTTGGCCACATCGGGGGTCACAGTACCACTCTTGGGGTTCGGCATCAGGCCACGGGGACCCAGCACACGACCCAGAGGGCCAATCTTGCCCATGATTTGGGGCTGTGTAATAATCACATCAACGTCGGTCCAACCTCCTTTGATCTTGTCAATATACTCGTCGAGACCTACGTAGTCGGCACCAGCCTCCTTAGCGGCATTCTCCTGATCGGGGTTGCACAGGACCAGAACGCGCACCTGCTTGCCAGTTCCATGAGGCAGCGACACAACGCCGCGAACCATCTGGTTGGCCTTGCGGGGGTCAACACCAAGACGTACGTCGATATCTGCTGAGGCATCAAACTTGGTGAAGGTGATTTCCTTCAACAATGCTGCAGCTTCCGCAAGAGTGTAAACCTTCCCTGCTTCAATTTTCTCGGCGGCTATCTTTTGATTTTTTGTTAGTTTACCCATAATAATTGAAGATTAAATGTTTTCGGGGAATTCGCCCTTTACAGTGATACCCATACTTCTTGCTGTTCCGGCCACCATGCGCATAGCCGAGGCTAGTGTAAAACAGTTCAAATCAGGCATTTTGTCCTCAGCAATCTCTTTAACCTGGTCCCAAGTCACGCTTGCCACCTTTTTACGGTTGGGCTCGCCAGAGCCACCCTTGACCTTAGCTGCCTCGATCAACTGCACCGGAACGGGCGATGTCTTGACAACAAAGTCGAAACTCTTGTCGGCATAGTAGGTGATCACCACGGGCAACACCTTGCCAGCCTTAGCTTGGGTACGGGCATTGAATTGCTTGCAAAACTCCATGATGTTGATACCCTTAGAACCCAGGGCGGGTCCTACTGGCGGTGAAGGGTTTGCTGCTCCACCTTTAATCTGCAATTTGATCTGTCCAGCAATTTCTTTAGCCATTGTTTTTACTTTTATTGAAATTTAAAAAACGACGCAAGATCTACCGCCATGTCGTAACATCACAACGGCTTACTCACGTTCGACTTGCGAATTATCCAGTTTGAGCGGTGTCTCACGACCGAAGACCTTGACCATGACGGTGAGCTCACGCTTCTCACGGTTGATCTCGCGGATCTCGCCCACGAAACCACTGAAAGGACCGTAATTCACCTTGACGCTCTCGCCGATCATATAGTCGTTGAGAACATCCATGGTCTCGACCTCCTTTTCCTCGGCATTACCCAGCATGGTCGCAATCTGCGACTCAGGCACGATGACCGGCTTCTTGCCCGACTCACGCGAGCGTAGAAAGTCAATCACATTGGTAGTGTTCTGGAGGAAGTTCTCAATCTCGCCAGTGAGCAGGGCGTGGACATAAACGTAACCCGAGAAGAGGATCTTTTCTTTGATCACCTTCTTGCCGTTGCGCGTAGCCAGCACCTTCTCAGTGGGAACCAACACCTCGGAAATGTGATTTCCATACTCAGCGACATTCTTGCAAGCCGCCTCAAGCATTTCCTTCACTTTCAATTCTTTTCCCGAAATGGTACGCAATACATACCACTGTCTTGTTGCTTCAGCCATCTGTTTGTTTGCTACTTTGTGAGATTAATCAAAAAAAGGGCCGTGTCCTGATGCACCCGTGCATGTCTCAACTCCGTGTCAAGCGACAGGGATGTTGTAGATAAGGTGCATAATCTGATTGATCGCCAGGTCGACGAGCCAAATCACAATCGCCATGATGATGGAAGCAACCATCACGATGACTGTGCTGTTGGCCAAGTCGCTCTTGCTGGGCCAAGAGACCTTATGAACGAGTTCATTGTACGACTCTTGGCAGTCCGTAAGTACTTTGTTGAAAAACTTTTTCATTTTAGTGTCAAAATTAGCACGGGAAGTAAGGCTCGAACTCACGACCTACGGTTTTGGAGACCGTCGCTCTACCAACTGAGCTATTCCCGTATTAAAAAGTGCCGGCCTTGATTCGCTCGGCGCGAGGGCCGGCACTTTGTACTATGAAAAGTGTGGATTAGGCGATATCCTCGAGAATCTCGGTGATCTGGCCCGAACCGACGGTGCGGCCACCCTCACGGATTGCGAAACGCAGACCTGCGCTGCAAGCAACCGGAGTGATGAGGCTAACCTCGATCTCAACGTTGTCACCCGGCATCACCATCTCGATGCCCTCCGGCAACTTGATCTCACCAGTCACATCCAGAGTGCGGATGTAGAACTGAGGACGATACTTGTTGTGGAACGGAGTGTGACGGCCACCCTCTTCTTTCTTCAGGACATAGATCGAAGCCTTGAAGTGATCGTGAGGCTTCACCATACCCGGATGGCAGATAACCATACCGCGCTTGATGGTCTTGTAGTCGATACCACGGAGCAGCAGACCTACATTGTCGCCAGCCTCGCCCTGATCGAGCAACTTGCGGAACATCTCAACGCCAGTGACAACCGACTTCATCTCGGCGCCCAGACCCATGATCTGAACCTCGTCACCAACCTTGATGATACCAGT
>DGWI01000011.1:0-26283 GCA_002396085.1 Porphyromonadaceae bacterium UBA4262
CATCGCACACAATGAAGAACGGTAAACGCAAAGGCGTTCAGCTGTACGTTTGCGGAGAATGCAGGTATCAATTCTGCAACAGGAATGAAGTCTCAGCCGAGGAACTCTGGCGTTGCTACCTGGATGGCAAGCAAACGGTGTCGGAACTGTCTGCCGCCTATGGTCTAAGTCCGTCGACAATCAAGCGCCGCCTCAGTGAAGTGGCCATGGAATGGGAGCAACCGTCATTGGATGGCGGAGGCTTTGTCCATCTTGACGCCACATACTGGGGGCGCGGTTTTGGTGTGCTTCTGGCGCTTGAGTCGTCCACAGGGTGCCCTTTGTATATGTCTTTTGTCAAGAACGAGACCACCAAGGACTATGAGGATGCAGTGTGCAGCATCAGAGCGCGCGGATACGGCATCCGTGGCATCATCATAGACGGCAGGAAGAGCCTGTTCAACTCCTTTGCGGAATATCCAATACAGATGTGCCAGTTCCACATGAAGCAGATCATAAGGCGATACATGACGCAAGAAAACCGCAAACGCTTCATAAGCGGGTTTTTCTTGGCATTGACAGAAGCTCTAAGTATGAACAAACAGGACCCGCCTTGACGGCGGATCCTGAACTTACTTGTCGCTTTGTGCAGTCCTATTCCTCATGGAGTTGCTCCCCAGCAGAGCTCCACTATGCTTCGGACTGCGGCACAAAGATACAAAGCGCCAATTGAAAAGCAGCAGAAAATGACCAAAAAACTATCCTGCAATTTGACCCATTGACGCAAAGTACCATCAAACTATCCTGCAATTTGACCTATACACCGGAAATCTCAGTCACCGCCGACCATTTTGTGGCTTTAACAATCTTCTTATTGAAGGTATCTTGCATTATATCAGATTCTTTTGCACACCTACATCGTTCTAAATAACAGCTTCGTCGCTTTAAGCGTAATAATCTTTGTACCATTCAGCGAACTTGCGTAAGCCCTCACGTAAAGTGATTTTCGGGGTGAAACCGAAATCTCTTTCTAGGGCTGTGGAATCAGCGTAGGTGACAGGAACGTCGCCAGGCTGCATGGCAACGAGTTGCTTGTGGGCCTCGAAGTCGTAGTCATGCGGGAGAACGCCAGCTCTGACGAGTTCTTCTTGCAGGATAGTTACGAAATCTAGCAAGTTTTCGGGTTGACCACCGCCAATGTTGTAGACGGCGTATGGCGGAATAGGCAGACCATCTTCACCGTTCTTCTTTTCAGGAGCCTTGGCCATCACGCGGACGATGCCCTCAACGATATCGTCAATATAGGTGAAGTCACGTCTACAGTTGCCGTAGTTGAAAATCTGGATTGTTTCGCCCTTGAGCAGTTTGTTGGTGAAGCCGAAATATGCCATATCGGGTCTTCCGGCAGGGCCATAGACGGTGAAGAAACGCAATCCTGTGCTGGGGATATTGTACAGTTTGCTGTAGCAGTGAGCCATGAGTTCGTTGCTCTTCTTGGTGGCTGCATACAGACTCACAGGGTTGTCCACCCGATCATCTGTGCTGAAAGGCACTTTCTTGTTACCACCATATACAGAACTTGAAGAAGCGTATATCAAATGTTGCACGGGGTAATGCCTACAGGCCTCAAGGATGTTGTAGAAACCGATGATATTGCTCTCGATATACACATCAGGATTCTCGATGCTATAGCGCACTCCTGCCTGCGCAGCGAGATTGACTACGACATCGAAACGGTATTCCTTGAATAGATTATCGATGAGCCCTTTGTCGGCAATGCTGCCTTTGACAAACAACCATGAATTGCTTGCATGAGAATGAGTGCGCTCAATCTCCCTGAGTCTATACTCCTTTAAAGAGACATCATAGTAGGCATTCATGTTGTCAATGCCTACAATGGTGGCACCGCTTTGCTCACTGAGCAAGCGCATCACAAGGTTGGCTCCAATAAATCCTGCTGCGCCAGTAACAAGTATCTTCATCGATATTTAACTTCCAATTAATCGCGGGCGAAGATGTCGCGGGTGTAGACTTTTTCCTTGACGTCGTCCAGACAACTATCGTAGCGGTTGGCTATGATAGCAATGCTTTGGGACTTGAACTGCTGGAGGTGGTTGATGACACGAGAGCCAAAGAATGTGCAGCCGTCCTCTAGGGTGGGCTCGTAGATAATAACCTCGGCACCCTTGGCCTTGATGCGCTTCATGATGCCCTGAATGGCACTCTGGCGGAAGTTGTCGGAGTTGGACTTCATGGTGAGGCGATACACGCCAATCACGCATTTGTGCTCACGAGTGGCATCCCACTCGCTGCTGCCCTCGTAGTAGCCTGCCTTGCGCAGCACCTGCTCGGCGATGAAGTCCTTGCGCGTAGCGTTGCTATTGACGATGGCCTGAATGAGTTCTTCGGGAACGTCGGCATAGTTGGCAAGCAGTTGCTTGGTGTCTTTGGGCAGGCAATAACCACCGTAACCGAAACTGGGATTGTTGTAGTGCCCACCGATGCGTGGGTCAAGCCCCACTCCTTCGATAATGGACTGGGTATCCAGCCCTTTCACCTCGGCATAGGTGTCGAGTTCGTTGAAGTAACTGACACGCAATGCAAGGTAGGTGTTGGCAAAAAGTTTGACCGCCTCGGCTTCCTTCATGCCCATGAAGAGCGTTGGCACCTCTTGCTTGATGGCACCCTCCTGAAGAAGTTGGGCGAAGGTGTGGGCTTGCTCGGTCAGCCAATCCAAATCGGTCAGGCTGCTGATTGCTGCGTTCTCCTCGGCAAACTCCTCGCTCATCACCTTGGGGATGCCCACAATGATGCGACTGGGATAGAGGTTGTCGTAGAGCGCCTTGCTCTCCCTGAGAAACTCGGGCGAGAAGAGCAAGTTGAATTTCTTGTAGCCCCGGGCAGCATATTTGACATAGAGGCTTCGAGTGTAACCAACTGGAATGGTGGATTTGATTACCATCACGGCATCGGGGTTCACCTTCAGCACCAGGTCGATCACTTCCTCAACATGGCTGGTGTCGAAAAAGTTCTTCTTGGGGTCATAGTTGGTTGGTGCAGCAATGACCACAAAGTCGGCATTGCCATATGCGGCCTCGCCATCGAGCGTTGCGGTCAGGTCGAGTTCTTTCTCGGCCAAGTATTTCTCGATATACTCGTCTTGAATGGGTGAAATGCGGTTGTTGATTTTCTCCACCTTTTCGGGAATGACATCAACTGCAGTCACATGGTTGTGCTGCGCCAACAACGTGGCAATGCTCATGCCCACATATCCTGTTCCTGCTACTGCTATATTCATCATAAGATAATAAAATGGGAACTTTTGCGTCCGACTATTCTTTGTCGAGGGCCTGGTATTTGGAGTTTTCGCTCTTGTACTCGGGGACGATGCGCTTCATGTAGCGCACCATGTCGATGATTTCGACCTTGCGGGCGAGGTCGGTCAGGTCGTCGGCTGCCTTTGAGGCGTTGGCATAGTCGTATTCGCGGACCTTGGCGATGCGGATGCGCTCGTGGAAGGTGGGAAGGGTGTTCTCCTTGTCGGAGAGGACTTCCTCGTAGAGTTTCTCGCCAGGACGCAGGCCGGTGTATATGATCTTGATTTCCTTGCCGGGCGTGAAGCCAGCGAGGGTAATCATGCGGCGTGCCAGGAGATCGATCTTGACGGGCTCGCCCATGTCGAAGACAAAGATTTGGTTGCCATTGCTCATCGTAGCAGCCTCCATCACCAGGCGGCATGCCTCGGGGATGGTCATGAAGAAGCGACAGATGTCGGGATGTGTCACGGTGACGGGGCCTCCCTTGGCAATCTGATCTCGGAAACGGGGTATGACGCTGCCGTTGCTGCCCAGCACATTGCCGAAGCGTGTGGTTACAAACTTGGTCTTGCCCTGACGCTCGCCTTTCTCGACGGCGAGCCCCAAGCTCTGGACATAAATCTCGGCGAGGCGCTTGGAGCAGCCCATGACGTTGGTGGGATTGACTGCCTTGTCGGTGGATATCATCACCATCTTCTCAACACCGTACTCCAGGCACTTGTCGGCCACATTCTTGGTGCCATAGAGATTGACCAAAACGGCTTCGCAAGGGTTTTCCTCCATGAGGGGCACATGCTTGTAGGCGGCCGCATGGAACACGACCTGAGGATGCCATGTTCGGAAGACATAGTCGAGACGCTGGACATAACGGACGTCGCCAATGACGGGTACGAAGTCGAGGTCTCGAAACTTGTCCTCAAGCTCAAGACGGAGGTTGTGCAGTGCCGTCTCGCCATTGTCGAAGAGCACAATCTTCTGCACGCCGAAGGTGGCCAGCTGCCGTACCAGTTCAGAACCGATGGAGCCTGCAGCACCGGTGACCAGGACAACCTTGCCATGGAAGTTGGCCTTGATCTCATTGAGCGAGATGGCAATTTCCTTTCGTCCCAACAGGTCTTCGACCTTGACATCGCGCGGATGCAGGAGCGACTCGCCTTCGGCAACCTCATCGACGTTAGGCACGATGAGGGTCTTGATGCCGTACTTGGAACAGTAGGCAAGCAGGCGGTCGGCTTCGATCTGTGCATCGGTGTCGCGGGCGAAGAGGATAGCATCAATCTTCTTGTCGAGAATCAAGTGATCGAGTTTGCTGTCGTCACTGAAGCAATAGACAGGAAGTCGCTCAAGCAGATACTTGCGGTTGTTCTCGCTGCGCTCGATGAAACCACTGACTTGATAATGGGTGGAGTGCTGGAGCCGCTTGATGGTGGCTACACTCTTGTCGGAGGTTCCATAGACCAACACTTGCTGCTTGTTGTAGCGATCTTGCTGCTTGCGGCTAATTGCATCATAGACCAGAATCATGCATACCCGGATGCCAAGCAACAAGGCGAGGGTTAGCAGAAGATCAATGACAGCGATGAGCAGGGCAGCCTTGGAGTAAATGCCGAAGGCGAGCAGTGCCAGCACGACAAGGACGCACTTGGCGATGGCCACTAGCGCAAATGGGATAACATCGCGAACACTGAGGTGCCTGATGATGATGCGGAATGTGCGTGCCAACAGGAACAAGGCGAGCGTTGCTACGACCGCCACCGAAAGGTAAACCAACAGGAACCGCGTGGAGTAGAATGACACCACGACGAGACGGGACACTCCAAAAATGGTGAGAAGTGATGCCATGAGCGACAGCACAGTGTCGAGCGCAAAGATTAACTCACCTCGCAGATACGAGTTCTTCAATGATGCTATTAAATTCATAACTATAAACCTCTCCCCGAAGGATATTAATCTGATAGATTTTAGCGATTACTAATCTTTGTCATCCTTGCTAGAATAGCCGCCGTAGTTGTAGCCATAGCCGTAACCGTAGCCATATCCGTAACGACTACGCTCGGTTTCGGTACCATTGAGCACGATGACCATGTTGTTCAATTTCTTTTCGGTATAGAACTCGTCAATGGACGGTAGCATGTCACGCACCATGAGACCCGCACGAATGACAAAGAGTGTCGAGTCGGCCCAGCGGGCAATGACGTTGGCGTCGGCAACGAGTTCGACCGGCGGACAGTCGAGGAAGATGACATCGTATTGCTCGCGCAGTTCGGCAATGAGTTGCTCGAGTTTGGGGCTAAAGAGCAACTCGGCGGGATTGGGCGGAATTGCACCCACAGGAATGACATCAAGGCCCTCATACCCCTTGACAGGCACAACCAGGTCACGCCAGTCGGCCTGCTTACTGTTAAGATACTCTGACACGCCAACATTGGGCAGCCCCACATAGTTGGAGAGCGATGCGCGCCGCAAGTCAAGGTCGACAGCAACCACGCGCAGCCCCTTGAGGCTGAAGGTTGTGGCCAAGTTCATAGTGATAAATGTTTTACCCGACTGCGGGTTGGCCGAAGTGACCATGTACACCTTGCGGTTGTCATGGGCCTGCGACATAAACTCGATGTTGGTGCGCACAATGCGGAAAGCCTCGTTCACGATATTGTGGCTCTTGTGCTTGACCACAATCTTATAATCATCCTCGCGCTGCTGCTTGCGACCCAGTAAACGGTTGAGCCATGACTTGCGCTCACGACGACCGTACTGCGGAATCTCACCGACAAGAGGTGCCTCCATGCCGTCAAGATCTTTGCGTCCACGCACACGGTCGTTCATGTTCTCACGAACATAAATGAGCCCCATGGGGATGAGCAATCCCAACAACAAGGCAGCCAAGAAAACACCATTACGGTTGGGTGAAGTGGGTGTCATCAGGCCCGTGGGCGACATGATGATGCGAGTGTTATAGGCAGTGAATGCCTGCGAGAGTTCGTTCTCCTCACGTTTTTGCAACAAGAATAGGTAAAGTGCCTCCTTTACCTTCTGCTGTCGTTCGACCGATAGCAGATACTTGGCCTGGGTAGGACTACTGGCCATCTTGGAGGTGTTAGATCCCTCAACAGAGCGAAGGCCACGAATCTGAGCCTCGAAAGTACCCACCTGATTGTCGAGCGAGGAGATGAGTGCCCCACGCATGTCGGTTAGTTGCTTGTCCATCTGGATGGCGAGCGGGTTGTCCTCACTGCTGTTCGACACCAGACTATTGCGCTGCAAGAGTTTGGTGTTGTATTCATTAATCTGCGCCTCAATAGCCGGTGCATTGATGCCCGAATTGGCTGGGAGAAGTTGTGTGTTGCCCGACTTCTTGACATGCTCGCGCACATAGCGTGCCATGTAGAGTTTGTTAGTCAAGTCAGAGATTTGCACACTGGCTTGATTGGCAGTAGTCATCGCCATCTGCGATGCCGCCTCGACATCGGGTACAAGATTGGCACTCTTGAAAGACGAAATATCACTATCGACGTTGCCCAGATCACTCTCGATGACCGCCAGACGCTCGCCAATGAACTGCGAAGTGCTGACGGCAACTTGGTTCTTGTCCTTGATCCAGTTTTCATTGTATACAGCAACGAGCATATTGAGGAAATCCTCAGCCCGCTGAATGCTGACATCGCGGAACGAGAGGTCGATGATGTCATTTTGTTTGTCATCGAGTTCAGCCGAGAGTTTCCTCTTATAGGTCGAGACAGCCGACATGAGATTGGCTCGCTTAACATAGATGTTCATCTCGCCACTGACCAACTGGTCGTAGTTATCAGAGCGGATGACCGACATCTGGCCCAATGGCGTCTTGACCTTATTGCCCACGTTTGTAGTCAACGCCTTGCCTTCGCCACATTTCTCACCATTGTGCATGAAATCGCTGAGTGTGACCTTACCCTGCTTGTCGAGGGTGACGGTGAGCGATGCATCATCGGTATAGGTCATGTCATGGAACGCCACCATCACAGGCAGTGTCTGTCCATAGAGCGTCTTCTTGTGAAAAGTACCATCGGTAGCATACGAAATGTCGATGCCAAGCCGCTTGACAACCTCCATAATCAGGTCGGGCGACTGAAAATAAACCAACTCGTTGCGGACATTGGAATTGCTACTAAAGACACCCATACCTGACACCGTACTCAGTTCTGATGCCAATGACTTGTCACTGTTACCCTTCTTTTTGATCTCGACGGCCATAGAGCGGGTGTATACAGGCTGAGTTCTTAAAAGATAGGCAAAAGCCAGCACTAAGCAAGTGATAATCGAGATGAGGAACCACCACTTGCGGTCAAGGCAGAGCGACAAGAAGTCTTGTAACCTTAGATAATTGGTAGATTCAGACTCGACTTGTGTCGAATTACTATTGATTGACATTGTTTATAAGAGAATTAAAAAATTTAGAATTAAAAAGTGTGGCTATCAACTCACACAGAAAAAGTATGAAAAAAGCATGTGACTTGCAGGCCGCAGTGTAACAGTAATAGTTCTAATCAAATCTCATATTAAACCTATAACTGTCTTTCAAATATTACTTGACAATCATGTAGATGACTGAGGTGACTGATGCAGCCAGCGAGGCAATGGATATCCAGAACGAGGTTGAGCGGACATTGTTGCCATTGACAGTTGACTGGCGTGCACGATATTCGTTAGGTGCAACATAGACTACATCGTTCTGCTGCAGATAGAATGCTGGTGAGGCATAGAGTTCGTCGGCCTTTTGCAGATTGACCACATAGGTGGTGTTCTCTTTCAAATCATTGGCACGGATGACCTTAACACTGTCGCGCTGACCGAAGATGGTAAGGTCGCCCGCCATGCTCAGCGCATCAAGCAGCGTGATGTGGTCACGGTCGAATGCATAGCGTCCCGGCTTGTTGACCTCGCCCATGACATTGACCGATAGGTTGGTGAACTCAACAGTGACATGTGGGTCGTTAACCAACTTGCGACCGATGAGTTGGTCCTTAATGAGTTGTACCACCTGCTCACGCATCAGGCCTGCAACGTGCAACTGTCCCAAGACCGGAAAATCTATGTTTCCTTGACTATCAATCGTATAGCCCGACATATATTGGCTGCTGCTATAGGTAGCACCAACGCGCTGCGAGTAGATGGGGAGATTGAAAAGTTCGCTGAGCCTTTGATCCTGACTTTTGACAATAATGGTGATTCGATCGTCAGGACGGAGTCTGACATCCAGTGCTTGCTGGATTGCCTCCTTCTGATTATGCTTCATATCGGCAAAATAGGCCACATTGGGCGTATTGCAACTATAGAGCATCATAGCGACAAATGCGGTCGCTAACAGGGATTTTTTAGTCATTTTCATATTAATCGTTATTTTCGTTATCTGCTAGATAGCGCAAGTGCTTGCGCGGAATGCCCGTTATGGCAGCAGCAATCGTGTGCTCAATGGGGACAACCACGCACACATTGCCCTGAATGCGCTTAATCACCCCATAGACACCGGCAAAAGCGCCATGAGTTATCTGCACTCGCTGCCCCGGCTTACATGCAAAATCAAGATTGTCGAGATAGATCACCTTGTCGTTAGCTTCGGCTGTGACATGAATGAAATTCTCCATATCCGCATCTGGCACAGTCAGAGGCTCGGTGTGTATCCATCCGTCCTTCTCCAGAACAGGGTGCATGATGTAGCGCAACACAACAAAAGGTCCAGACTGCTTGAGTTGAACCAACTTGTTGTAACTCGAACGGACAAAAATCAAGTTGTCAACTACGGGCGTAAACTTCATCGTGTCTCTCACCTTTTTATATTGCATGGCAATGTAGGTCGCACTAATGGCATCGTCTTGGTCCAGCAAATCCTTGAGTCTAGTCAGGCGAGGTGCACTCGAATAAGCCACTCGCATTGGGAACCACAGGACATCAGAACGCTGCAACATAGAAATGAGTTAGGTGTTAAGACAAATCTTGGGGTCACCACACAAAAATGCATGGCGACACCAAATGACTTCCGCAAGATTGCAGCTCTATTGCACTGAATATCAGTGGCATGAAAGCTATACCTATTATATCCTCCTTTGAGGATACTAAAAATTTTTTGCAAATTTAGGGAGATAACTTGAACTGACCAAATATTATTTTATTTAATTATGTTAATTCACCTGTGATTCATTCCGAAATTCACAGCGACGGTGCGATATGCTTCTCGGAACTCATTTTGTGTCAAAGGCATAGAATAGTGTTACAGATGCACGGGGCGCGGGCAATCGCAATACGGAAATAACGATTGAGGTATGATTTTTTGAGGATTTTTGGGTCACGTTTCGGGCATTTTTGAGCATAATATTTTGACATACAGTTTATTATAATCAAAAAGTGTTTCGCAGAAAAATTTGCCCATTGTCTGGGTTTGCCCTACCTTTGCAGTAGATTTCTAAAGCCCACCCCTATGAGACATCTGACCATAGTTTTCATGATGACACTGGCTCTAGTGGCTGCTGTGTCATGCCATCGAACAGAGGGCGGTGCGCTGGAGCGTGCCGATGCATTGATCTATACCCTACCCGACAGTTCGCTGTCGCTGCTGCAATCAGTGGACACAAACAGGCTCACGAGCGATGCCGACCGCGCCTACTATGCGCTGTTGTGGACACAGACGGCCTACCGCAGCGGACAATTTGAGTTGGCAACCGACTCGCTAGCCGAGGCAGCCTGTGACTACTACACCCACCACCCCGAAAACCGCGAACGACAAGTCAGGGCCATGATCTACCTCGGTCTCCACCGCGAACTCAACGACCGGCCCGAGGAGGCAATGGAACTATATAAGCGCGCCGAAGCAACGGCCGACACCAGCGACTATCGCAACCTGGCACAGGTCAACTACCGCATCGGGCAGTTGATGTCGAACTACAACGCCACCAACCTAGAAGACCTGCGCCGCTACAAGAAAGCCCTGTTCTATTATAATAAGGTGGGCGACACCCTACAAATCATCTATTCGCTATTGGCTACCGGGGCTTTGCAGCGCAACGAGGGAATCGCCGTGGCGCGCCCCAACCTGGAACAGGCCTATCGTCTGTCGCGCCAGCGCGGCGACAGTGCCAACTGTGCCCGCAGTCTGGAGTATCTGGCACGCGGTTTCCTCAAGGACTCGATTCATGAGACCGCCAAAGATCTGGCAGTTTACTGCGTGCAGCACTACCCCACCGCGCCCTACAGCATCGACGCTATGCTCGATGCGGCTTGTGCCTATGCACTGATGGGCCGCAACGACTCGGCGCGGCACTATCTAGACATGGCACCGCAACCCGATGCCAACCAACAGCGCGAGTCAATGCGCCTGTTCTGCCAGAAGGTCATGGCCAAGAACAGAAACGACATCTTGGGCTATATCGCCTACAACGAGCAACGCGAACACTTGCACGACTCGCTGCACAGCAACCCCGTCATCGCCCGCCTGATGAGCATCGACCAGGAACAGGATCGACAACAACGCCATGCCACCGAGCGCAATGAGCAGTCGAGATGGAACGGATTGCTGGCCGCCATCGCCATGGGGGTGCTGGCCTTGGGCGGCATCGGGTGGTATAATCACCATCGCAACCGCCAGCAGTTTGTGGGTCTGAAGGAGCAGATTGAGCATCTCAAAGAAGAGCAAGTGCTGCAGCATGCGGCTTTCGAGCAGAGCCACAACTCGGACATGCAACTCAACCAACGCTTGACCGAGTTGCTGACCGTTTACAGCGGGCTGTGCGACCGCCTGATTGCCATGAGCAATGAGTTTCCCGAGAAGGACTTCTACAAGCAATTTTTGCGTGAAGTGGAGTCGTTCACCGAGCGTGGCGAGTTGCTGGCCGAACTGCAGAAGTATATCGATGACAACAACGATCAGGCGATGACTCGATTTCTGAAGCAGCATCCCGATCTGGACGAGAAAGAGCGCGGCATGATCATCCTGTCGGCCCTGGGGATGCGGTCATCGAGCATCGCTGTGTGTCTGGGACTGAAGAATGATGGCGTGGTTCGTTCGCTGCGTACACGACTGGCCAAGCGGCTGCAATTGGACGTTCCACTGACCGATTATCTGACCGAAATTGTTAAAAATCGCCCGCTCATTTAGGGGGTGTTTCGGCATGTTTCGGAGTTAAACCGCCATCAATCAGACTGTTGATAGAGAAAAGTGTTTCGCTCAAAAATTTGCACGGATTGACAGGGCATAGTACTTTTGCAGTACCGAAAGCCGTGGGGCATGTCCCCTGGAAAACATCTGGCAGAACAAAAACCGATCATGCAGATTTTGCTGCTAAGACAGATATTGAACATGTTGAACTTTAAAAATATTACCGTTATGAAGAAATTTTACACAATCATGCTGGCGGTGCTGCTGGGCAGCATTGCTGCGCAGGCACAGGAGGCCGACTACCAGCCCCTGGTGCGCGAGGGGGTGCGCTGGGTCAATCACTCGCAGTATGTTTACTCGGAAGATGAGGTTTATTTTGGGCCTGTGAACACCTATACAATCACGCTGCGTGGCGACACTACCATCACTAGCCCATCAGGGACACATCAGTACAAACAAGCCATACATTCAATGTATCCATGGCGCAAGATCTATATGCGCGAGAGCGAGCAAAAAGTGTATGTTCTCGATAGTGAAACGTATGGTCCTGATGAGGAATATCTATTGTATGACTTCTCGGATGACAATGAAGCCAAACTTTATTCACCCGAAGGAGATGAAACTACGTATGTGAGAGAAGGTTCTGTGGATATTAATGGCCACAGTTGCCGGGTTTACAAGGGAGATTTTGGATGGCTAGTCGAATCGGTCGGTCTGGTGTCAAGATGTGATGGCGACATGATCCTCCCTCGCTGGGCACGAGTCGCTGGAGGCGAGGACAATTATGGTCTTGACCATCTGGAAGACATGGACGGAAACATCATCTACAAGGCACCATGGTATGAGGAGCCCACAACCTGTATGCCGCTGGTGCGCGAGGGAGTTGTTTGGCAATATGCCTACTGTATTTTCGTGAGTGAAGCCGTTGGTGCATATACAAAGGTATTAAACATTCAGTTCAAAGGCGACACTATCATGAATGGTGTTAATTATAAGAAGTGCTATTTATATGATAGCGAGGAGTTACCTGCAAACTCAATCCCAGTGTATTATGCCCGAGAAAATAATGGAAAAGTCATGTTTGCCAACCCAAGACATGAGGTGATAGACACCATTGGCACCGACACTTTTATGCCTGAAATCCCGGGAGATCTTTTTGAAGAGAATGGAGAAACTGTGGTCTATGACTTCGGCGATATGCCCAATTTCGCTGAAAAAATATATGCTGTGATTGAGTCAACATCCGAGGTTGAGGTGAATGGAATGCCGGCAAAAAAATATCATTTATCAACAGAGGGAACTTACGGTTTTGATTATGTAGAAGGTGTTGGTGTTGATGGAGAACGCTCTGGGGTGCTGTTTTTACCCTTTGTGCTGTTATCAACGGGCTATGTTTCCAATCCTTCTGGACTCATCCGTTTGGCTGACCTCGACGGAAATACGCTCTATGAAGGTGCCTATTATAACACCTACTATGGCATTAGGTACGATGTGAACCATGATGGTGTGGTGGACATTGCCGACATCAACATCTTGATCAATGTGATGCTGGGCTACGATGTGCCTGTTGGTCATCAGGGGCATGACACCATCCCGGTTGAGACTGCCGAGAAGATCATGGACATGACAGGCGATGGCCACGTCGACATCACCGATATCAACATCCTCATCAACAAGATGCTGGGCAAATAGAGTCTCTGAGACAATAACGTGTTTCGATCAAAAATTTGCAAGGCTCGACAGGACATAGTACTTTTGCACTACCGTAAGCCTTGGTTGAAAGCCCTCAACAGCTTTTTGAAAATTATGAACTTAAAAAATACTACCACTATGAAGAAATTTTACACAATCATGCTGGCGGTGCTGCTGGGCGGCATCGCAGCGCAGGCGCAAGATGACAGCTACCAACCGCTAGTGCGCGAGGGTGTGCGTTGGGTCAACGTGCATGAAGCATTCCATGACGACTATTCATGCTATTTCTACAACTTTGAGTTCCGTGGTGATACGATCATCAATGGTAAGACTTATAAAAAGTGTTATAAATACACTGGTAAAGCACTCGACTTGAGCAAAGACACAGCCTACTGTGCTATGCGCGACGAGGGTCACAAAGTCTATGAGGTGCCATTTAATGGCCTTAATGAGAACTTTGAAACAGCCTGGTGGTCATATTCAGAAAATGAAACTATCTGGAATGAGTTAAACACCACTGGCGAATTCACACTTTTCGATTTTGACAACCCTTTTGATCCCTGGGATTGGGATGAAACTCCTAGCCGCATGAGCCCAAAGATGGCTGCAGTGATGGCCAATTCATCATTTAAAGAAAACTTCATCCCTGGAATCGGGTTTGACAACGAAGTTTTTGGTGATGCGTTTCATCCTTTCGTTGATATATGTACCTGTATAAATTATGATACATATGGTTTCCATCATTTGGAGGACCTTGATGGCAACATCCTATATCAGGGAGCCGCCTTCGACCGGGAAGAAAACATTTATTCTCCAATAGTCCGTGAGGGAGTCGTGTGGGAATATCTCTATGTTAACGAAGATAATACCATGAGCGTCGAGCGTTTCCAAATTGTGGGTGACACGACACTCACAGATATTTCAGGCTATAAGTTGCCCAAATACAAGTGTTATCGTTATTTTGAAGAGCATTTAGATACCACCAAAGTTAAAACTGTAGCCTATTTGGATGAAGAGAGTAGAATCGTTTCAGTATCAACTACGCCTATTGCTACACACGACAAGGAGAATTTCTTAGAAGAATTTGGTTGGACGTATTCTTTGCCAACTATAAATAGTCGAGGATATGAGAGCTTTGGAGAAAGAGATGTGTACAACTTCAACTGGATGGTTACCTATATGAATAACCTCAACGAGTTCTATAATTGCGACTACTTCTCGCTCAGCGACACGGCCGTAAAGTATGTGCGCGTTGGTGACCAAATGAACCGCTATGCGTCCATCACCGGCATCGGCATGGTGGACGGCAAGTGGATTGAAGGTGTGGGAATCGACGGATATCACACAGGCAACCTCATCACCCCATTGGCTCCTAGTAGCGAAACGGGAACTCAGGGACTCATCCGTTTGGCAGACCTCGATGGTAATACGCTCTACGAAGGTGCCTATTATAACACCTACTATGGCAATAAGTACGATGTGAACCATGATGGCATGGTGGACATTGCCGACATCAACATCTTGATCAATGTGATGCTGGGCTACGATGTGCCTGTTGGTCATCAGGGGCATGACACCATCCCTGCCGAGACTGCCGAGAAGATCATGGATATGACAGGCGATGGTCACGTTGACATCACCGATATCAACACTCTCATCAACAAGATGCTGGGCAAATAGAGTCTCTGAGACAATAACGTGTTTCGATCAAAAATTTGCAAGGCTCAACAGGACATAGTACTTTTGCACTACCGTAAGCCTTGGTTGAAAGCCCTCAACAGCTTTTTGAAAATTATGAACTTAAAAAATACTACCACTATGAAGAAATTTTACACAATCATGCTGGCGGTGCTGCTGGGCGGCATTGCTGCGCAGGCACAGGAGGCCGACTACCAGCCGCTGGTGCGCGAGGGGGTGCGCTGGGTCTGTATGGAAGAATACCCAGTTGTGGACTACACAGACTCTAGTGGTATCAGCCATAATAGAATCCTCAAACGATTCTATTCACTGCAATTTAGGGGAGACACATTGATTGATGGTAAAGTCTACAAAAAACTATACCGAGAATTCATCGAGGGAGACTCGCTGACAGTTTTTGTGCCATCTGAGAACAGATATGTTTATGCTTCAAGTTTAGTGTACAGCGATACAGAACCCATTTCCTACTTGCGTGAAGACAACGAACGTGTGTATTGCAAACCTGTTAATTCAAACCATGAAGATGCAATCTTTATTCATACTCCAGACTATGTAGAATTTCCTCATCCTTATATCGAGACAGCTGAATACATTGAGTACGTGTATACTGAGCAAATCGTTATTGACGGGAAACCTTGCCGTGTTTATAAGGATGATAATGGAGCTATTTTTATTGAAGGAATTGGATTCGTTTCAAAATCAGATGGTGACTTTATTTCTTGTGCGGATGTAGCCATGGCGTCAAATTTATATATATATGGCAATAATATAGGATTAGTTCATGTCGAGGATTTGACAGGAAGAATCATCTACAAGGGGCCGTTGTATGAGGAGCCCACAACCTGTATGCCGCTGGTGCGCGAGGGAGTGGTGTGGCACTGGTCATGGGACGAGGTGGACGATCAACTTGATAATGATGCATACTTGTATTTCAATCGTCGTTTGTATGACTTCAAGATTGAGTTCCGAGGTGATACAATACTCTGTGGAATTCCGTATAAGAAATGCTATGTATACCAAACTGACACGCTGAATGTCTTTAACCAAACTCCTTACTGTTACGCTCGTGAAGATCGAGGCATGGTGATGTTCACTCCTGACGAAAACAGAGGGGCACACTATCAAACTGGTGAGTATTTTGACCAGACAGGTGAGATGATAATCTACGACTTTGCAGACTTTGAGGGTTATATTACTAGAATGGATAGCAATGCTATCGTTAAATCTGTTGATTCAGTACTTGTCGGCAATGACTTGGTTCCAAGATATAATGTGTCGATGTATAATCATGACTATTACTTTGTCGAGGGGATCGGTGCGGACTCCGAGTATTCTCGACTATTCGACCCATACCCTTACAGCAATATGCCAACAGGTAATGTGAGCCACTGGGATGGTCTTATCATGCTAACTGACCTTGATGGGAACATCTTGTACAAGGGGCACAACTATGACCGCTTCTGCTATGAACAAATTGGTTGTCAGCCACTTGTTAGAGAAGATCGCACATGGGTCAATCTCTATACCTACACTGATCTAGAAAACAATAAAGAAATTGAGTTCTCCTACAAATTGTTTTTCAAAGGGGACACAATCATAGACGGGATGACCTACAAAAAGTGTTTCCGCGTAGCCTTAGACCCAGAGAAAGCAAGTCAATGTCCAGCATTTTTTAGCGATTTAGAGCCTATTGCTGCCTTGCGCGAGTTTGACGGACAGGTCTATGCCCGTTACTTCAAGGAAGAGCCCGATTTCGACAGAACAATCTTTTCAGAGGCACACCGACTATATGACTTCTACTACTATTTATATCCCAACGCTTGGGATTCGGTCGAAGTTGATGGGCAATTGTGCTATGTAGTTCAAGACAAGGATTTTGGAACAGTAATCAGTTCAATTGGCGTAGACAATGGCATGAGTGGCGACTTGCTGTATCCCCAATATAGTGTGTTGCCAGGCATGCAATATGACGACATCCACTTCCTATACACGTTGAATGGTGAAGGCAAAATAATATACTTGAGCAATTATTACGAGGAGTACAGGGCATCGCATCAAAGCGACCTTAATGGTGATGGCGTGGTGGACATTGCCGACATCAACATCTTGATCAATGTGATGCTGGGCTACGATGTGCCTGTTGGTCATCAGGGGCATGACACCATCCCGGTTGAGACTGCCGAGAAGATCATGGACATGACAGGCGATGGCCACGTCGACATCACCGATATCAACATCCTCATCAACAAGATGCTAGGCAAATAGTGTCTCACGCAGATTGCGCATATTATAGGGACAGAAGACAACAAGGACAATGTAGATAACGATATCGGTTGTTCTTGTTGTTTTCTTTTTCTCATGCAGATTGTGCACATTTATCCACACCGCAATATTCTGCATAATCTGCGTTGGATTATCGGTAAAGTTGGTCACTATAGATGCTTTTCGGCCTTGAAAAAGAGTTGTTTGCCGTTTTAATGTTGCTTGTCACACAAAAAAGTTGTACATTTGCTATCTGTAAACGATTAAATAGCAACATATATGAGCAAGACAATGACACGAACACTGCTCACGCTCTGCCTGATACTGAGCATGGAACAAGCCTGGGCAAACACGACATTCACTGGTGGCCGCACCGACTTCCGCGACGAGACCATCTATTTTGCCATCACCACGCGGTTCTATGACGGCGACCCCAGCAACAACACCTACTGCTGGGATGGCGCTAAGGATGCCGCAGTACAAGACCCCGAGTGGCGCGGCGACTTCAAGGGTCTCATCAATCGTCTGGACTACATCAAGGCACTGGGATTCACTGCCGTATGGATTACTCCGGTGGTCCAGAATGCGTCGGGTTTTGACTATCATGGCTATCATGCGATGGACATGAGTCGGGTGGATGCCCGATATGAGAGCGAGGACTGCAAGTTTCAGGACCTGATTGACGCGGCACACGCACGCGGCATGAAGGTCATCCTGGACATTGTCATCAACCACACGGGCAACTTCGGCGAGGAGCATCTGTGCAAACTCTTCGACCGCGACTACAGCAAGCCGCAGAGCGACCTGAACCAGTGCATGGTGCCGTGGACAGTGAGCCAGGGCGGCAAGTTGCAAGACAACTACCTGAATCTGCCTGGCGCACAACAGTATGCCGACCGCTTGACCAAGATGAAGAACACCGACGGGCAGAACCACGACAACCACAACCTGTGGCACCACTACGGCAACTTCAATTGGGACGAGCCCAACCGCTGGTGGGCCCAGATAGCGGGCGACTGTGTGGACTTGAATACCGAGAACCCCGAGACCTACCAGTACCTGATTGACTGCTATGGCAAGTTCATCGCTATGGGTGTTGACGGCTTCCGCATCGACACGGGCGGTCACATCTCGCGACTAACATTCAACAAGGTGTTTGTTCCCGCCTTTCAAGCACTGGGCGAGCAACACAAGTCGAAGCGTCTGAATGGGTGCCCGTTTTATATGTTTGCCGAGGTGTGTGCCCGCTTCAGCGATGTGACCTATCGTGGCCAGCCATCGTTGTCGCCCTACTTCTACACCTGGCAGAGCGATGCGACCCTGCTGAGTCAATGGGATGACGACCCCACCTACTGGCAGAATACCGCCATCTATGAGAGCACCGACCCCGCCACGCTGCACAACCAGAGTCTGTGCCTGCTGGAGCATGAGGCCAACCCCAGCGAGAGCAGCCAGCCTCGCAGCAACAACGCCCTGCTGGACGGCAATGACTACCATACACCAGACTACAGCCGTGCCAGCGGCATGGGTGTGATCGACTTCACGGCACACTGGAACTTCCAGAACGCTGGCCGCCTGTGGGGTGTGCTCGACAAGGACAACCTCTACAACGATGCGACCTATAATGTGATGTATGTCGAGAGCCACGACTATGGACCCGACAGTTTCGAGCGATTCAATGGCGGTACCGACCAGTGGGCCGAGAACCTGTCGCTCATGTTCACCATGCGCGGCATCCCCTGCCTGTATTATGGCGGCGAGATCGAATTCCGCAAGGGCATCGTGATGGACAAGGGCACCGACCTGGCTCTGACCAACACTGGGCGCGCTTACTATGGCGGCTACCTGACGGGCGACCTTGAGGTGAGCGACTTCGGCGAGGTGAGTCATGCCAGCGGCAATGTCGCCGCCACGCTGAGCCGCCCGCTGGTGCATCACTTGCAGCGCTTGAACAAGATTCGCGCTGCCGTGCCCGCCCTGCGCAAGGGGCAATACAGCAAGAGCGACTGCCAGTCGAGCGGCGGTTATGCCTTCAAACGCCGCTATACTGGCGACGGCATCGACTCGTATGCCCTGGTTGCGCTGAACAGTGGCGCCACATTCAGCCATGTGCTGAACGGCACCTATCGTGACTGCATCACCGGCGACGAACAGGTGGTGACCAACGGCACACTGACCACACCGTCGTTCAGCGGCAAGGGCAATCTACGCATCTATGTGCTGGACGGTCCAGGCAAGGTGGGTAACGATGGCCCCTATCTGTACAACAACAGCCCTGTCACTCCCACTCAGATAGCATATGATGGCCACGAAGAGGACGGTGACCCCAACACACAATATATCACCGGCGGCTATACACCCCAACCCATCACCGACCTGCAGGTCTATGAGCCGGTGGTTGACGAGGACGAGTTGAGCGTGTTCTACGAGGCTCCGATGACGGCAGGGCGCATCACCACCTGGGTGTGGAATAGCAGTGGCAACTACACGGGTGGCAGTTGGCCAGGTGTGCCGATGGAGTTGATGGGCTGCACCGCCGACAGCACACGCAAGGTGTATAAATGGACCTACGATGGCGACCTGACCAGCATGCCCACTGGCATCATCTTTGTTGTCGATGGCACTCAGACCAACGACCTGACATACCGCAATCATGGCTACTACGTCGACGGCGTGTGGCACCATGAGGTCACCAACTACACCACGCCCGCCCCCACCCTGACTATCGACAAGGAGAGTGGCCGATATGACGAGGCTGTGACAGTGACCATCACTGCCTCGCAGTCAACGGCAACCATCGTCTACACCACCGACGGCAGCCGTCCCACGCCCAACAGCAAGACCGCCACGGGCATGGTGACACTAACGTTCACCGACAACACGACACTCACCGCAGGTGTGCTGCAAGACGGCAAGGTGCGCAACATCATCACACGCGAGTACATCTTCCATGGATTTGAGCCTAATAAAGCGACAATCTATCTGAAAGATCCGACTACAGACCCCGACAATTGGAGCCAAGTCTACTTCTATGCGTGGGACGGTAACGGCAATCTGCTGGGCAGTTGGCCAGGTATGCTGATGAGCGAGGCCAGCACGACAATGGTCAAGGGTACTAAGTTCTACTTCCATGCCTTCGACATCACCGCCGAGGACTATACGTTCAACCTGATTTTCAGTCAGGGGGATGGAGGTCATCAGACTATAGATATCACGGGGCTGAACCGTGACACCTACTTCGAGATTTCCTCGACGACCAACAAGTACACAGTGCGTGACATAACTGCCGACTACACCGCAGTCAGCGGCGATGTGAATGGTGACGGCACAGTGGACATCGCCGATGTCAATGCCGTGATCAATGTGATGCTGGGCAAAACCACTACTAACCCGTGTGATGTGACAGGCGACGGCACCGTCGATATCAGCGATGTCAACGCCGTGATCAACATCATGCTAGGCAAATAGGGGTCTCACGCTGGTTGCGCAGATGTTTTTTTAGGCATGCAGATCGAGTAGAAGTTGCTGATTGATTTTTCTTCAGACATCTGTGCAGAGGATCCAACTTAAGGGAGGAACTGGTTCACAGCACTGTAATCTCGTTGAACACACATTAAGAAGTTAGGGACGCGTTGCTGCGCCCCTAACTTCTTAATTCTTAATTCTTAATTCGTTAGTAGGTGAGTTTGGCAATGACGGGATAGTGGTCGCTGGGGGTGCGATGGCGGTACTGCTTGACGCGGAGTTCGGTGGGTCCATTGGCTGTGGCCGACTGGTCGACACTGTCGGCCGTGGGTGTCCAGTAGCCGTTGGTGAGAATGCCGTAATGCTCGACCTTGAATCGCGGCGAGACGAAGATGTGGTCGATGCGCTGCTCGGTCTTGAGGTTGGGATCAAACGCGATGTAGGTACCATTTTCGGCAAAGCGTTGTCGAGCAAACGCATAGGAGTCGCACAGGATGCCGCTATCGCTGAATGTGCGGAAGATTTCGTTGGTCTGGTCGACATTGAAGTCGCCCGTTAGGATAACCGGCGCTCCCTTGGCAATAGTGCGGATGCGTTCGATCACCAACTTGGCAGCCTCGCGGCGTGCAATCACGCCGATGTGATCCATGTGGAGGTTGAAAAAGTAGAACGTGAGTCCTCCCTTGCGCATCTTGAACTTGCCCCACGAGCACACACGACGACATGCGGCATCCCAGCCGAAACTCACCTGCTCGGGGGTCTCACTGAGCCAGAATGTGCCGCTGTCGAGCAGACGCATGCGATCCTTCTTGTAGAAGATGCACGAGTACTCGCCCGCCTCCTTGCCATCGTCGCGCCCCACACCTGTGTAGTCATAGCCGTCGAGCATCTGCAACATGTCGAGCAACTGCGGGTGCGTCACTTCCTGGGCACCAAAGGCATCGGGTGCCTCAAAGTTCATCTGGTCGCATATCACCTTGCAGCGCGTTCGCCAGATTTCGCCTTGCTGTTCGTCACTGGTGGTGAAAAGGCGAATGTTGTAAGTGCCCACCACGAGACTCTTCTGCGCCACAGCAGCAAGGGTGATGGCCAGTACGACCATGAGTAAGATTGTCCGTTTCATCTTCCTATATTGAAAATTGAGAATCCTTTCTTTAATTGAGAATTGAGAATAAGTTCGGCGGGATTGCTGCGCTGAGCTTGCCCTTCGGGCTCACTTTCGGTCGCGAGCACTTCGCAGATTGTGCATTAAAGGTGGGCCAAGGTGGTGATGGCGGCCATGGGGTCGGAAGCCTTGAAGACGTAGTTGCCAGCCACGACCATGTCGGCACCAGCCTCGGCCAATTGGGCCCCAGTCTCGGCGTTGACACCGCCATCAACCTCAATAATCGCCTTAGAGCCTGTCTCGGCAATGAGCGTACGCAACTCACGCACCTTGTTGAGTGTCTGCGGAATGAACTTCTGACCACCAAAGCCGGGGTTGACGCTCATGAGGAGCACCAGATCGAGTTCGGCCACGATGTCGCGCAGCAGACAGACCGGAGTGGCAGGATTGAGTGTTACACCGGCACGCATGCCCGCATTCTTGATTTGCTGCACCACACGGTTGAGATGCGGGCACACCTCGTAGTGAACATTCATGATCTCGGCACCACAGTCGCGCACCTCGCTCACAAACTTCTGAGGCTCTACAATCATCAGATGAACGTCGAGAGGCTTGTTGCAGAGTTTCTGCACATATTTCATGACAGGGAAACCGAATGAGATGTTGGGCACGAACACGCCGTCCATGATATCAAGGTGAAGCATGTGAGCGTCGCTGCGATTGATCATGTCAATGTCGCGTGCCAAATTGCCGAAGTCGGCACTGAGTAGTGATGGTGAAACGAGCATTTTATTTTAATTGAGAATTGAAAATTGAGAATTGAGAATTAAGATCGCGCTGAGTGCTGGTAGTTCGCAACTCGTCTACTTGTAACTCGTAACTCGTAACTTGTAACTCGCTACTTGCCTACTCGTTTAAACTTGTACTTGTAGACGAGGTAGCCGACGACCAGCAAGAGGAGAGCAAAGCCGGCTATCTTCATATAGTGGCTGTAGTGCTCCAGTTGGTCAAAGAAGAGGGTATCATCGGGCACCGCCAGATAGAGCATATAGCCCAGCGCGGCCAGGACGATGTTCCACAGTCCAGCACCCAACACGGTGAAGAGACTGAATGTGGCAAAATTCATTCGCGCCAGTCCAGCGGGAATGGAGATGAGATGGCGCACCACGGGCAAGAGACGTGCCACAAAGATGGACGCGGAGCCCTTGCGCTGGAAGAATGACTCGGCATGCTCCAGTTTCTCGCGGTTGAGACGCAACAAGTGCCCCACCCTGCTGTCGGCAAATGCATAGATGATGGGACGGCCCAACAACACCGACACGCCATAGTTGATGATAGAGCCTAGATAGGCTCCAACGGTGGACATGATGATGACCATGACGATGTTGAGCGACGTGTTGTGCTGCAAGGCAAAGTAGGCAGCAGGCGGCACAACGACCTCGCTAGGCAGCGGAATGATGCTGCTCTCCATGGCCATGAGCAGAACCAACGCGGGGTAACTCATGTGATCCTTGAGCCAGAAATAGAGATCTCGTGAGAACTCGCCTGTAGAGGGAGTTGTGCTTGCAGCACCATGTGTCACAGCCACAACGGCCGTTGCCACCACGATGGCAGTGGCAACAATGACCATGACGAGTATCCAGATGTTTTTCTTCATTTCTTCTTTTCTTCTTTTAGAGGATGCCCACGACAGGACTGCAGGCACTTTACAAATTATGAAAGGATTCCAGTGGCTTGGAGCATGAAGCGATAGGCTTCGGCTTTCTTGTCTAAGGCCAGCGGATAGGCTCGCGATGACGAGGGCATGCGCCAGAGGGTGAAGTCATGCTTCCCCTGCCTGCACGAAACAGGCTGGCCGATGGGCGGCAGACCTACACCCACCAGGTCGGCAATCACGCCGGTCGCCTTCTCGCCAGCGGTGACGACTGCACGGATGGTGGGATGAGCGTCGAGCAACGCACCGAGGTTAATGGGTTCAACGATATCCAGAAACTTGTCGCTGGCATTGTCCTTGAGCCGACGCACCGCCATCGCTGTGTCCCACAGGGCGATGCCATGCTCATTGAGAAACGCCTTGATGTCGGACAGCCTGAAGCGCTTGTTCTCATTGTCCCAGAAGTGGTCACGATCACAGTAGAAGATGAGACCCATTATGCGCCACATGTCATTGATTTTGTTGGGATAGAAGAAATCCATTGACCATCGCTCGGGCTTGGGCGGGAACGTGCCCAGCATGATGATGCGTGGCACAGGCGGCACAAAAGGCGGCCAGGGATGTCGTTCGATGTCGATTGATTTGTCCATTGGCTTGCAAAATTAGTGAAAATTTAGTTAGCAAGTGATGTTTTTGGGAAAAGTTATGCTTACTGAACATTTTTTTAGTACTTTTGCAGTGTGAATAATCATTAACAACAAAAGATATGAAAAAAAGTACCCTTCTCATGCTGGCCATGATAGCCCTGTTGCTGGCCGGCTGTGGCTCGGGCAAGGATGTGCCTTACCTGATTGATGCCAACCAATTGCCCCAGGACTTGCTGAACGCTGCCGCCCGCACTCACGACCCCATCCTGATGCCAGGCGACATGCTCCAGATCAATGTCTCCGGCCCGGATGCCGAGTCAGTCAAGCCCTTCAACAAGACCGAATACCTGAGCACGACTCACAACATGAACACCGGCAACAGCCAGGACAACTCTATCTATTACTATCTGGTGGACAACAGTGGCAACATTGAGTTCCCCATGCTGGGCACGTTGCACGTTGGAGGAATGTCGGTCAGCCAGTTGCAGGAGCACATTGCCTCGCAAATCTATCCTCGCTATCTGACCGTGAAACCCGGAGTTGAGGCACGCATCCAGAACTTCCGCGTCTTCACGCTGGGCGAGGTGGGCAACCCGGGTGTGGTGCGTGCACCTAATGGCCGACTGAACCTTCTCGAGGCCATCGCCCAGAGCGGTGACTTGAACATCAAGGGGCGCCGTGACAACATCATGATTGTGCACACCAACGCCGACGGCAGCCGCCAAGTCAAGACGGTGAATCTCAACGACCCGAAGTTGCTGGTGTCACCTGACTTCTATCTGCAGCAGAACGACATCATCTACGTTGAGCCCAATGCCAGCCAGGCGCGCTCGTCATGGAGCATGCCTCCAGGTCTGTCACTCGGTCTGTCGTTGCTGGGCACCATCATGTCGGTGACCACATTTGTCATCACGCTGACCAAGTAAGAGATTCTTATTCTAATTAAGAATTAAGAGGTCGCGGAACGTTGAGTTCTGCGACCTCTACTGTTTTGGCTTGCAGTGGGGCAAACGTGAGCGGCAGGGAGGCATGGGTGACAAAGTGTCAGTTTTGGTGACAATTTGATTTAATTTAGTGACATTCAGGCAGTTATTTAAGGCGGCATGGGGTTTGCTTTTCGGTTAGTGGCTGGTGGTTCATGCGACCATGTGTTGCTTGACACCCCTCACCTGACCTCTCCCCAGCAAGGGGCGAGGAACCGCGACGAGGCATTGGCCAGCAGCGACATTCTAAATTCTAAATTACAAATTCTCAATTATATCGCATTATGAACTTCAATAATTTTACCATCAAGAGTCAGGAGACCATCCAGAAGGCGGTGCAGATAGCCCGCCAGAATGGTAACCAAGCCATCGAGCCCGAGCATCTGCTCAAGGCCGTGATGAGCGAGGGCGACTCGGTTGTCAAGTTTGTGCTTCAGAAACTTGACATCTCCCCTACCATGATTGAACGCCCCCTGGAGAACGCACTTTCGCGCCTGCCGCACGTCAACGGCGGTGAGCCCTATCTGAGCAACGCCGCCAGCCAAGTGCTGGACAAGGCCAGCGAACTGGCGCAGAAACAGGGCGACCAATATGTGACCGTCGAGGTGCTGCTCATGGCACTGTTTGAGGTCAAGTCGGCCGCATCGACCATCCTCAAGGATGCCGGCATCACCGGCAAGGATCTGCAGGCCGCCATCGGTCAGTTGCGCCAAGGTCGCAAGGCCACGGGTCAGGAGGCCGAGGAGCAGTACCAAGCACTGAGCAAATATGCCATCAACCTTAACGAGCGTGCCCGCCAGGGCAAACTCGACCCCGTCATAGGCCGTGATGACGAAATACGTCGTGTGCTGCAAATCTTGAGCCGCCGCACCAAGAACAACCCCATCCTGATCGGTGAACCCGGCACGGGGAAGACCGCCATCGTCGAGGGCCTGGCACAGCGCATCGTGCGCGGCGACGTGCCCGAGAACCTGAAGCAGAAGCAGGTCTACTCGCTCGACATGGGTGCCCTGATTGCCGGTGCCAAGTATCAAGGCGAGTTTGAGGAGCGACTCAAGGCGGTCATCAACGAGATCACCCAAGCCCAGGGCGAGATCATCCTGTTCATCGACGAGATCCACACCCTGGTGGGTGCCGGCAAGAGCAGCGGTGCCATGGATGCCGCCAACATCCTCAAGCCAGCCCTGGCCCGCGGCGACCTGCGCAGCATCGGTGCCACCACGCTCGACGAGTACCAGAAGTACTTTGAGAAAGACAAGGCACTGGAGCGACGGTTCCAGATAGTGATGGTCGACGAACCCGACGAGGAGAGCGCCATAGCCATCTTGCGTGGCTTGAAGGAACGCTACGAGAACCACC
>DGWI01000011.1:26427-48005 GCA_002396085.1 Porphyromonadaceae bacterium UBA4262
ATCGACCTGGTGGATGAGGCTGCTGCCAAACTGCGCATCGAGATGGACAGTGTGCCTGAGGGACTGGATGAGATTTCGCGCAAGATCTCGCAACTCGAGATTGAGCGCGCCGCCATCAAGCGCGACGGCGACGAGCAGCGCATTGCCCAGCTGGACAAACAGTTGGCCGAGATGCGCGAGCGCGAGAACGAGTACAACGCCAAGTGGCGCAGCGAGAAGGAACTGATCAACCGCATCCAGCAGAACAAGATTGACATCGAGCAACTGAACTTCGAGGCCGAGCGTGCCGAGCGCAATGGTGACTATGGCCGAGTGGCCGAGATACGCTACTCGCTCATCAAGCGCAAGCAGGACGAGAACCAGTCGCTGCAAGAGCAACTGCGGGGCATGCAGGGCGACAAAGCGCTCATCAAGGAGGAGGTCGACAGCGACGACATCGCCGAGGTGGTGAGCCGCTGGACAGGCATCCCGGTGACCAAGATGCTGCAGAGCGAGATGGACAAGTTGCTGCATCTGGAGGACGAACTGCACAAGCGTGTGGTGGGCCAGGACGATGCCATCCGTGCCATCAGCGACGCCGTGCGCCGCAGCCGTGCCGGCCTCAACGACCCGCGCCGCCCCATCGGCTCGTTCATCTTCCTGGGCACAACGGGTGTGGGCAAGACCGAACTAGCCAAGGCTCTGGCCGACTATATGTTCAACGACGAGAACATGATGACGCGCATTGACATGAGCGAATATCAGGAGAAGTTCGCCGCCACAAGGCTCATCGGAGCACCTCCGGGCTACGTGGGCTATGACGAGGGCGGCCAACTGACCGAGGCTGTGAGGCGCAAGCCCTACTCGGTGGTGCTGTTCGACGAGATCGAGAAGGCCCACCCCGATGTGTTCAACGTGTTGCTGCAAGTGCTGGACGACGGCCGTCTGACCGACAACAAGGGTCGCACGGTCAACTTCAAGAACACTATCATCATCATGACCAGCAACCTGGGTTCGAGCCTGATACGTGAGCGATTTGAGCACCTGACGCCGCAGAATCGCAACGAGGTGATCGACAAGACTCGCGACGAGGTGATGGCGATGCTCAAGCAGACCATCCGTCCCGAGTTCTTGAACCGCATCGACGAGACCATCATGTTCACCCCGCTCGATGAGCAGCAGATCAGCCAGATTGTACGCCTGCAGATGACTGGTGTGCAGAAGATGCTGGCACACAACGGCATCACGCTCGAGTGGACCGATGCTGCCGTGCAGTTGCTGGCCCAGGCAGGCTACGACCCCGAGTTCGGTGCCCGTCCCGTCAAACGTGCCATCCAGAGCCTGGTGCTCAACCCGTTGAGCCAAGCCATCATCGGCCAGCGCGTCAACCGCGACCGTCCCATCGTGGTCGATGCCGCGGGCGGCGAGATTGCCTTCAGCAACTGACGATCCCCTGAATCTCACGCAGATTTCGCAGATAGTTTTTGGCATGCAGATTTAGCGGATCTTGCGGATAGGCTTATTTCGCTGATTCTTTTTGGCATGCAGATCACGCTGATTTAGAGAATAGGTTGATTTCGCAGATTCTTTAGAAAACAACTTACACAACTATAACAACTTGCTCAATTGTTGCTTGGGTTGTGCGAGTTGTTTTTCTTTTTCTCACGCAGATTTAGCGGATAGGCCTATTCGGCAGATTCTTTAGAAAACAACTCACACAACTATAACAACACACTTGATCGTTGTTGGTGTTGTGTGAGTTGTTTTTTTAATCTGCTGCGCGGGGGAAGTCTTCAAAATCAAGACTATCCGCCCCATCTGCAATATCTGCATGCCTTATTGAAACCACGAGAAATGCTGTGGCAAAAATCGCACTAGCAAGAAAGTTTTCCACAACGTCCTAAATTCCCCTAACAATCACACCTACATTCGAAGAAAAAACACTAACTTTGCACACAAACTACAACAATTGTTCACAAACATGATATTATGCTAATCCGCTCATGTAGTTTATAGTTTCTTATTGTCTCAGACTACATGGGGTTTAGTTTAGTATTAAAATAATATATGGATAATGGAAGCAAAGAAAATCAATGTCGCATCACTCTTTCAAGGTTACAACCTCTACAAAGTGCCATTTTACCAAAGAAGTTATGTGTGGGGAGAGGACAAATGGAGCCGATTCCTTGATGACATGTACTATGTATCGTCAAATAGGAAAAGTTATTTTCTTGGTTCCATCATCTTAAAGCAGGAGAGCACTCAAATGGGTTCTGCGGACGAAAGAACCATCATTGACGGACAACAACGCCTTACTACCATTATAATCTTTTTTAAAACAATATGCCTGAAAAAGCCAGAATTTGTGCCATTCTTTAATATGCAATTTTTTGCGCAACAGTCGAAGAGAGTTTCACTTCAGCACAGCATGAATGACATCAAAGATTTTACTGAAGTAATTTATAATACTGAGGATAAAGAAATCATTAAGCCCCATCCAAGTAAAATCATACAAGTGTATAACTTCTTCCAGCGCAATTTGGATGTTGATAAGGTTGACTATCATGCGCTTATGAGTAACCTCACGCTCATTGGAATTGATTTGAATCAAGAGGACGATGAGCAATTGATATTTGACACCATTAACTCACTTAGCGAGCCACTTACAACTGGCGAACTTCTTAAAAACTACTTCTTTAAAGAAGAGTCTAGAGAAGAATATGAAGTTTTGTGGCGACCAGTTTTTGAAGAAGATAGCGATACGGTTGAGTTTTGGAACAATATCACTACGCAAGGACGCATCGGAAAGACAAATATTGATGCCTTCTTCAATGCTATGTTGCAAATCAAGATTCATAACCGCTCCATACCTGGAATGACGGCAGAATTCCGTGCTAGGATAAAGCGCAATGATCGTTTGTTCCACAACTACAAGGAGTTGATTTCAACATTCAATCTTGACAAGAAAGAGTTTATTTATGAACTTATTGATTATGCCATTCTCTACAAAGAATACTTTGCACAAGATATAGAAACTATATCATTGCCTGGAGAGCCATGTATTGAACGCATTAATTTCATTATAAAATATTTTGACTGCTCTACCCTCATTCCATACATTTTATATATTCTCAAAAATGTTGATGACGAAGAAGAACGAAACAAGATATATGAGTACTTAGAAGCTTATATCACACGACGCATTATTGCGAAGAGCAGCAACAATAATTTTAGTGACCTATTCGCTGAAAACTTGATTGGCGGGAAAATTCTCACCTACGATGCTTTGCGTGGTTACATCGAAAGTAAAGGGCAATCACAAGCATTATCAATGCCGTCTGACCTCGTCATTGCAACTGCTGTGCGGGAGAACGAACAAAACAACAGACGTTCTTTGTCTATTTTATACCTACTCGAAACTCGCTTACGTAATCTAGGGCATCATTCAACAACTGTTTTCCCATTTGAAGCCTATTCACTTGAGCACATCATGCCAAAGAAATGGCACAAGTATTGGGAATTATTGCCTGAGTTTGATGAATCCATGCGAGAGCACTATATCAAAACTCTAGGCAACCATACGATGCTGAACTCAAGATTAAATACCTCAATTAGCAACTCAAGTTGGCAAGTAAAACTGCAAGGTAATTCAAAAAATAAAGGGCTTAAAGACTATGCTACGGGTTTAGTCACGATTAAGGATTTCTTGGACCTATCCGACTGGAACGAGAATGAGATTCTCAATCGTGCCGATTGGCTTGTTCAAAGAGTTAATGAAACATGGTTGTCATTTACAAAAGGGACTCCCAATATTAGTGGAATCGTTCGCCTACCACATAATTTCCTGGAGAAGAAGTTAAACACCATCCCTAGTATGACATCAGAAACAACACCTGCTAGACGCAAGACAGTGCATAGGGATGTCAAACTGTCAACACTGCTGAGCTATGTTGAAGATGCGGCACAATACAGAATAACTGGTGAAGTTCCAAAAATGATTATGCGCCATAAAGTAGACTGGTCGTTTTTCACAAATGGCATCAATGTCCCCGTAGACCGACAACCTGTACTTCTAAAATCACTAGGATACGATTTCAAACGCGGAGATTCAAGAGTAGCAATATTTATCGTGAACGATAAGGCATATAAGGTGAGATTTGGTAATTTCAATAGGAAATATTATGCAAAAAGTGACACGATACAATTCCGCTTTGCTGATTCGGCTTTCACCAGATGTGTACAAGGACTTATGCCTGACTTATTCAAATGGATATGTGATGCCAAGAAGGAAGCTGGCAGTACCAAAGTTCATGTCTATGAGCCAAAAGAGTTAACACGATACTTCACAGTCTACAAACTCGCACGCGAGAACGTGTTCCTCATCCAGATTTCAAACTACTGAATATATCGGATAGGTCAGTCTACATGTATTAAAATAGCAAAACGAGCATTCTAAGGGACAACTGCCTTTCCGAGGAAAAAGAACGTAGTTATCATTAAAACACTTATGCATACATTTTGCAGAGGGAATTGTGAAGCTTGGCCTCAAATACACCACAACTCCTTAAATTTATCAATAAATATTTGTACTGTTAAAACGATTCCTATTCTTCCTGCCACAATCAATCAACAGAGAGAAATCGTATCGTTAGTAGAGAAAATACATGAAGAAAAACGAAAGGATTCTTCTACCGATACCTCAGTCATAGAATTTGAAATAGACCTTCTCGTCTATCACCTCTACGGCCTTACCTACGATGATGTCCTCATAGTAGATCCAGAGACTCCAATCACACGAGAAGAATACAAACTTTGCTAACAAACTATAAGTTATGCCAAACAAAAACAGTCATACATCAGCTTTGTTTCATTATACAAAGAATCAAAACGTCCTCTTCAGTATATTAAAAGATGGACTGAATTTCTCATATTGTAAAGAGAATATTTCTAATAAATATTGCATTGGCATTCCAATGATTTCGTTCTGCGATATTCCAATTAGTAAAAGTTCTGAACATGCTTCCAAATACGGCCATTATGCTATAGCTTTATCAAAGAATAAACTCTTAGGCGTATATAAGGGGGCATTAGAACCAGTAAACTACTTTACATCGCTCTCTTCTGTCGAAGCAGCTTTCAAATTAAGAGAGGAAGGTTTAAAACAGAAACAGAATCTTCAAGAAATTTCAAACATTTCAACTGGCCAAGAAGAGTCTATGGTATTTGGCGGTAATATTTATAAAGGTAAATCTTTACCTCTTGAACAAACAGGAAATGTATTACAATCATTCTTCGATAGCATTGACTTCCATCATTTCTCCACGCAAGCCATAGGATTTATGAAGGCTTACCAATCAATTTATAAAGGTAAGAACCAAATCAACTATGATGAATGCGAATGGAGAATCGTAATACCTGAGAATGCTAGTATTGGAAATAATACTCTTTGTAAGTGGTTTTGGACAGAGGATGATTACGACAACTGGAGAAAAGACAGAAATGATAAATTTGTAAAAGGGCTGTCACTACAATTTTCTGTGGACGATATAGAATACATTATTGTTCCAAACAAAGAAATAATTCCAAATTTCATAAAAAGATTGATTAAATTAAAGTCTATTTGCAGTTCACAAATAGACGATAAGACTAGATATTCTCTAGTTTCAAAAGTTATTAGTTTAGAACAAATAAAAAGAGATTTCTAAAATTGTTTTGAATATGTCACGACTTAGCGATTTATACAAGGCAATGGAGACATTGCGGAAAGAAGGTCTCTCGCTGAATAAGGATTTGGAGAGACAGGTGGAGGAACTTGAGGAGAATATCATTAAGGATGAGATCCTTCCGTCACTAAGTAGTGATATTACGCCGCGGCTTGAGATTACAAGAGTTTGATTATGACATTAATAATATCATAAAGTAGAGGACTAATGGAAGAAAATTCTAAATTTGACAAGAAATCGATAAGGACGGTAATCGGGAAAACTGCTAATTTCGGAGAGCTGGCAAAAGATTGCGTTGCTTTTGCCAATGCTAATGGTGGTGTGCTTCATATAGGAATAGAAAATGACGCTGATCTTCCAGAATGTTCCCAGACTATATCTGATGATTTGCCGGAGAAGATTGTAAAGAGGATAAATGAGCTTACCTTCAATGTGGCAGTGCGTCCAGAAATAGTGACAGCAGGCAATGGTGGACAGTATATTAAACTGCAGGTTTTCCCATCGCAAGTCTCTATCGCAAGTACTACTAAAGGACAATATCTGATACGAGATCATGACAAGAGCCGCATGTTATTGCCAGACGAACTTAGTCGTTTGATTTCGGATAAGCCATCATATAACTGGGAAACAAAAGTCAGCCTGAATGTCCATAGGTCAAAGGCAGATGAAAAGAAGATACGTGACTTTATCGTTGATGTACATTCTTCCGACCGTGTGTCCGATTTTGTGAAAGAGATGTCGGAGGAGGAACTGCTTTCTTACTATCAAATGACTGACGATGCTGGCAATCTGACAAACTTGGGAGTGCTTTGGCTGGGAAAGCCTGAACAAAGGGCTCGTCTTCTTTATTCTCCTATAGTGCAATACATTAAATATGATTCTGAAGAGAACAAAGTGGATAAAAAGGTGTGGGATGACTACCGCCTCAATCCCAAAGAATTGATAGAGGCAATCTGGCTGTCAATCCCAGAGTGGAGAGAATATAATGAGGTCTCTGAAGGTCTTTGGCGAAAAAATATCCCTGCTTACGATGAAAAGGTGGTTCGTGAGTTATTATGCAATGCTATTGTACATAGACCATATACTACTCGCGGTGACATTTTTATTAAACTCTATCCAGATCATATGGCAATCACCAACCCTGGACTTTTACCTATTGGTGTTACGGTTAACAATATTCTACAAAAGACAGAAAAAAGAAATGTTCATCTCGCGAAAGTATTTTATGACCTTCATCTTATGGAAGCAGAAGGTTCTGGATTTGACCTGATGTATGAAACATTGTTAACAGTTGGTAAGAATAAGCCAGTTGTTATTGAGGGTGAAGATTATGTGGAAGTGTCAGTTGCTCGAAACATAACAACAAAAGATGCATCAAGATTGTGTGATTTCGTCTCTAATCATTACACAATAAGTAGAAAATGCTTTATCACTTTGGGTATAATACTCCAGCATAAGACAATATCTGCCATAGCCCTGACAAAAGAATTGCAACTATTGCAAGGTGAACGCCTCAGGTCATGGGTTGACGCGCTGCTGTCAAACGGAATAGTAGTGAGCCGAGGAACTGGCAAAGGGGTGAAATATTCTATAGATCCTAACTTCGTTGCAAAATCAAAAGTGCAGTTTCAAACGACATTGAAGACTATTGAACCCTATCGGCTGCAAGCATTGATAAAAGAAGATCTTAGATTCCATCCAGATAGTCTAATGTCTGAAATAGCTAAACGACTCCCTGACGTTGAATTTCCTGAACTTGAGAGAATGACTCGTGAAATGGCTAAAAACGGTGAATTGAAGACGAGTGGAGGGAGGAGATATAGGAAATATTCGCTTCCATGATTTCTTTCTTTGAAAAAGTGGCAGAAAAAAGAAGAAAGCTGCTAATCAAAAAGAAAAGAATAACAACAAGTGATTGACAATCAATATGTTCTTTTTTTATTAGATAAATAGAATGACAAAGCTTGAGAAATTATATAGCATCATCGAGAACTCCCGCGATGTGGGAGTGAAACTCCCCGAGGATGTAATCCGGCAGGTGGAGGAGCTGGAGGAGAACATCATCAAGGATGAGATTCTTCCGTCATTAAGTAGTGATATTGCGCCGCTCCTTGAACCCATCAAGCGTGACCTCGTGCTTGTGGTAGAATACCACCCAGGCGAGCCAATAAGCGTGGGCCTATCTCGCAAAGCGAAGATTAGCGAAATCATTGATGTTAAACGTCTTGAGATTGACCCCCAAGTTGAACACAAGGATTATGGTGAGCGTAGCAAACGGGTTGAGAAACGTGCACCAAAAACTGGTTTGTGCATCATTCGGCGTGACGGCAGCATTTTGCAAGAGAAAAATGCCGCTCTCACTTTTGCAAAAGCTGTCCATGAGGCAGGACTGCTTCGAGTCCGTGAACTTGGCTTGAAATTTTGCAAAGTTCCTTTGGTTTCCACCACTCGTGATAAGAAATATGGTAACCGCCAAATTGAGATGGAGCCTGGAATCTTTGTTATTACTCACAGCAACAATAAAGAAAAGAAAGACCGGCTTGACCGTATCAACCAGACTTTGCACCTCGGTTGGACAGTTAAGATAATTGACTAGTAACCAACGAATGGTAAGTTGATAAGAAACTATGGGTGAGGAGCGAAAAATATCTATACGATTCTATAAGGATCGCGAGGTGCGGGCCGTGTGGGATGACGAGAACAACAAGTGGTGGTTCTCGGCAGTCGACATTATGGGAGCAATTACTGAGAGCCCAAACCCTCGTAAGTATTGGAGTGTGCTAAAAACACGCCTAAAAAAAGCGAATTCCGAGTTGACTACTCGTTGTAGTCAACTGAAACTTACCTCTTCAGACGGAAAGAAGTACTCCACCGACTGTTTTGCGCAAAACGATATAATTGAACTAGTCAAAGCGATTCCGAGCAAAAACAGTTTGCTTTTCCTCGATTGGTTCACGTATAGCGCCAACACTATAGATGCAAAGAGTCGTGACAAGGCCTATACTCTGTGGGAGAGTGGACTGATGGAGAGTGTGGAGATTGGCACCACGCGAGGCTTGCAGCAGATTCACGCCTATCTGTTCGGCGGACTGTATGAATTCGCAGGACAAATCCGTAATGTCACCATCTCAAAGGGCAATACTTTCTTCTGCCGTGCAGAGTATCTGCATGGAGTTCTGAAAGACATTGATCGCATGCCTGATGACACCTTTGATGAGATTGTAGCGAAATACGTTGAGATGAATATGGCACACCCGTTCATGGAGGGTAATGGACGAAGCACACGATTGTGGCTCGATTTGCTGATGAAGAACCGCATAGGGAGATGCGTGGATTGGAGCCGCATCGCCAAGCAGGACTACCTTAACGCCATGATAGTGAGTGCGACCGACCCATCAAGGTTGCATCAACTTCTTCACAATGCTCTCACCGACCGCATAGACGACCGCGAAATCTTCTTGAAAGGAATTGATTATTCTTATTACTACGAACAAGAAGATTGACTGATCACATCGCTTTGATGTGAAACGCTGGATTTGGTGTAAAGACATAAGAACATGAGAACATGAAGTTTTAAGAACAGAAGGCTTGTTTCTTGAGGCTTGTTTCTTGTTTCCTAAGTGGGGATATGGCTGCTTAGTTTGATGGCAAACCCTGCCCCTTTGGGGAAGGTGGGGAATGGATAATAAAAATTGTTAAAAGTTGAGGATTTTTGCTAAAATGTTGGTTTTGGGGGTGTTTGCGGGTTGCTGAATGAAGAAAATGTCGTACCTTTGCACGCCGATTATATCCAAGTTATCTGAATCGAGCGGCACATGCGAGCATATGGCCGTGCTCAAGTGTGTTTGCGAGGTTCGTTTATTTAATTATTAATCAGGAATTTAAAAGTGGATACTTTAAGTTACAAAACCATCTCGGCTAAGGCCGAAACCGTCCAGAAGGAATGGGTAGTAGTCGATGCTACCGATCAGGTTCTGGGTCGCCTGTGCAGCAAGGTTGCGAAAATCTTGCGTGGCAAATACAAACCCTGCTTCACACCTCATGTGGACTGCGGTGACAACGTGATCATCATCAACGCCGACAAGGTGGTGCTGACTGGCAAGAAGTGGACCGACAAGCAGTATGTCCGCTACACGGGCTATCCCGGTGGCCAGCGCTTCGCTACCCCCCAAGTGCTGATGCAGAAGTCTTACAAGAAGGGCATGAAGCCCGGTATGCACCCTCTGTTCATCCAGACCATCAAGGGCATGCTTCCCAAGAATCGCCTGGGTGCCAAGTTGCTGAAGAACGTTCACATCTACAATGGCAGTGAGCATCCCCATGAGGCTCAGCAGCCCAAGGTAATCGACATTAACAAACTCAAATAAGGATAGGAACTATGGAAAGAATTAATGCAGTAGGTCGTCGTAAGGCCGCCATCGCCCGTGTTTATGTCAGCGAAGGCAACGGTACTATCACCGTGAACAAGCGCTCACTGGATGAGTACTTCCCCAACCCCATCCTTCAATACATCGTCAAGCAGCCGTTGAACACTCTGGAGGCCGCCGAGAAGTATGACATCACCGTCAACCTGATTGGTGGTGGCTACAAGGGCCAGGCCGAGGCTCTGCGTCTTGCCATCGCTCGCGCGCTGGTTAAGATCAACCCCGAGGACAAGAGTGCCCTGCGCCGCGAAGGCTTCATGACTCGCGACCCTCGTGCCGTCGAGCGCAAGAAACCCGGTCAGCCCAAGGCTCGCAAGCGTTTCCAGTTCAGCAAGCGTTAATCGTTATACCTTATTATATATACGATTCTTCGGTCTTGCTCGCGCCGGAATGGTGGCGTGACCACCGCTGCCCGGCATCAGAGTTTAGTATCCAAACTGCATAGACTCACACTGAAGAACTGCGGTGGCTACTATGCGGTTGATTTAAGTAGAACGTAAACAAACAAAAAAACAAAAACAATGCAAATTCCCAGTTTCGACCAATTGCTGGACGCTACTTGCCACTTTGGTCACCTCAAGCGCAAATGGAACCCTGCTATGGCTCCCTACATCTTCATGGAGCGTAACGGTATCCACATCATCGACTTATACAAGACTCAGGCTAAGCTTGAAGAGGCAGCCAACGCACTGAAGAACATCGCCAAGAGCGGTAAGAAAGTGCTGTTTGTCGCTACCAAAAAGCAGGCCAAGCAGGTTGTTGCAGACCGCGCCCAGAGCGTGGAGATGCCGTTTGTGATTGAGCGTTGGCCCGGTGGTATGCTGACCAACTTCCCGACCATCCGCAAGGCTGTGAAGAAGATGGCCACCATCGACAAGATGTCGAAGGACGGCACATTTGACAACATGTCGAAGCGCGAGAAACTCCAGATTACCCGCCAGCGTGCCAAGTTGGAGAAGAACCTTGGTTCTATTGCCGACCTGAATCGTCTGCCCAGCGCTCTGTTTGTGATTGACGTGATGAAGGAGCACATTGCTGTTGCCGAGGCTAACCGTCTGGGCATCCCCGTGTTCGGTATCGTCGACACCAACAGCAACCCCGACAATGTGGACTTCGTGATTCCCGCCAACGACGACGCTTCGAAGTCGATCGACATCATTCTCGCTACTGTCTGCGAGGCCATCAACGAGGGCCTGCAGGAGCGCAAGATTGAGAACATCGACCGTGGTGCTGCCGAGGGTGAGGCCGAGGGCGAAGAGGCTCCCAAGCCCCGTCGTCAGCGCGTACGCCGCAAGGCTGCCGAGGAGGTTGCCGAGGCTCCCGCTGCTGAGACTCCCGCCGAGGAGGCTCCCGCCACTGAAGAGGCTCCCGCTGCTGAGTAATCAGTGATTGCGTGACAATAACCGACCGCGAATTTCACGATTGTCTCGGCGGCCATGACGGCTGACATGAGTTCGCGAAATTCGCGGTTTTTTAGACATAAGAACAGAAGAACTACTTTTTGTGATTAGTAGTTCTAAGAACAGAAGAACTAGTCGCCTTGTGTGAGTTGAGGTTCTAAGAACAGAAGAACTAGTCGCTTTTTGTGATTTGAGGTTCTAAGAACAGAAGAACTAGTCGCCTTGTGTGATTAATGATTCTAAGAACAGAAGGATTAGTTGCTTCGTGTGATTTATGTTTAAGGCACAAGAACAGAAGGATAATTTGTTTCTTGTGGGGTACATGTGAGTTAATATTGAAATTTATAATCAAAACAATAAAACAAACAAGAACAATGGCTGTAACAATCAATGACATTAAGAAACTGCGCGACATGACAGGTGCTGGTCTGAGCGACTGCAAGAAGGCCCTGATCGAGAGCGACAACGATATCGAGAAAGCAAAGGAACTGATCCGCAAGCGTGGCCAGGCTATCGCCGCCAAGCGTGAGGACCGTGACGCCGCCCAGGGTATCGCCATCGGCAAGAGCGTTGGCAACTTTGCTGCCATCGTCGCCCTGAAGTGCGAGACCGACTTCGTCGCCAAGAACGAGAAGTTTGTCACGCTGGCTAAGAACCTGCTGGATGCCGCTATCGAGAACCGCGTGAAGACTCTGGACGAGTTGACCGCCCTGACTATCGACGGCAAGAGCGTGCCCGATGCAATCACTGCTCTGAGTGGTATCACTGGCGAGAAGATGGAACTTGGTGCTTACGAGTGCCTCGAGGCTCCCTCGACCGTGGTTTACAACCACTTTAACGGCATGCTGTCGGCTGCAGTTGCCTTCAACCAGGAGAACGTTGATGGTGATGTCGCCAAGGCTATCGCTATGCAGGTTGCTTCGATGAACCCGATGAAGGCCACCCGCGACCAGATTGCCAAGGAAGTCATCGATGAGGAGTTGCGCGTTGCCATCGACAAGACCAAGGCTGAGCAGGTGAAGAAGGCTGTTGAGGCTGCTCTGAAGAAGGCTGGCTTCAACCCCTACTACTGCGCAACCGAGGAGCATCAGGACGAGGCTGTCCGCAAGGGCTACATGACTCAGGAGCAGGTCGACCAGGCCAAGAAGCTCATGGCCGAGACCGCTGCTGCCAAGGAGGCTAATATGCCCGAGCAGATGATCCAGAACATCGCCCAGGGCCGTCTGAACAAGTTCTATCAGGAGAATGTGCTGATGGAGCAAGTTTACGAGGCTGGCGAGAATAAGGAGACTGTCGCTCAGTTCCTGGAGGCCGCCAGCAAGGGTCTGGCCGCTGTGGACTTGAAGCGCGTCAACCTGAACGTTGATTAATTTCATCTAACTCTAATATAAATAATCAACATTGGTGATGTCCCACTGTGAAGTGGGACATCATTTTTGTATTTTTTCGCTGCAAGTGTTGTAAGATGTGATGGAAATTGCTATCTTTGCAGATTGTAACCATAATTATGGAATGTATGAAGACATACCTCGTGACCGGTGCGGCTGGATTCATTGGCTGCAACTTTGTGAAATATATATTGGGTAAGTATGGCAACGATGTGCGCATCATCATCCTTGATGCACTGACCTATGCCGGCAACTTGGCTTCAATCAAGGAGGAGATTGAGCGCGACAATGTGACATTTGTCCGCGGCGATGTAGGTGACCGTGAGTTGGTGCGGCAACTGCTGCGCGACAACGATGTGGACTACATCGTCAACTTTGCCGCCGAGAGCCATGTGGACCGTAGCATCACCAATCCGCGCCTGTTTCTCGAAACCAACATCCTGGGCACACAAAATATGCTGGACTGTGCACGCGAGGCTTGGCTGACGGGCAAGGATTCGCACGGGCACCCAACCTATCAAGATGGCAAAAAATATCTGCAGATTTCGACCGATGAGGTGTATGGCTCGCTGAGCAAGGACTATGACGAGGCCCATGACCTGCATGTCGATGACGAGCTGCGCCAGGTGATAGGCAACCGCAAAGACCTGAAGACCTACGGCAGCCGCTTCTTCACCGAGACGACGCCGATGGCTCCACGCTCGCCTTACTCGGCCAGCAAGACCAGTGCCGACATGATTGCCATGGCTTATCACGAGACCTACGGCCTGCCTGTCAACATCACGCGTTGCAGTAACAACTACGGTCCCTACCACTTCCCCGAGAAGTTGATTCCGCTCATCATCAAGAATATCCTTGAAGGCAAGAAACTGCCCGTCTATGGCAAGGGCGAGAATGTGCGCGACTGGCTCTATGTCGAGGATCATTGCAAAGGCATTGACATGGTGCTGCGCCACGGCCGTGTGGGCGAGGTCTACAACATCGGCGGCTTCAACGAGGAGAGCAATATTAACATCGTGCGTCAGGTGATTGCTATCATTGCCCGCATCATGCATGACGAGCCCAACTATCAGCGCCTGCTCAAGTGCCGTGTTGAGGACATCAACGACGGTCTCATCGAGTTTGTCACCGACCGTCCGGGCCACGACATGCGCTACGCCATCGACCCGTCAAAAATTGCTCGTGAATTAGGCTGGTATCCCGAGACTCCTTTCACCGTGGGCATTGAGAAGACCATCCGCTGGAACCTGGATCATCAAGACTGGGTGCAGAGTGTGACTAGTGGCGACTATCAGCGCTATTATGACGAGATGTATGGGAACCGATAACTCATTCAGAATTAAGAATTAAGAATTTAGAATTTGAACCTACTCCTCACCTCCCCACCCTGGATGGGAGGATTTAAGGAAAGAAATATTCATAGTTATGAAAGGAATAGTGCTAGCGGGTGGTTCGGGGACGCGTCTTTACCCCATCACCAAGGGAATCTCGAAACAACTGATTCCCATCTATGACAAACCGATGGTGTACTACCCCATCTCGGTGCTGATGCTTGCCGGCATCCGTGAGATACTGATTATCTCGACACCTCATGATCTGCCGATGTTCCGCCGTCTGCTAGGCACCGGCGAGGAACTGGGCGTGCAATTCAGTTATGCCGAGCAGCCCCGTCCCGAGGGTCTGGCGCAAGCCTTCATCATCGGCGAGGAGTTTATCGGTGACGATGACGCTTGCCTGGTGCTGGGTGACAACATCTTCTATGGTCAGGGCTTCACAGGCATGCTCAAGGAGGCATTGAACCGCACCAAACGCGAAAACATTGCCACAGTATTTGCCTATGCAGTGAAAGATCCCAACCGCTTTGGCGTGGTAGCCTTCGATGAGCACGGCCATGCAACGAGCATTGAGGAGAAGCCCACTCAGCCCAAGTCAAACTTTGCCGTGACTGGTCTCTACTTCTATCCCAACGATGTGATCGAGATAGCCAAACACATCAAGCCCTCGGCTCGAGGTGAATTGGAAATCACGACTGTCAACCAGGAGTATCTGCAGCACGACCGCGTGTATGTGCAGACACTGGGTCGCGGCTTTGCCTGGCTCGACACCGGTACCGCCGAGAGTATGCTCGACGCATCGAACTTCATCCAGACCATTGAAACGATGCAGGGTGTGCAGGTTGCCGCCCTTGAGGAAATCGCCTTCCGCAAGGGTTGGATTAGCACCGAACAACTGCTGGCAATAGCCGAACCACTGAAGAAGAACCACTACGGCGAGTACCTCATCAAGTTGGCACAGAATGGTATTTAACGGCCCTTGCATCATACAGTTACCCAAGGTGAGTGACCCCCGCGGCAATCTGTCGTTTGTCGAGGGTGGTCAGCATATCCCCTTCGATGTGCGTCGTGCCTACTGGATCTATGACGTGCCCGGTGGCATGCACCGTGACGGGCACGCCTTCAGGCAACAGCATGAGTTGATAATCGCATTGTCGGGCAGTTTTGATGTCGTGCTGCACGACGGCACCAGCGAAACGCGTTATCACATGTCGCGCAGTTACTATGGGCTATATGTACCGCCGATGACATGGCGCAAGATCGATAACTTTTCGACCAATTCGGTGGTGTATGTACTGTCCAGCGAGTTGTATGATGCCAGCGACTATATCGAGAACTTCGACGAGTACCTCACCCTGAAGCAGCAACAGCCATGACACAAGACCCACATACGTCCAGTCATGTGGACGCTTGTCACATCATTGAACTTGACAAGCACCACCATGCCAACGGCAACCTGACTGTTGTCGAGGACAACAATCCCATCCCCTTCAAGATACGCCGCACCTATTATCTGTACGACATTCCAGGAGGCGAAAGCCGTGGCGGCCACTCACACCGAAACCTTTACCAGCTGTTGGTGGCTATCAGCGGCAGTTTTGATGTGGTGCTAGACGATGGGGTCAGACAGCGACGTTTCACACTCAACCGTCCCTATCAGGGGCTGCTCATCGTGCCCGGAATCTGGCGAGTGCTGGAGGAGTTCTCATCGGGATCGGTGTGCCTATGCCTAGCCAGCGAGCACTACAGCGAGGCAGACTATGTGCGCGACTATGACCAATTCCTAGCCCTCACCGCAAACAAACGATAACGATGAAATATCCTTTTCTAGACTTAGCTAAGACCCAGTCTGCATACGTTGACGAACTCAAGGCGGCTGCATGCGCCGTTATTGACAGTGGCCGCTTTCTGCACGGCAAGCAGACCGAACTGTTGGAACAGGAGATTGCCGCATTGTGCCAAGTAGAACACTGCGTGACTGTGAGCAACGGTCTGGACGCACTGCGGCTGATACTGCGAGCCTATATCGAATTGGGACACTTACAACGTGGCGACAAAGTCATCGTGCCTGCAAATACCTATATTGCCTCGGTGCTCGCTATCAGCGACAACAATCTAGTTCCGGTGTTGTGTGACATCCGGCCCGACACAATGAACCTGGATAGTAGCCTGCTTGAAGGGCTGATCGACGCACGAGTGCGCGCCGTGATGCCCGTACACCTGTATGGCACTCCCTGTTGTGACTCACAATTGCTGGATGTGGTGAGACAACATGACCTGCTCATGATTGAAGACAATGCCCAAGCCATCGCCGCCAAAGCCGATTGTTCAGGCCTGAACGGCACTTGTCGCACTGGCGGTCTGGGACATGCCGCGGGCATCAGTTTCTACCCCACCAAAAATCTGGGTGCTCTGGGCGATGGCGGTGCCGTTGTGACTAACGACGAGCAGTTGGCCCAGACCGTGCGTGCGCTTGCCAACTATGGCAGCGACCGCCGTTACCACAACATCTATCGGGGGCTGAACTGCCGCTTGGACGAGATTCAAGCCGCTATGCTCCGCGTCAAGTTGCTGCACTTCCAGGACGAGAACAAGCAGCGGCGACAGGTGGCCGCAACCTACGCACAATGCATCAATCACCGGCTAGTGACTGCACCAACCATCTTTGATGGTATGGAGCAAGTGTGGCACCAATATGTTGTACGTGTGGGCGATGGTCGCCGTGATGCGTTCAGAGCCTACATGCAAGAGCGGGGTGTCGGCACCGATATCCACTATGCCACCCCACCGCATCTACAACCCTGCTACAAGCATCTGGAGCATGGCCCCCTGCCAGTTACCGAACGCCTGGCCGACGAGATTGTCAGTCTGCCCATCGCTGCACCCATCACACCAGATGACGCGCGCGTGATTGCGAGGGTAATCAACTCGTTCTAGAGGCTGCAACGGTACTGCGGCATACACAAACGCTTTCAAAAAATGCATAAAATGCCCTGTATTTATGCAACAATTGGGCTATTTTGATTAAATATTGTTAATTGAGCGCATTTTTCAAGGCAAATTCATTGCTATGTCGCAGATAGACATTACCTTTGCATCAGTTTTCATGGTATTAGTTTTTAAGGTTAGTAAGATCACAACCGCCGTGAGGCGGTTGTTTTTCGGTAAATTCAAAGGTTTATGTTAATGGTATTAGAAGGTTAATTAGTTAAGCAATCCCCGACGCGAGTCGAGGATTTTTGTTTTCTAGTAGGCACTTGTTGTCCCAGACAGTGTCGCTATGATCGATTTTCAATTCTCGATTTTCAATTCTCGATTAAAATGACTACCTTTGCAGTATGATTCAGAACATGTCCACTCCTGGGCCGATAGGGGTCTTTGACTCGGGCTTCGGCGGCCTGTCCATCTTGCGCGAGATACGCAAGGTGTTGCCACAATACGACTACCTCTTCATGGGCGACAATGCGCGTGCCCCTTACGGTTCTCGCTCGTTTGACTTAGTCTATGAGTTCACCTTGCAGGCCGTCCGCTACTTGTTCGATCATGGGTGTCACTTGGTGATCCTGGCCTGCAACACCGCTAGTGCCAAGGCCTTGCGCACCATTCAGCAAAACGACTTGCCACTGATCGACCCATCGCGGCGGGTACTGGGCGTGATTCGCCCCACAGTGGAGAAAGTGGGCGAGATTTCACACACAGGTCATGTGGGCGTCTTCGGAACCCCTGGCACCATCCAGAGCCAGTCATACAACATTGAGATAGCCAAGTTACATCCTGCATTCAAGGTCTATGGTCAGGCTTGCCCGATGTGGGTGCCATTAGTCGAGAACCAGGAGAGCGATGGTCCAGGTGCCGACTACTTTGTGCAAAAGTATATCAACGCCCTGCTGGCTCAGAGCGCCGACATCGACTCGGTGATTTTGGGCTGTACGCACTATCCATTGCTCATGGACAAGATAAAGCAATATATGCCCGCCCATGTGTCGGTGATTCCGCAAGGCGAGATTGTTGCCGAGAGCCTGGCCGACTATATGCATCGCCATCCCGAGATGGAACAACGCTGCCGCCGTGGTGGCACCTGCTACTACCTGACCACCGAGGATGCCGATAAGTTTGACTCATTGGCAGGAATCTTTGTCAACGAGCCGGTCCATGCCGAGAAAATCACGCTACACTAATAATTGAGTATTGAGAATTGATATGTCCCTACTCTTAACTTCAAATAAAATCAAGATATGACAATAGATGAGATCAAATCACTGCTCGCCGAGAGCAAATCAGCTGAGGTGATAGCCGCATCCGACCAATTGGTGGCTACAAACCATGACCGCACAGTGATGGCACAAGCCTACTATCTGCGCGGCAATGCCTACCGCCAGCAGGGCAACATGCGCCAGGCGATGAACAGCTACCTTGCATCGATGGACCTTGAACCAGATGGTCCGGCCGCTCAGGCCTATCGCACGATACAAGAAATACTCAACTTCTATGACCATGACCTCTACAACCCCTGAAAAGCCTTCATTGCTTGATCGCATCAAGAAGTGGTTAGCGTCACTCTCGTTCAGAACGGGGGTAATCGTGTTGGCTTGCTGCATACCATTCTACATCCTGTCGTTTGCCCAGATGCTACTGCCCATGAGTGCACAAGCCAAGACTGTGCTATGGGTCATCCTCTTTGGGCTAGCCAAGACATTCCAGTATGGTGGTTTGACCATCCTGGGCTTAGAAGGCTTTAAACGTGTCAAGGCTTGGTTCAGCAAGGGTTAGATGTAGTTTTGCAGTTTCCAGCGATCAGTTATCAGTAAAAAAAACAACAAGTCCTCGACTCACGCCGGGGGCTTGCTTGTCTAATTAACCTCTAATACCATTAACATAAACCTTAAAACTAAATCTATTTGAAAAAAACGTTACCTCGCGGTATTCTTTCAATCAAAAAGTCTAAATACCATGAAAACCGATGCAAATTAAACAACTTTACTGCACTTTCGCAAACAATCTAGCAAAAATACGAAGAAAAATAACTATCTTTAACAATATGCGCCAAATCAGCAACAATTTAAAGGCAAAAAGCAACAAAAACCACAAAAACATTTTCCTGTCACCCATGTCCCCAATTCTTGATATTGTGGATGTGTGATAATTGTTGTACCGTTGCCAGTGGCGAAAGTAGACTGCATCTCGTGAGTAAAAACAAAAAAATGATTATTTGTTTTGTACTCCACTCGATTTGCACTACCTTTGCAAAACGAAATAAAACCTCTCATGACCGAAACACTCAAACACGAGTGCGGCATTGCGATGATCAAGTTGCGCAAGCCGCTCGACTACTACAAGGAAAAGTATGGAACTTATCTGTATGGCTTGAACCTGCTGTACCTGCTGATGGAGAAGCAGCACAACCGCGGCCAGGAGGCAGCCGGTGTGGGCTGCGTCTACACCCACGCCGCTCCGGGCGATGAGTACATCTACCGTGAACGCGCTCTGGGCAGCAACGCCATCAGCGACATCTTCGGGCGCATCAAGGATGACATCCATGACGCTCTGCTTCATGGCACGCCATCCATCGACCTGCCGTTTGTGGGCGAATTGTATATGGGGCATCTGCGCTACAGCACCACGGGCAAGAGCGGCATGAAGTATGTTCACCCCTTCTTGCGTCGCAACAACTGGCCATCGCGCAACCTGATGCTGTGTGGAAACTTCAACATGACCAATGTCAACGAGATCTTTGCCGACATTGTGAGTCGCGGTCAGCATCCGCGCGTGATGAGCGATACGGTCATCCTGTTGGAACAACTGGGCGAATCGCTCGATAACGAGAATCAGCGATTGCACCGCTACTTCCGCGACCAGGGCATAGTCGAACCCGAACTGTCCATCCGCATGGAGGACAACCTGGACTTCCGCAACATTTTGCAACGCCCCTCCACCACTTGGGACGGTGGATATGCCATGTGCGGCATCACGGGCAGTGGTGACATGATGGTGATGCGTGACCCGCACGGCATCCGTCCGGCCTATTACTACTGCGATGACGAGATCTTTGTCGCCGCCAGTGAGCGTCCTGTCATCCAGACCGCCCTCAACTGTGAGGTCGATGACATCAAGGAGGTGACGCCAGGTGCCGCCATCATCGTGAGCAAAAACAATGACGTGCGCATCGAGCAAATATTGCCTGCACTTGACTATAAGCACTGCTCGTTTGAGCGCATCTACTTCAGCCGTGGCAGCGACCGTGACATCTACCTTGAACGCAAAGCGCTGGGCCGCCAACTGGCACCACAAATCCTTGAGGCCATCGATGGCGACCTGGAACACAGCATATTCTCGTTTATTCCCAACACGGCCGAGGTTGCCTATATGGGCATGGTCGAAGGCCTGGATGCCCACTTGCAACAGCAAAAGTTGCAGCGCATCCTTGCGCTCGACACACAGGCCAACGACTATGCTCAACGTGTAGAGGAAATCCTGCACCAGCGCCTGCGCACCGAGAAGATTGCCATCAAGGACATCAAACTGCGCACGTTCATCACCGAGGGCAACCAACGCAATGACCTGGCGGCCCACGTCTACGACGTGACCTATGGCCAGGTGCATGACGGTGTTGACAACCTGGTGGTGATTGACGACAGCATCGTGCGAGGCACCACGTTGAAGCAGAGCATTGTGCGCATCCTAGACCGACTGCACCCTCGCCGCATCGTCATCGTGTCGTCGTCGCCCCAAGTGCGATTTCCCGACTACTATGGCATCGATATGCGCAAGATGAGTGAGTTCATCGCCTTCCGTGCCGCCGTGCAACTGCTCAAGAACCGCAAGATGCAACACGTCATCGAAGACGTCTATATGCGCTGCAAGGCTCAGGAGAACCTGCCCAAAGAGGAGGTGGTGAATCATGTGGTTGACATCTATGCGCCGTTCACTTACGACGAAGTGTCAGAGCAGATTGCCCGCATGGTGACCTCTGACGACATCCATGCCGATGTAAAGTTAGTGTATCAGAGCATCGAGGGCATGCACCATGCCATCCCCACCGCCCCTGGCGATTGGTACTTCACCGGCAACTACCCCACCCCCGGCGGCAACAAGATGGTAAACCAGGCCTTCATCGACTGGTACGAGAGCAACCAGCGGTAAATTGTTAAAATGGATTACACAAAAGGGACGGCAATTGATGCCGTCCCTTAATTTTCGTCCTTAATCCATAAACCGTTAAATCATTTGACGGGATTTGATCTCGAGGTAGCGGTTGATGACGTTGATCGAGAGGCGGTCGGGAGTGGTGAGGAGCGAGAGGATGCCTCCTGACTTCGGCAATGCGTCACCC
>DGWI01000040.1 GCA_002396085.1 Porphyromonadaceae bacterium UBA4262
TCGCTGAAAGCGAGCATTTGGATAATCTTGGCTACACGCATTGATGCAAGCATCATTGCGCTCGTTTGCACAAAATTTGGTTGCGCTACAAGGTGCTCGCTTACAGCGAGGTAGTTTGTTTGGCAGTAACCGAAGGTGTCGCTTCGCTCCACCCTCGGTTACTTAAATTGTCGCCTTCGGCGACGACATTCACAAACATATCTTATCTACTAGGGGACAACAGGTATATAGTTTCCTTTTGTTTTCGGTTTCGGCCACAACCGACACCGATAACCGACAACCGATAACTGACAACCGACAACCAACACCCCCCTTTAGGGGGGCTTGGGGGGCTAGGGTCTTGGGGTCTAGGGGGCTTGCTTGACAACATCAGTGTCAATATCGCCCTCATAGACGATGGTGGCGGGCCCGGTGAGGTAGACGTGATTGTCGGCTTCGCTCCACTCGATGTCGAGCGCCCCGCCGTCCATGATGATGCGGCTGCTGCGCCCCGATCGTCCTGTCACTGCTGCCGCGACGGCTGTGGCGCAGGCTCCCGTGCCGCAGGCCAGCGTGATGCCGCTGCCGCGCTCCCACACGCGCATGCGCGTGCCGTTGGCCATGACCTGTGCCAACTCGATGTTGCACCGCTCGGGAAAACTCGGGTGGTGCTCTAGTTGTGCACCCACGGTTGCCACGTCGATGCTGTCGATGTTGTCAACAAAGATGACATAGTGCGGGTTGCCCATCGAGACAAAGACACCCTGGGGCAGAGCATCGGCAGTGGGGCGATACAGCCGCTCGTCGCTGAGAGCAGGCGCCTGCATGTCGACGGTCACGTTGCGCACCTTGCCGTCGGCCACATCCAGTTTCAGCACCTTGACGCCCGATGCCGTGAGCAGACGGATGCAAGTTTTGTCGGTCAGTCCACGCTCGTAGACATACTTGCCGATGCAGCGGCTGGCATTGCCGCACATCAGGCCCTCCGACCCATCGGCATTGAAGATGCGCATCGTGAAGTCGGCCTCGTCGCCCTCGGGCCGTCCCATCAGCACCAGTCCGTCGCTGCCGATGCCCGTGTGCTGTTTGCTCCAGGCGATGGCTGTTGCCGCAGGGTCGAGGATGGGATGCACAGTCGTGTCGACAAAGATGTAGTCGTTGCCCACGCCATGCATCTTGATGAAATGTATCTTGTTCATTGTTTCGTTTTTTTAGGAAGCCCCCTAAGGGGGGTCAAAAGTGGCTGCCACAACAGTAGTTCCCCCTTTAGGGGGGTAGGGGGCTTTGATAACTGACAACCGATGAAGCACCATGCAAAGTTACGCAACATTTTTAGAGTTATGCAAATATTTTACACAAAATTACCAAATGAGTCTCAGTTGTCGGTCAAATCATAAAATATTTATGGAATATCTGCAAAAATTTTGTATATTTTGCAAGATTTAAACTTTAATTTTTACCACAATATGGGTTAATTATGACGAAAAGCACTACTTTTGCCACGTTTTTGATTGAAATATTCACATTGATTATGGCAAAGTATAATTTCGACCTATGCATTGATCGTCATGGCACGCAATGCAAAAAAATTGAAGTACTCAAACAAGACTACGGGCGCGACGACCTGCTGCCGCTGTGGATAGCCGACATGGATTTTGCCGTCTGCCCCGAGATCACCCAGGCGCTGGTGCGGCGGCTGGCCGATCACCCCATCTATGGCTACACCTGCACCTACGATGCCTATTGGCAGTCGATCATCGACTGGCAGCGTCGCCGCAACGGTTTCGACTTCACGCGCGACGAGGTCACCTTTGTGGCTGGCATCGTCACGGGCCTCGGTCTGGCGGTGAACTTCTTCACTCGGCCAGACGACAAGATCGTCATCCAGCAGCCCGTCTACCATCCCTTCAAGGACGTGATTGCGGGCAACGGGCGCGTGATGGTCGACAACCCCCTGCTGCCCGACCAAGCGGGCCTCTATCGCATGGACCTCGAGGGGCTGGAGCGCATCTTCGAGCACGAGCATCCGCGCATGCTGGTGCTGTGCAACCCCCACAACCCCGCCGGCATCGCCTGGCCGGTCGACGTGCTGCGCCAGGTGGCGCGGCTGGCCCACAAGCATGGAGTAATCATCTTCTCAGACGAGATCTTCGGCGACCTGATGCTCTATGGCCACAAGCACACCCCCATGGCCACCGTCAGCGACGAGGCGGCAGCCGTCACCGTCACCTGTGGCGCGCCCAGCAAGACCTTCAACATCGCGGGGCTCAAGAGTTCGTGGTGCGTGGTCAAGAACCCCGAGTTGCGCCAGCCCTTCTTCCGTTGGATCGAGACCAACGAACTGTGCAATGCCAACATGACGTCGATCATCGCCACCGAGGCTGCCTATCGCCACGGCGAGCAGTGGCTTGACGAGTGCCTGCACTACATCGAGGGCAACATCGACCTCATCGTGCAATATTGCCGCCAGCACCTGCCGGGCATAGTTGCCGTCAAGCCCCAGGCGGGATTCCTGATGTGGCTCGACTGCACCGGGCTGGGGCTGGAGCACGAGCAGGTGGTCGACCTCTTCGTCAACCAGGCTCGCTTGGCGCTCAACGAGGGCTCGATGTTCGGCCCCGCGGGGCGATGCCACATGCGGCTCAACGTGGGCACTCCCCGCGCCGTCATCCAGCAAGCCCTGCAGCGGCTGCACGCCGCCCTCGGCTCATAGGTCCAGGAACGCCCGCACTTCGGGCAGTCTGCGTTCGGCCAACTCACGCCCCGTCTCATAGACGTGACGCATCAACGCCGCATCATGGCACACATGAGGGATGCCCAGGTCTTGCTCGGGTTGTAACACCAGGGCACGACCTGCGGCAGCCTCGCTGTGTGCATAGGCCACCTGCCGATTGTAGAGCACATGGCGGTTGAGCATGGCGTGTGCCACAACGGGACGCTTGCGCAGCAACCATCGCAGCAGGCGGGCATGGCCCATTGGTGCCTTGACATATCCTGGGGGACGTGTGAGGATGACGATGTTGCGGTCGTAGCCCAATTGTTGAAAGTAGGGTAGTGGTACGCTGTCGGCCAGTCCGCCGTCCAGCATCTCACGTTCTCCTATCTTGACCACTCTTGCGGCCAATGGCAGCGAGGCCGAGGCGCGAATCCACTCCAGTCCTTCATGGCTCATCTGAGGCAGTGCGTGATAGACCGCCTGCCCGGTGTTGACATCGGTGCACACCACATGAAACTCCATCGCACTGGAATTGTAGGTGTCGAAGTCGAAAAGGTCGTAGGTGGTGGGCACGATGTGGTAGGCAAACTCGGCATTGAACACATTGCCCGTCTTGAGCCACGAGCGTAGGCCGCTGTATCGCGGGTCGCGCGCAAACTGCGTGTTGTAGCGGATGACGCGTCCCGGCTGGTGCGACTTATAGTTACAACCGAAGCAAGCCCCGGCACTCACGCCCACAACGCCGTCAAACGTGATGTCGTTTTCCATCATCACGTCCATGATGCCCGCCGTGAACAGTCCACGCATGGCACCGCCCTCAAGTACAAGTCCTCGTCTCATAGCACAAAGATAGGCATTTTTTCTTGATTTGTGAGATACTGTACCATATCTATACCATTATCAACTCAGGACAGCCTGCTTGACAGCCGCCATGCGGCTGCGTGACACGGGGATGGACTCGTTGGTGTGACGCAGTAGCAGCTGCATGGTGCCAGCGTGGGAAACAATCCGATCCACTTGTCTCAGATTGACGAGAAATGCTCTGTGGCAACGGATGATTGTCGGATAGGCTTTTAGATCCTCTTCGATCTGTCTCGATGTTGCGCGGAGCATGTCGCAGTGCACTTGGTCATCGCGCCATTGACAGACCTTGGTGTAGTTGCCAACAGCCTCGACATACAGGAGGGCGGCAACCTTCAATGTTACTGTCTCACTGGTGGTGCCAGTGAGTATGATAGTGGGTGTTGCTTGAGTGAGAGGTGCCAGTTGAGTGGACTCTTCATGAGGTGTAGCGAGATTGGCTGCTTCGGCGGCTTTGGCACGCAACTCGGCTTGCTGTTGCATCGTGTGCAACTGCTCGTTGAGCCTTTTTGTTTCTTCCAGTTCGAGTGCAAGATAACGGCTACGGAACTTGTAGCGCCAATACAAGCCGATGGCAAATGAGCAGAACGCCAAGAGCAGCAGTGTCTTCAGGAACCCCATGGGCGACAGCGGGTCGGGAGCGTCGATGGCACTCATCGGGAAGTGGAAATAGGTGCAGATCAGCAGTGCCTCGAGTGGTGTGTTGATCAACTGGAACCGCAGGTTGCGCCTGATGATGTAGTTGATCCCATTGTCGAGTGTGGCTGGCATACGCAAGATGTACTTTACTAGGGCTTCGGTGACATAGCACATGACTACACCCAGCATCAAGATGGCAAGCAGGTGTACATACAACATGACCCCCAACTCGCCCAGACCCATCGGTTGAAAAATAGCCAAGGCAAGACAGGCGAATGCAACGCTGATGAGGCGCACTCGCAGGGTCTCTTTTTGTCTCTCATCCATACAGCATGCAAAACTAATACAATCCTGCCACATAGCCAAACCATTCGTCACATTTTGTGTGATTTGTCCCTGTTGATTGTCATTCGTCACAATCCCTTGCAGAATATCCCAGAAACTTGCCCACAGGCAGCACTGGCGGTAATTTTGCACTCGCAATCGGTGCGTGACCAAGCATTGCTGCGCTCGTCGCCGAGCAAAAAATCTGGTTTGTGCAAATTATCAACAATTAAAAAAATAGGATTATGAAAAAAGTTTTTTTTACCGTCATTTTTGTCATGCTCACTTTGTTGCTGATGACATTTAAAGCCATTGCGATGACTCCCGACTTGAATGGAACCATACTGGATGAGAAGGGCGAACCGATGCCCTTTGTCAACGTGGTGCTGCTGTCGCTGCCCGACTCGGCCTATGTGCAAGGTGCGATGACCGACGAGCAGGGCAAGTTCCTGATCTCAACAGCCCACAGCGCAGGCGTGCTCAAGGTGTCTAGCATCGGATATGAGACACTCTATGTCGACCCAAGTGCGATTGGGCAACCCATCCAGATGCGCGAGGCAACCCTGATGCTGGGCGAAGTCGTCATCAAGAGCCAGCTGCCCAAGACCTTTGTCAAGGGCGAGGCTATGCGGACCACTGTCGCTGGCACACTGCTAGAGAAGGCTGGAACCATGACCGATGCACTGAAGAGAATCCCATCGCTCGAGGCCGAGCGTGATGGTGCAGTCAAGGTGCTGGGACGTGGTGATGCCGAGGTCTATATCAATGGCCGCAAAGTGCAGGACAACAGCGAACTGTCGCGCCTGCGCTCTGACCAGATTCAGCACATCGATGTCATCCAGAATCCAGGAGCACGCTATGCGGCGTCGACCCGTGCTGTGGTGCGCATCACGCTCAAGAAGGCGCAGGGCGAGGGCTTCAGTTTCCAGGACAACCTCTCGGCGATGTATCAATATCAAGGCACCATCACCAACAATCTGGACGTGAATTACCGAACGGGAGGCCTCGATGTCACCGCCTCGTTTTGGGCTGGCCACTATGGGCACACCAAGTCGTTACAGACCAACGACCTCACTTACTATGTCGGTTCGGACTGCTATGTGGGACGCAGCACGCAGGATGGGCGTAACGACTGGAATGGTTGGTCACCACAACTGCAAGTCAACTATATGGTCAACGAGAATCACAGCTTTGGGGCATACTATAAGTTTGACCGGCATCCCAGTGGTGAATTTAACTCGCTGTTTATCACCGACAACTATGTGAACGAAGTGTACACCGAGCGGTCAGAGAGCCGCATCTGGCAGGCCGACCGGTTCAAGAAGCACATCTTCAATGCCTACTACAACGGCAAGGTGGGCGCGCTGGGCATCGACTGGAATGTGGACGGCTTGTTTGACAAGACCACCACCCCCGGCAGCACGGCCGAGCAGACGACAGTGTTTGGTGGCGAGGACGTGCACATCACCCGCAGCATCGAGAGCAGCACCAACAGTGGCAACAACTTCTGGGCAACGAAACTCATCTTGAGCTACCCGGTGTGGAAGGGCAACCTCGCTGTGGGCGGCGAGTACTCGCACAACCGGCGCACTGATGCCTACAGTTTCTCGGCCACCAATTCGGTGCCTGTGCGGGCAACGGACACTGAGATCAACGAGTCGTCGACGGCAGCCTTTGCCGAGTTTGGCCGACCGTTCGGCAAGGTCTTTGCACAGGTGGGACTGCGCTATGAGCATCTCAAGAACAGTTACTACAACTTCAATGAGCGTGAAGATGAGGCTTGTCGCGACTATGGTGACTGGTTTCCCACGGCGGTTGTCTCGGCTCCCATAGGCAAGGTGCAGTTGTCGCTATCCTATCGTCGCGACATCCAGCGTCCCAACTACAGCAACCTGACCAGTTCAACCATCTACATCAACCGTTATACCTATCAGAGCGGCAATCCCCGCTTGAAGCCGACCTATACACATAGCCTGGTGCTCAATGCTGCCTACCGATGGATGAACCTCACGTTGAACTATGCTCGCATCAAGGATGCCGTAACAATGGTCACCGAGTTGTTTCCCGGCACAGATGACCCGATGGTGAGCCTGGTGCGTCCCGTCAACAGCAAGGATGGCTACAACCGCCTGACCGTGATACCTTCGCTCAATCCTGTGATTGGCTGCTGGCACCCCACATGGAGCGTCTATGCTATCTTTCAGAACTACAAGACGCTGTGTGCTAGCGGCAACACCATCACGCTCAACCACCCGTTCGTCTCGCTGTCGTGGAACAATGACATCGTGCTGCCGCGCGGCTTCAGGCTGAATGCGCACGTGCAGTGGACCTCGCGGGGCGACTACGACAACTTCCGTATTACCCGTTGTCGCTTCTACACCGGCATTGGCGTGCAGAAGGATGTCAGCCTGGGCCATGCCGGCTCGCTCACCGTCGACGTGCGCTGCATGGACATCTTCAACACCAACAAGGCTGGTGCCATCATCTTCGGGCTTCGTGAGTTGACCACCTATAATCCGGCTCGTCGCACCTTCTCGCTTGACCTCACCTGGAAGTTTAACACGGCAGCCAGCAAATATCGTGGCTCGGGTGCGGGCGATAAACAGAAGGCGAGAATGTAATGAATTAGAAATTAGGAAATTCAAGTTTCGCAAGTAGCTACCTTTCGGTAGTTAAAGGAGTTAAGTAGTTATGTAGTTAAGACGATAGTCTTTTTGTTCGTTGTTCGCTGTCCACTGTTCGCTAATCAGGTAACGTCTTAACTCCCTTTAACTCCTTAACTACTTAACTACTTAACAACTCCAGAAACTTGAATAATCTGTAATAAACATGATGCCAGATATAATGATGAAACAGGAAATCAATCCAAAGGATACCAATCGGGCGCTGGCATTTGAGTTGTGGATGAAATCACCCATGCCGATGGTGACGCTCACCAAGACCATCGACGTGACGCGGCTGTATAAGGTAAGTCGGCGGCGCGGGTTGAAGTTCAACATGCTCCTGTGCTGGAGCATTGGCAATGCGGCGTTACAGATTGAGGAGTTTTACATGTTGCCCCAGAACGGGAAACTGTACAAATTCGATCGTATGGCCATTAACGTAATAGTTGACAACGTTATGGGCGGACTAAGTTTTTGCGACATTGCCGTTA
>DGWI01000038.1 GCA_002396085.1 Porphyromonadaceae bacterium UBA4262
AACTTTTTGGGTTCATTTCAAAAATCACAACATGTGTTATCTCAGGTAGGGGCGCGGCGTGCCGCGTGATTGCCCACTACTGCCCGACTGCAATGGATTGCCCTGTAAGTCAGAATGATTCATAGTTCACTAATCACGCGGCACGCCGCGTCCCTACATTGTTAAATAGTCTGGCAATTCATTCGGAATCATTTGTGGCAACGCCTCACTATTGTGGCGATGACCGGGAAGTGATCGCTCACCGCAACCGGGATGACTTGTGACTCGACGGCCTGCCAGCACTGCTTCGGGCGGGCCAGGATGTAGTCAATCTTTTCGCTGGGCTGCTTGGCACTGAACGTGGGCGCATCACCCGTGCAGTCGAGCCACAGCCCTGTGAGCCGCTGAATAACGGCATCGGTGGGCGAGGCATTGAAGTCACCCGCCAGAATGACGGGATAGCGGACATGAGCATAATGCTCCTCGACAAACTGACCCTGAGCCTGCCGACTAACCGCATCGAATGCCTCAAAATGAGTGCAAGCCACCATGATGGTGTCGCCGTCTGGCAAGATAAATCGGCCCTCGAGCAGTCCTCGTTGCTCCATGCTGGGCACAGGATGCGGCAACTTGATGTTGCGCACATCGACAAACTGGTGCCGTGTGAGCAAGCCTATGCCATAGTGCCCACCGCTGAACTCAATGGTGGGGCCAAACAAGCCCTGCATGCCGCTGAAATAGGCCAGCTCGGTGATAAAGTCACGATTGTTCTGATGCCGGCTGTTGGCACGATGGGTGAACTGGTCGACTTCCTGCAAGGCGACGAAATCAGGCTGATACTGCTTGATCAACAGCCCTATCTGCGTTAAACTAGCGTCATGCCCCGCATGCAAGTTCAGCGACATCACCCTGATGGTGTCATTGGGGTCGCCTGCCACAGCCATCAGGCACAGTAACGACAGGCAGACTAAACAAAAGTGTCGAAGTCTCATAGGTCTAAGAAAAATAGCATTACTCAGTAATTTGTGTGAGTGTGCAAAGTTAACCATTTCTCAGAGATAATCCATCTCGACACACTAAAAAAATTGCAAAAAACGCTCATGATTATGACCAAACAAAACAAGCAAACACAACACAAATGCCACCCAATTCAGTTAACATCTATTAATACCATGGTGTTTTTAGTTAATATTTTCAAATGCCCCACCCAACTCTTAATTTAGTTTAAAATAATTGTAGTAATTTTATAGACCAAAATCAAAACTATCACACCGCAATTATTCATTTTCTAACCTTATTTTATAAACACAGGCATAGAATGTGACAGTTTTGTTACGCTAACTGTATTAACCAATTCATTAACTTGGCAATATCTAAAAATAAACATAATTATTAACTTAAAACAAAAGCGTATGAAAAGATTCTCTTTACTGCTATTGAGTGTTGTCATGCTTTGCACGACGGCACTTGCGCAGGTATCGATCACCGGCACAGTTGTGCAGGCGAGCGACAATGAGCCCATCATCGGCGCGACGGTGACCGTTGTGGGCACAAAGACAGGTACGGCTACTGACCTGGACGGCAAGTTCACCATCAGTGTGCCCAACAGCAACAGTATGCTCAACATCACCTACATCGGCATGACCCCTGTGACGGTCAAGGCCGAGAACGGCATGACTGTGGAGCTGAACAGCAACGCCCAGGATCTGGACGAAGTCGTGGTTGTTGCCTACGGTACTGCCAAGAAGAGCGAATTGACCGGTGCCGTGTCGCAAGTGACGAGCCAACAGATTGAGGCTCGCCCGGTGACTAGCGTGACCAGCGCCCTGGAGGGCACCACGACCGGTCTTGTCGTGAACAGCACTTACGGCCAGCCTGGCGAAGACGCAGCCATCCGTATCCGTGGTTTCGCCTCGATTAACGGTAGCAACGAACCTCTGTATGTCATCGACGGTGTTCCCTACGGTGGCAACATCAGCGACCTGAACAGTGCCGACATCGAGAGCATCACCGTGCTGAAGGATGCGACCTCGGCCGCTCTGTATGGCAGCCGCGCCGGTAACGGTGTGATCTTGATCAACACCAAGAAGGGCCGCAACGACAAGGTTCGCATCAACGCATCGGTTCAGTTGGGAACCTACAACCGTGGTATACCCGAGTATGACCGAATGAATCCGACCCAGTGGATGAATGCCATGATGCAGAGTTATACCCGTGAGCAATATGCCGCTGGCAACAGTGGTGAGAACACGATGAGCATGCCGGAAGCCATCGCTGCCGCCAACGCAGGCATCATCAATGACTATCTGCACTACAACATCTACAACCAGCCCAACGACAACCTGTTCAAAGGCATCTATCTGCGCGACGATGCCCAAATCAAGAGTGACATCGCCGGTGACCTTGACTGGTTTGACCAGGCCATCCGCAGCGGTTTCCGTCAGGAATATGTGCTGAGTGGTGACGGTGGTAACCAGAAAGCCAACTACTATTTCAGTGCCAGTTACATGAAAGAGGATGGTTACACCAAGGAGTCGGGCTTCGAGCGATTGACTGGCCGCGCCAAGGTGAATCTGGAGCCGGTGAAGTGGTTCAAGACTGGTCTAACCCTTGCAGGATCTCACCAATTGACCAAGTTCCATAGCGACAACGAGGACAGCTACAAGAACGCCTTCGGCTACTGCCGTAACATCGCTCCCATCTACCCCGTTCACCTGCATGACTTCAGCACACCCAACGGTGCATATGTGTTGGATGAGTTTGGCAACAAGGTCTACGACAAGGGCGACCTCCAGACCTACAATGGAGTGGACTATGAGATGCAACGTACCCAATACCCCAGCCGCCACTACCTGTGGGAGACAGAGTTGGACAAAGATCAGACCTATCGTAATACACTAAATGGTCAGTTATTTACGACATTTGTTCTGCCTTACGGGTTCGACGTGACTCTGAAGGGTGACATGAATGTGCGTAACACCGAGAATCGCGAGTATAACAACGCCATCATCGGTGACGGTATGGGCAACAATGGTCGTACAAGCCGCACCATCTATCGCTACAAGAACTGGACGCTGCAAGAGTTGATCAACTGGAACCACACCTTCGCTGACCGTCACGCCTTTGAGGTTCTGCTCGGTCACGAGGCTTACTACTACAAGTACAACTACTTGTATGCTTACAAGGCCAATGAGAGTATCCCCGGAATGATCGACATGATCAACTTCACCGACATCCAGCAATTGCGCGACTATGAGAACAACGAGCGCAAGGAGAGTTACTTGGGCCGCATTCGCTACGTCCTTGATGACAAGTATGCATTTGAAGGCTCGGTTCGTCGTGACGGTAGCTCGCGCTTCCACCCCGACCACCGCTGGGGTAACTTCTACAGCCTCGGTTTCAGTTGGATCATGAGCCGCGAGAATTTCATCCGTCAGTATGACTGGATCAACAACCTGAAGTTCCGTGCTGCATACGGTGAGGTTGGTAATGACCGCAGCGCAGGCATGTATGCCTACATGCCTCTGTATGACATCACCGTCAATGGTGGCATCGGTGCTCTGGTGAAGAGCCAGAATGATGCCGAGTTCCTGTCTTGGGAGTCGGTTCGCAACCTGAGTATCGGTCTTGAGGGCCGTTTATTCAACCGCTTGAACTTCAGCATCGAGTTCTTCAACAAGGCTTCACATGACCTGATTTTCGACATGAACCAGGCACTTTCTGTAGGTGCAACCGAGACGAGCTCCGCTCAATCGATTCTGACTGTGAACTTGGGCAACATGGTGAACCGCGGTATTGAGTTCTCGGCCGACTATGACATCGTCAAGACCAACGACTTCCGCTTCAACATGGGCTTGAACCTGACCTATCTGAGCAACAAGATCACCAAGATGCCGGACATCTACAATGTCTCGGATGAGAAGGACGAGTATGAGGCCGGTTATCAGAGCGGTCAGTACAACTACCGCGAGGGCAGACCGATGTTCTCTTACTACACCTATAGTTATAAGGGAGTTGACGACATGACTGGCCAAGCATTGTACACGTTCAACGACCACGACTACTACGTGCCCGGCATGGTTGCCGAGAGCGAGGTGGGTGAGCGTACAGCCATCCCCGAGGGTGAGTATGTTGTGATCAATGGCACACCCTATGTTTACAAGCCCGGCAACTACGGCAAACGTGAGTGGCATGGCAGTGCCGTTCCCAAGCTGTATGGTAGCTTCAACCCGGTCATCGAGTACAAGAACTTCACCTTGAGTGCCATCTTCTCTTATCAGTTGGGTGGCAAGTGCATCGACTGGTCTTATCAGGGCCTGACCTCGATGGGTGGTTCGCCCAGCGCTCTTCACAGCGACTTGGTGAATGCATGGACCAAAGACCTGGACGGCACCGTGCCTGTGTACGATGTGGAAAATCTGGTAGTGAAGGGTGCCAATGACACCGAGTATGTCAACTATCCCGCCAGCCGCCTGAACACTGGTGTTGTTCCCGCCGTCTACTCGGCAGACAACAGTTACAACAGTGCCACCAGCGACCGCTATATCACTAGTTCGAACTACTTCATTGTGAAGAACATTGGCCTGACCTATCGTCTGCCCAACTCACTGCTGAGCAAGATTGGTTTCACCAACATTGCTGTCAATGCAACCGTTGAGAACTTGTTCACCAAGAGTGCTCGCAAGGGTATGAACCCGCAGCAGAACTGGAGCGGTTATGTAGGTGACTATATGGTTACTCCGCGCGTGTTCTCGTTCGGTGTGAAGGCCAGTTTCTAGTCTGTTATCATATCAATAACATTATTTAATAAGAAATCATATTATGAAGAAGATTAAATATATCCTGCTGGCCGGTATAGCCGCCTTGGCGATGAGTTCGTGCTCGAGCGACTTCCTGGACACCGCTCCTACAGCCGAGACCGGTTCGGCAACAGCATTTGCCAACACTGACAATGCCAAGTTGGCACTTAATGGCTGCGCTCGCGTGATGATGAACCAGTACCTGAGCACACAAGGTATGTGTGGCGAGGGTTGCATCATGATGTGGTATGGCAACTATCCCGGTCAGGACTTCTATGTGAACCTGAACGGCTGGGCACTGCTCATCAACCACAATAACCACGAGAACACTTCGAGCCTGTACCTGTACTACCCCTGGTTCTACTACTACAAACTGATTGGTAACGCCAACACTATCATCATGCGTATCATGGAAACCCCCGGTGATGAAAGTGAGAAGCAGTTCATCTATGCGCAAGCGTTGACTTTCCGCGCCTACGCTTACTTCATGCTGTCGCAGCTGTACTGCAAGCGCTGGGCTGACTCGAACAATGGTGATGCTCCGGGTCTGGTACTTCGCGTCGATGAGGGTTCAGATGATATTGGTCTGAGTTCACTGGCCGATGTATACAGTCTTGTCTATAGCGATCTGGATCATGCCATCGACATGTACAAAAAGTCTGGCAAAACACGCCCCGACAGTGAATTCTTCTTGCCCGACCTCAGCGTAGCCTACGCTACCTACGCTCGCGCAGCACTTACTAAACAAGACTGGGCAAACGCTTCGAAGTATGCAAAACTGGCACGCGAGGATCACGCCCTGATGGGCAACGAAGCTCTGCTAAGCAATGGCTTCTGCACGCACAACAGCGAGTGGATCTGGGGTGGCTACAGCGCCATTGACCAGACGCTGTACTACTACAGTTACCATGCTTACATTGCTTACAACTCTAACGCCGGCAACGTGCGCAACTATCCCAAGTGCATCAGCAAGGAGTTGTTCCAGAAGATTCCGGCTACCGATGTGCGCAAGCAGTGGTGGCTCGACCCGACCTACGTTGACGAAGATGGCAATGTTCAGACTTATCCTTACACCACTTCAACCGGTCTGGCTGCAAACAGCACCCAGTTGGCCAAGAACGCCCGTGCCGCCAAGCCCGACCTGCTGAGCAACGCCAGCGTGTATGCTTACATGCAGTGGAAGGTCCGTTGCAACGACACTCCAGGTGTGGGTGAGTTGTGTATCTTCCGTTCATCGGAGATGTATCTGATTGAGGCTGAGGCTGAGTATATGCAGGGCAACGCAAGTGCCGCTCAAGCGGCTCTGGTAGCCCTGAACAAGACCAGCGGCCGTGATCCCGAGTACAACTGCACAGCCACAGGCACTGCCCTGCTGGATGAGATCAAGATATATCGCCGCATCGAGTTGTGGGGCGAGGGCTTCGACTGGTTTGACATGAAGCGCTGGAAAGACACCATGGTTCGTCACAATCCTAATGAGGGTGGCAACTTCCTGGCAACTCTGGCCATCACTGTTGGCCCGATGGAACGCAACGAGTGGACGTTTATGATTCCGACCCGCGAGACCGATTATAACAAGGCTGTAAAGAACGGTCAGATCTCTACCTCATTCACTCTGCCAGATTATAATGATTAAACACATTTTTTAATCATAAGCACTACCTTGAGTGAGAGTGCCGGTGCCCGCAAGGGGCATCGGCACTCTTTGTTATCAACTGGATGCTCTAGACTATCTAGACGTTCTAGATTATCTAGACGTTCTAGATGTTCTAGATGTTCTAGAATGTCTAGTAACATAACAAGCCCCGTCGTTTGACGGGGCTTGTTGAAAGGTGGTAAGGTTTCTTCTTACTTAATGAGGCTTGCACCCTTGTTCAGTGCCTGCTCGTTGAGCGGGATGAGGTGGTGATGACGCTCGGGCAGTGTCTTCTTGAGTGCCTTGAGCACGCTCTCGATGGTGACCATGGGACGCACGTGCAGCAGAGCACCCAGCACAATCATGTTGAACGTCTTGCTGTTGTTCATCTCAATCGTGGCCTCGGTAGCCTCGATGGGATAAACCGTGATGTCGGTGCGGGTGGGTTTCTTGTGGATGCCATAGGTGTCATACATCAGGATGCCACCAGGCTTGACCTTGCTCTCAAACTTGTCAAGGCTCTGCTGGTTGAGGACAACCACCACGTCGTAGGTGTTGAGCACGGGCGAACTGATGCGCTCGTCGCTCACGATAACGGTGACGTTGGCGGTGCCACCGCGCTGTTCGGGTCCGTATGATGGCAGCCAGCAAACCTCCTTGTCTTCCATCAGTCCAGAGTATGCCAGAATCTTACCCATCGACAACACACCCTGTCCGCCAAATCCGGCAATAACTATTTCGTTAATCATAGTGTTTTCTAGTGTTTTTTAACGTTGAATACCATCTTCTAAGTTCTTCAAGTCGCCCAGAGGATACTTGGCGAACATGTTCTCTTCCATCCACTTGTTGGCCTTCTCGGGAGTGAGTTTCCAACCCGTGTTGCAAGCGCTGACGATCTCGACGACCGATGTGCCCTTGCAGTTGATGCTGTTCTCGAATGCCTTGCGCAGGGCAGCCTTGGTCTTGCGCACGCTAGCGGGCGTGTGAACGCTCTGACGCGTCACATAGCAAGTACCGTCGAGTTGTGCCAGCAGCGGGGTGATGGCCAGGGGATAGCCATTGAGGTCCGGACGACGTCCGTAGGGGCACGTAGCGGTCTTCTGTCCCAGCAGCGTTGTGGGAGCCATCTGTCCACCAGTCATGCCGTAGATAGCATTGTTGATGAAGATGATTGCGATGTTCTCGCCGCGGTTGCAGGCGTGAATCGACTCGCATGTACCGATAGCCGAGAAGTCACCATCGCCCTGATAGGTGAACACCAGATTCTCGGGCCACAGACGCTTGGCAGCGGTTGCCAGTGCGGTAGCGCGGCCGTGAGGAGCCTCTTCCCAGTCAATGTCGATATAGTTGTAGGCAAACACAGCGCAGCCCACGGGCGAAATGCCAATAGCCTTGTCGGCTACACCCATCTCCTCGATGACTTGTGCAACGAGTTTGTGTACAACGCCATGGCTGCAACCAGGGCAATAGTGCATGTGAACTTGGTTCAGCAGCGCGGGTGCAGAATAAACTTTATTCTCAGGTTTAATGATATCGTTCTGTTCCATTGCGTTATATTACTTATTAATGAGTTTCTCTTTCAGTACGTTCAACAGTTCGTCGGGAGTGGGCACATTGCCACCGAAACGTCCATAGTGCTCAACCGGCATCTTGCACTCAACAGCGAGTTTCACATCCTCGATCATCTGACCGGCATTGAGCTCAACGCACAGGATACCCTTGACATTCTTGGCAGCCTCGCGGAGTTCCTTCTCGGGGAACGGCCACAGGGTGATGGGACGGAACAAACCGACCTTGATACCCTCCTTGCGTGCCAACTCCATCGTCTTCATGGCGATACGAGCCGTGGTACCGAAGGCAGTGATCATGTAGTCGCAGTCCTCAACGTCAACGAGCTCGCAACGGGTCTCATTCTTCTCAATCTCACGATAGGTAGCCTGGAAGCGCCAGTTGTTCTCCTCCATCTTGTCGTCGTCAAGTTCGAGACTGGTGATGACATTGCTGGGACGCATACCCTTGCGGCCATTGACAGCCCAGGGGCACTGCTGGCGAATCTCCTCGTCGGTGCGGCGGGGACGCTGCTCGGGCAGAACGACCTTCTCCATAAGTTGACCAATGGTACCGTCGGCCAGGATCATCGACACACAGCGATATTTGAACGCCAGGTCAAAGCCCAGAGCGACCATGTCGGCCATCTCCTGCACGCTGCTAGGAGCCAGGACAATCATGTGGTAGTCGCCATGGCCACCACCCTTACATGCCTGGAAGTAGTCGGCCTGTGAAGCATGGATGGTGCCCAGACCCGGGCCACCACGCTGCACGTTGATCAACAAAGCAGGCACCTCGCTGGCTGCGAGATAAGACACACCCTCCTGCATGAGGCTGAAGCCGGGGCTTGAGGTAGACGTGAAGACGGCCTTGCCAGTCATGGCACCGCCATACACCATATTGATTGCAGCCACTTCGCTCTCCGCTTGCAGAACGACCATACCAGTGGTATCCCAAGGCATCTCTTCCTCGAGTTTCTCGAGCACCTCGCTCTGCGGGGTAATGGGATAGCCAAAATAGGCATCAGCGCCATAGCGGATAGCAGCCATGGCCAGGGCCTCATTACCTTTCATCAAGGTTACTTCATCTTTCATTATTACGATAGTTTAATGTTAATTTAGTTACTAGTTAAGGATTATTTCTCGACCACCTTATATACCTCGATGCAAGCATCAGGACACACAAGCGCGCAGCTGGCGCAGCCAATGCACTTGTCGGGGTTAGCCATGTAGGCATAATGGTATCCGCGATCGTTCACTTCCTTGGGTTGCAACCCGAGCACATCGCACGGACAAGCGACCACGCAAAGGTTACATCCCTTGCAACGCTCGGTGTTGACAGTTACAGCACCTCTGATTTTAGCCATTTGTTATTAGTTTTAAGTTATGGTTTACGTAGTGGTGACGCCGGGTCGGACAACCTGACGAACACCGTTAATTTCTCAATCGGCAAAATTACAAAATTCTTTGCAATCAGCAATAATATTTTTTTGTTTTTTTGCTGAGCACATAAAATGCCGCGACAAATCGCGGCATTTTATGTTGATCTAGAGGGGCTAGATTTACTAGATATTCTAGATTTTCTAGGTTTTCTAGGTTACTTGCCGAGCATGATGTTGATGACGGCATTGACGTCGGCGATGTCAACCACCTCGTCACCCTCGGTGACATAGGCACGGCCATCATAGTTGGCAGCATCGTCCTTGCCCAGCATGATGTTGATGACGATGTTGACATCGGCAATGTCAACCTTGCCGTCGGCATTAACATCACCCATCAGTGCGGATGCGTCCTGGACCATGCGGATGCTCACATTCTTGAGCAAGAGCCAGCCATAGTTGGCGACGCTGGTACAGTGGAAGCCGAAGTAGTAGACACCCGTCTTGGCAGGGACGATGGTGTCGTTGCGGTAGGTGTGCGTGACAGGCTCATTCATGATGATGTGGTCGATGAGCGTCTCATAGCCCTCGGTGTTGAAGCCCTGGCCGTAGGCCACGTCCATATAGTCCACATCGTTGCTGATGGCGGTGTTGGCATCGAAGGTGATGCTATAGGTTGCGCCACGCTTGAGGTTGATGGGCGGCATGAGCAGCCAGTCGTCGGCATCGTTCTCGGTCGAGCGATAGTAGGTGGCACGTCCCCCGCCCGAGTACTGGCGTTCCCAGTGCCAGGTGACACCGTCGTGATTGTTGTCGAGCACGGTGAGCAGGTCGAAACTGGCCTCGGTGTTGAAGTTGTTGGTATAGGGCACATCGAGCGCAGGGCCAATGACAGCCTTGTTGGACTCGGCTGCCTCACCGGTGATGCCGGCATTGACGGCCTCAACCTTATACATATATCCAGCCAGACTCTCGGGATCAAACTCCTCGGTGAACGTGGTGCCCGTGACAGCCTCGCCAATGAGTTGGCCACCGGGCACACGATAGACATTGTAGGTGAGAGCCTCGGGGTCGAGCGGCTGCTCATGGATGCCCATGGCGGGTGCGTTCCAAGTCAGGGTCACCTGCTTGGTGTCGTAGTTGTAATCGAACAGCACATCGGTGGGAGCATTCGGAGTCTCGGGACCGACATAGGTTGTGAGTTTGGCCTCGGGGCTAGTGCCCACCTCATTGGCAACGGTGACGATGAACTCGACATCACCTGCAGGCACGGTGACAGTAGCCGTGGCGTGCGCGCCCGCCTCGACGGTGCCGGTGGCCACCTCAGTGCCATTGGCGGTGATGGTGTAGCTGAGTGTGCCCGTCAAGGGATTGCCCTCGTAGGTGGTGGTGGGCGCGGTGAACGATACAGTGCCCGTGGTGGATGCGCCCTCAAAGTTTACAGCGAGGTCATTCACAGCGGCAGGTGCCTCATCGGCCGCCTTAGGCTCGATGACACACAGGTTGACCAGCCACGAGTTGTCAGGGGTCTGCATCAACTGCGTCGCAGCCACCGAACCAATGTTGGGGTTGACCTCATAGAGGTAGCACTTCTGATCATTGAGCACGACGCTCCAGTAGAAGCGGCCAGTGTGTGCGTCGTAGGTCATTGAGCTGGGGTTGGTCGAGATGTTGTCGATGCCCAGGTCGCCCAGCGGCATGACCTCGACCTCGGTGCCGCTGCCCACATTGGCGGTGCTGATGGCATAGAGCCAGCCGTCCTGACCGATGCCGTAGAGCACGCCCTGGTCGTTGCAGGCAATGGCTGCCATGGGGATGGAGGCATTACCCAGAATGGTGCGCGTGGGGGTGTTGGTCGAGAAATCGATGGTGGCGAGTTTGCGGTTGACCACCTGCCAACTCATGTTGAAGTTATAGAAAATGCCGTAGTTGGTGCCGGTGACCGGGTCGTGGGCCATGCCGCAGCTGCTGATGTAGTTGCGATCCATGTCGCCCAGCGTGACGGCGAGGGTGCGTTCCCAGGTCTCCATGTCATACTCCACGTGATAGAGGATATAGGTGTTGGTCTGATCGAAGTCGTCCCAGACGGTCTTGAAGTGGATGCCCTTCATCTTGCCGCCTTCATAGACGGCACCGCCCAGCGGAGCCTGATAGACATCGCGGCCCTCGGTGAGCTTGGTCAGGGTCTGTCCGGCTAGGTCATACTCATAGATTCCCTCCAGGTTGTTGTTCATCGTCCAGGAGTCGGCCTTGACCACGCCGCAATAGAATTTGGGTGAATACTCTCGGGCTTGCATCAGCAAGCCACTGACCAACAAGGCCAGTGTAATCATCAATTTTGTCAATTTCATGAAATAGTTTATGTTAATAGTTTTATGTTTTTTCAGCTTTGAATAGAGCGAATTTGGCGTTGCAACTCGAAGGGCTTGCGGATGAAGCGCATGGTGATGGAGCCGGCGCCAGTGCCACTGACAAAGACGGTGCCATAGCCGAAGATGCGCCCCACGAGCGACTCGGTGACATTGATGGTCTCGATCTTGCCCACAACCATCTCGTGGGTGTGTCGACGCAGCAGACCGTGGCCATGGAAGAAGCGACGGTCGCTCAGAAAGATTGTCGTCGTCAAATTACGCACCAATTTGGCCAGATTAAAGTAGGCAAACCAGTGCAACTTGGGGCGGTAAACGATGTTCTCGCCCTCGGCCAAGATTTTGTTGATGTTCATCTTTTTCTATTTGAGAATGGTGGATGGAGAATTGAGCTTGAAAGCAGAAGGTTTTCAGTGCTCAACTCGGCATTGTTAATTGTTTTCAGTCAAAAACATAGTTGAGGAAGTCGTGCAGGGGCTTGAGGGGGCGCAGGTCGGCAGCCACGCGCTCCACCCAGTCGTCGCAGTCGAAGTAGTCCTCACCGGGGCGCATCATCAAGATGTACTCCTTCATTTTGAGGTACCGTGCCAGCGGATGATCCTTGGGATAGTCCTTCGGCACAGTCTTGAGCGTGTTGCATTCCCACTGATAGCGCGATGTGATGTCGGGATTCTGCACAATTTTGAGAAACTCTTCGGGCTCAGCATCGATGAGACTGCGCAGGCGCGACAAAATATCCTTCTCGGGCCACCAGATGCCACCACCCATCATCAGCATGTCGGGCTGGAAGTGGACATAGTATCCCGAGATGATGGTGTGCCGCCCGCCCTTGCCCAGGACACCCGAGAAATAGTTCTTGTAGGGGCTCTTGTCGTGGCTAAAACGAATGTCGCGATAGATGCGATAGACGCAGTCTTTGACAGCCAGCCCACGCACATTGTCGTCATAGTCGGCCACCATGCCAATGAGACGCTCCATGTCCTGTTCCCAGGGCTTGCGCAACGCATCAAACTGATCCTTGTGCGCCTTGAACCACTGCCGGTCATTGTTGACCTGCAACTGACGCAAGAATGCCAACACCTCTTTTATATTACTAGCCGATTTCATTGTTAAATTAATTTACGTGGCAAAGGTACAACAAAACTATGAATCTTCCAAATTGGAACACCTTTGGTTAAAACATATTAATTAACCGATAAAACCGAGAAAACTTTTTGCGTTTTCAAAGTTTTCATGTACTTTTGCACGCCGAAAACTGAAAGTAACACAAAATGAGTATCCAAGAACATATTCTCATTGAAGCAAGCAAACTGCTGTCGCGCATCGGTCCACAGTCAATGACAATGGACATGGTGGCGCGTAACTGCGGCATCTCTAAGCGCACGCTCTATGAGACGTTTCCTGACAAGCGCACACTCATCAAGGAGTGCATCGATGACAAGCACCGCCGGCAAAATGCCGAGGCTCGTGCTATCTTCGAGTCATCGCCCAATTGCTATGAGGCCCTCTTCAAGATTTACACCCATGTGCGTACCTACCTGCAAGAGTCGCCCCTGAACTTCGTTGAGGACATTCGCCGGTTGTATCCCGAGATATTCGCTCATCAGCAAGAACAAGAGAAAGACTTTGTACTGGGCTTGAGTCATGTACTCCGCAAGGCTCAAGACGAGGGCCATGTGGTTAAAGGCATCAACACCGACATTGCAGCCTTCCTGTTCTTGTCGACGATGCGCAGCCTGCATCGCAGCGAGCGTCTTCAGTTCTACGGCTTCGACCCGGTCGACGTCTTCGATGGCGCATTTGTCAACTTCTTGCGCGGCATGGCCACACGCGAAGGCATTGAACTCATTGAGAGCCTGATTCAACAACGTAATAACAAATAACAATAATTATATGATTAAGAAATTATTTATCACCTCAATGATGCTGGCTGCTGGCATGCTGGCCGGGGCGCAGAATGTGCTGCCCTTGTCGCTGGACCAGTGCATACGCATCGCCCTGAACGACAACCCGACCGTCAAGGTCGACTCGATGGAAATCGAGCGCGTCGACTACTCCAAGAAGGAGACGCTGGGACAGTTATTCCCCCAAATCAACGCCACGGGTCAGTACACCCGCAATCTCGCCATCCAGACCATCTATATGGACGCGGGTGACGGCGAGACACGTGCCATCAAGATGGGCCGCGACAACACCTACGCAGCCGGCTTCCAGGCCACGGTGCCCATCGTGATGCCCACACTGTGGCGAAGCATCAAGTTGAAGGACAACCAGATCTTGCAGAACCTGGAGAAGGCACGCGCCACCAAACTAGGGTTGGTCAACCAGGTGAAAAACGCCTACTACGCCCTATTGTTGGCCAACGACAGCAAGCGTGTCATCGAGGCCAATCACGCCACGGCACAGAACCACGCCGTCATCTATCAGAAGCAGTTTGAACTAGGAACCGCCAGCGAATATGACGTGCTGCGCGCCAATGTGGCTGTGACCAATCTGGAGCCGTCAATCCTCGAGGCCGAGAACACCATCAAGCAACTCAAGTTGCAACTCAAGTTGCTCATGGGCATGGACGTGCGCCAGGAGATTGAGCCGACCGAGACTCTTGAGCAATACAAGAGCACGATGTATGGCCGCTTCCTCTCGACCGACACCTCGCTGGTCAAGAACACCTCACTCAAGGCCATGGATCTGCAGACCGACTACCTGAAGAAAGCCGTGGAAGTGCAGAAGGCCGCCTGGATCCCGACAGTGACTGGAACGGGCAACCTGATGTGGAACTCAATGTCGATGGGCAACCCGTTCAAGAACTTCCAGTGGACCAAGTCGTCGGCTGTGGGCTTGACCTTCTCGTTCCCCATCTTCACCGGCCTGCAGCGCGTGAACAAGATCAAACAGGCTCAGATCCAGGCCAACGAGATGCGCTGGCAACGCGAGAACCTGGAACGCTCACTGCACGTGCAGGTACAGAACCAGATGGACAATATCAACAAGAGCATCAAGCAGATTGAGAGCAACGAGGGCGGTGTGAAGCAGGCCGAGAAAGCCAGCGACATCATGCAGAAGAGTTTCCAGATCGGGGCCGCCTCGTTCATCCAGTTGCGTGACACCGACGATGCTCTGATGAGCGCTCGATTGAGTTACTACCAGGCCATCTACAACTACCTCGTGGCCGAGAGCAACCTCGAGAACGTGCTGGGCAACACCCACTATGTGAACTAATCTAGAATCTCTAGAAAATCTAGAATGTCTAGTCATACAACAATGAATAAAAAATTAAACCAGATATGAAGACTAAAGGACTTATTGTGATGGCCATGGGCCTGCTGGTGCTGAGCGCCTGCACCAAGAAGGATGACAAGGCCAAGGGGCAGCAAGAAGAACTGCCCATGGTGAAAGTAGAAACCGTGTATGACGAGGATGTGAAGCAGGAGAGCGAATATACTGCCACTGTCGAGGCCTTCAAGACCAACAACATCTCGTCGAACAATGGCGCGCGCATCAAGCGTCTGCTCGTTGATGTGGGCAGTCACGTGCGCGCCGGCCAGAGCGTGGTGGTGCTCGATGACGTGAACATCGCCACACAGCAGGCTGCAATGGACCAGCAGCGCATCCAGATTGCCAACCAGAAGCGCGACCTGGAACGCATGAAGGAACTGGTGAAAATTGGAGGTGGCACACAGCAGAGCGTCGACCAGATGCAAGCTGCCTATGATGCACAGGTGCGTGCCCTGGAGTCGAGCCAACGCCAGTTGCGCACCATGCAGGAAAACACTGTGCTGACCTCACCGGTGAGCGGCGTGGTGACGATGAAGAACTATGACGCCGGCGACCTGCCCGCAGGTCCCATCCTGGTCATCGAGCAGCAGCAACCCCTCAAGGTAGTGGTCAATGTCAACGAGAGCGACTTTCCCAAGGTGAAAGTCGGCATGGGCGTTGACGTGCGCCTGGACACCTATGGCGATGAGGTATTCCCTGGCCGCGTGCACATCATCCACCCCACCATCGACCCCAACAATCGCACGTTCCAGGTCGAGGTGACCATTGCAAACGGTGGCAACCGTGTTCACACCGGCATGTTTGCCCGCGTGAACTTCAACTTCGGCACCACGCACAATGTGGTGGTGAGCGATCGCGCCATCCAGAAGCAGACCGGCTCGGGCTTGCGCTATGTCTACGTCTACCACAACGGCACAGTTGAGTTCCGCGAGGTGAAACTGGGTCGCCGCATGGAGAACCGCTATGAGATTGTGAGTGGCTTGACACCTGGCACCCAGGTGGTGACCGAGGGCCAGAGCCGCCTGACCAACGGTGCCAAGGTTGAAGTGACCGAGTAGCCTTTAGTTGTCGGTTAACAATCTAAATTCTTAATTAAGAAAGTATGAGTCTATACAGTAGTTCAGTGAAGCGACCGGTGACCACAATCCTGATTTTTGTGGCTATTGCCATCATTGGTCTGTTCTCACTGCAGAAGTTGCCTATCGACTTGTATCCTGATATCGACACCAACACCATCATGGTGATGACAACCTATCAGGGTGCAAGTGCGCAAGATATCGAACAGAACCTGACTCGACCGCTTGAGAATACGCTCAACTCGGTGGAGCACCTGAAGCACATCACCTCAAATTCTCGCGAAAACGTGTCAATCATCACGTTGGAGTTTGAGTATGGCTACGACATTGACGCGTTGACCAACGATGTGCGTGACAAGTTAGACATGATTTCGAGTTATCTGCCCGATGACTCGAACACTCCCGTCATCTTCAAGTTCTCGAGCGACATGATTCCTATCGCGTTGCTGTCGGTGCAAGCCAATGAGAGCATGCCGGGCCTGTACAAGATTCTGGACGAGAATGTCGCCAACCCGTTGGCACGTGTCGACGGTGTGGGTTCGGTCTCAATCGCCGGTGCCCCCAAGCGCGAGGTTCACGTCTACCTTGACCCCATACGCATGGAGGCTTACCACATCAGCGTCGAGAGTGTCGCTTCACTCATCGGTGCCGAGAACCGCAACATTCCTGGCGGTACGTTCGACGTGGGCAACGAGACCTACTCGTTGCGCGTGCAGGGCGAGTTCAAGGATCCTGAGGAGATGAAGAACATCGTGGTGGGTGCCAGCAACGGTGGTGTGGTCCACCTGAGCGACATTGCCACCATCGATGACTCGCTCGAAGAACGCGCCCAGGAGTCGTTCAACAACGGCGTGAAGGGTGCTATGATCATCATCCAGAAGCAGAGCGGTGCCAACAGTGTGGAAATTTCCAATCAAGTTGCCAAGATTCTGCCCAGCATCCAGAAAGGTCTGCCCAGCGATGTCAAGCTGGACTACATCGTCGACACGAGCGAGAACATCCGCAACACCATTGCTTCGCTGGTCGAGACAGTGCTCTACGCATTGCTCTTTGTCGTGTTGGTGGTGTTCTTCTTCTTGGGACGTTGGCGTGCCACGGTCATCATTGTGCTGACCATCCCCATCTCACTGATTGCCTCGTTCATTTATCTGTTTGCGACAGGCAATTCACTGAACATTGTGTCACTGTCGTCATTGTCTATCTCGATCGGTATGGTGGTGGACGATGCCATTGTGGTGCTTGAGAACATCACCACCCACATTGAGCGCGGATCTGATCCCAAACAGGCAGCCGTTCACGGCACCAACGAGGTGGCTATCTCGGTCATCGCGTCAACCTTGACCCTGATTGCCGTGTTCTTCCCGCTGACTCTGGTCACGGGCATGACCGGTGTGCTATTCCGCCAGTTGGGTTGGATGGTGACCATCATGATGATTATCTCGACCACAGCCGCATTGTCGTTGACTCCGATGCTGTGTTCGCGCATGCTCAAGCAGCACCGTCAGGACAGCCCATTGTTCCACAAGATTTATGGCCCCATCGAGCACTTCCTCGACAAGTTGGATGACTGGTTCACCTATGTGCTGCGCGTGTGCGTGACTCATCGCTGGATCACTACTGCGGCAGCATTGGGCATCTTTGTCGCCACAATGTTCCTGACCAAGTTTATCGGCAGTGAGTTCTTCCCCACAAGCGACAACAGCCGCTTGGGTGTCACCCTCGAGTTGCCCATCGGCAGCCGTGTGGAGTTGGCCAAGGATGTGACTGCCCGCCTATACAAAGAGTGGACCGAGAAGTATCCCGAGATCAAGGTGTTCAACTACACCGTGGGTCAGGCTTCGAGCGACAACACCTTTGCCTCGATGCAGAACAACGGCTCGCACATCATCTCGATGAATATCAAGCTGGTCAACCCCACCGAACGCAAGCGCGGCATCGTTGAGATTGCCGGCCTGATGCGTGAGGACCTCAAGCACTACCCCGAGTTCAAGAAGGCCCTCGTCAATGTGGGCGGTAACCGCGGTGGCGGCATGAGCGGCCAGAGCACGCTGAACTACGAGATTTACGGCTACGACTTCGAGAAGACCGACACCGTGGCTCAGCGCCTGAAGCGACTGCTCGAAGGCATCAAGGGTGCTGCCGACATCAACATTAGCCGCTCGGACTACCAGCCTGAGTATCAAGTGGACTTCGACCGTGAGAAGTTGGCTATCTATGGCTTGAACTTGAGCACGGCTGCCAATGCCCTGCGCAACCGCATCAACGGCACCACGGCCAGCTACTTCCGCGAGGACGGTGACGAGTATGACATCAAGGTGATGTATGACAAGGAGCACCGCCAGTCGCTAACCGACATTGAGAACATCCTGCTCTACAACGCCATGGGACAAGGCATCCGCCTCAAGGAGGTGGGCACGGTGGTCGAGCGCTTCAACCCGCCCACCATCGAGCGTAAGGACCGCGAGCGCATCATCACCGTGTCAACAGTCGTGCAAGATCGACCGATGAGTGAAATCATCGCCGAGGCTCAACCGCTGATTGACAAGATGGACATGCCACAGGGTGTGACCATCCAGTTGAGCGGTAGCTACGAGGACCAGCAAGACTCGTTCCGCGACTTGAGCATGCTGGCTGTGCTCATCATCATCCTGGTCTACATTGTCATGGCCTCGCAGTTTGAGTCGTTCACCTATCCCGGCATCATCATGACATCGATCATGTTCGCCTTCTCGGGTATCGTGCTCATGCTCTGGATCACGGGCACCAACCTGAACGTGATGTCGATGATCGGTGCCATCATGTTGATTGGTATTGTGGTGAAGAACGGTATCGTGCTCATCGACTACATCACGCTCAACCGCGAGCGTGGCATGAGCGTGCGCCGTGCAGTGCTCGATGCAGGACATTCGCGCATGCGTCCTGTGTTGATGACATCCCTGACCACCATCCTGGGCATGGTGCCTATGGCCATCGGCAGTGGTGAAGGTGCCGAGATGTGGCGCCCGATGGGTGTCGCCGTCATCGGCGGTCTGACCTTCTCGACAATCTTGACCCTGCTGTTCGTGCCCACGATGTACACCATCTTCGCATTCAACGGCATCAAGCGCAATCGCAAGAAGCACCACCAGAAACTGGATGCGAAAAGCGAGAAGCAAGAAACGAGAATTCTTAATTCATAATTCTCAATTCTTAATTCTCAATTCACAATTCACAATTTTCAATTAAAAGAAGATGAAAGCAATATTTATAGCATTTGACCAAGCATACTATGAGCGCCTTGTCGAGAACTTGCCGCTACTGGGCTGCCGTGGATTCACGGCATGGCAAGAGGTGCAGGGGCGCGGCACCAAGACCGGTGACCCGCACTATGGCACCCACGCATGGCCCTCGCTGGCTGCATCGATGATGGTGATGGCCGAGGACGACCATGTGGATCGTGTGCTCGATTATCTGCACCATCTGGATGTCGAGACCCCAAAACTGGGCATGCGCGCATGGGTACTGCCCATCGAGCGTTGCATCTGACACTACAACGCGGAACTCAAAAAAACGTCAGCACTGCTGCCCAAGTCCTGGGCAGCGGTGCTTTTTTGCACTCACAGCACATCACTTAATGACGTAAAATGCGTACCGGAACATTTTTAACGCCATAAATTTGTGACAGCAACAATAAAAGAGTAATTTTGTAAGCAAGTTATGGAGAGGCTGAAGGAGATATTGCGCGAGACAGGTTGCTCGCTGGTGGTAGATAGCCATGACGAGGTGCGAACCTACGACAAAAAGGGGGTGCGCGACCTCATCTGGCTGCTGGACAACGAGCCCGAGCGACTGCACGGGGCACGTCTGGCCGACAAGGTGGTGGGCAAGGCTGCTGCCGGTCTGATGGTACAAGGTGGGGCAAGCGAAGTCTATGCCGAGGTGATGAGCCGTCTGGCCACTCCCCTACTCGACCGTGCGGCTATCACCTACACCTACGGTCAGTTGGTCGACCACATCGTCATCCCCGAGGGCGACACACGTTGTCCGCTGGAGCAGATTGTCACCCCAGCCGAGACCGCCCCGGAGGTGGAGCAGTTGCTACGAGAGCACTTCGAAGCGATGCGAAACAAACGCCGCCTCCATTCTTAATTCTTAATTCTTAATTCTCAATTAGATACAACATGCAAACAAGTGTAAAACTCTATTCGTTGGGCTACAATGAGATGCGGGCCTATCTGCTGGCCGCGCTGTTTGTCGTGGGCAATGTGGTGTTGCCCCAATTGTGCCACTTGATTCCACAAGGTGGCCTCATCTTGTTGCCCATCTACTTCTTCACCCTCATCGCAGCCTACAAGTATGGCTGGAAGGTGGGACTGTTGACCGCCCTGCTGTCGCCAGTGGTCAATCATCTGCTGTTCGGCATGCCGCCCGCCGCCATGCTGCCCAGCATCCTCGTCAAGTCGAGCCTGCTGGCGGTGATTGCCGGCTATGTGGCTCATCGCACAGGTCGTGTGAGCCTGCTGTTGCTGCTGGGTGTGGTGCTTGCCTATCAAGTGCTGGGTTGCGGCATCGAGGCCATGATGCACGGTTCGCTCTATGCCGGTCTACAAGACTTCCGTCTGGGCATTCCGGGCATGCTGTTGCAAGTGGTTGGTGGTTATCTGGTCATTAAATATCTGCTGAAGTCATGAAGAAACTAGGATTCGGGCTGATGCGCCTGCCCCTGACCGATGCCAACGACCCCAAGAGCATCGACATCGAACAAATGAAGCAACTGGTCGACCGCTTCATGGAGCGCGGTTTCACCTACTTCGACACAGCCTATCCCTATCATGGCGGTGCCAGCGAGGGGGCTTTTCGACAGGCCGTGGTCGAGCGTTATCCACGCGACCATTACACCGTCACGACCAAGATGCCATGTTGGCTCATCAACAGTGCCGAGGACATGAGTCGCATCTTCGACGAGCAGTTGCAACGCTGTGGGGTCGACTACTTTGACTACTACTGGCTGCATGCACTCAACCCCGACTATACGCGCATCATGGACGAGCACGACGGCTGGGGCTTCATCGCCCGCAAGAAGGCTGAGGGCCGCATCCGCCACATCGGTTTCTCGTTTCACGGCGACTCGCAGTTGCTCGAGCGATTGCTCACCGAGCACCCCGAGGTGGAATATGTGCAACTGCAAATCAATTACCTGGACTGGGACAGCCCCGCCATCGAGGCGCACACCTGCTATGACATCTGCACCCGCCACGGCAAACCCGTCATCGTGATGGAGCCCGTGCGCGGTGGTGCGCTGGCTCGCGTGCCTCAGGCGGTGCGCGACCTGTTTGCCGCCCACCGCCCCGATGCCAGCCCAGCATCGTGGGCCATCCGCTACGTGGCATCACTGCCCAATGTGATGGTGGTGCTCAGTGGCATGAGCAACATGGAGCAGGTGGACGACAACACGGGCTATATGCAGAACTTTGAGCCACTCGACGAGCAGGAGCAGGCCATCGTGGCGCAGGCGGCACAGTTGATGCGCGAGGCCATCGCCATTCCCTGCACAGCCTGCCACTATTGCACCGATGGCTGCCCGCAGAACATCTGCATCCCCGAGTACTTCAACGTCTACAACTCGCTCCACATGCTGGGCGATACCCAAAAGGGCAACTCGCAGATGTACTACAATCTGCACGCCAAGAGTCATGGCCGCGCCAGCGACTGCATCGAGTGTGGCCAGTGCGAGGCCCATTGCCCGCAAGGCATCGACATCATCGACCGCCTCAAGCAAGTGTCCCAAACCTTCGACAACTGAACCGCACTGGCTGGATAACTCACGCAGATCACGCAGATAAAAAAACAACTCAAACAACTTACTCAACATCAAAGATAGCACTGCCTTCAATTCTTCATGGCAGTTGATTGTCTGAGTTGTTTAAGTTGCTTTTATCAGTATGTCTAGAAATCAGTGCTTGCTTTCAGCGAGTGAATTGTCTCAACACTGTTAAAATTTATCCTATGTGGTTCCTGTGCCCGGAAGTTAAAAAGGCTCGGTGCCAATATGCTTGGGGGACGCGCTTTGAAGCGACAACTTTTTCCCTTTGTCAGTTGTGAGATTCCAGACTTTGACCTGATGAGAGCCGTGAATAATGGAATGCTTCCACGTCACTACATGATAGCAAATGCCTATAATCGTCTAGAAGGCTATATTGGCAACTATTTGCAGCAAGAGATTGAAGCCGAGGCGTTAACCCGTAATTTGGGATCATTTACCCGATTTCTGGAGGTTGCCGCACTTTGTGACGGTGAGATGGTCAATTATAACAACATTGCAACAGATTGCGGAGTCAGGGCATCTACCATCAAAGAGTATTACAATATCCTCATTGAAACAATGATCGGCTATATGCTGCCTGCTTATAGCCATGTGAAGAAGCGCCGGCTCATCAAGGCCCCCAAGTTCTATTTCTTCGATATCGGAATCGTCAACTACCTGCGCAACCGTCAGAATCTATACCCAGGGTCTGCCGACTTCGGTCAAGCCTTCGAGCATCTGATTATCCAAGAACTCATCGCTTATCTCTCGTACAACCGTAGTCGCAAGCAGTTGTCATACTGGCGCACGGCATCTGGTTACGAAGTGGATGCGATTATCGGTGACGCAGAGGTGGCCATTGAGGTCAAATCGGTGCGCGAAGCACAGTCCAAGCATCTGAAAGGGCTCAAAGCACTCAAGGAGGAGCATCCGCACGCACGGTTAATTGTTGTGTCGCTTGATGAGACAACTCGTATACTCAATGAAGTTGAAATTTGGCCAGCCAAAGAGTTCCTAGCAGCGCTGTGGGAGCGTCGAATCGTAGAATGACGATGTTGGGGCTAAACATCGAAAAGAATTGGATACCGAGCCAGTTTTTGGGGTGATTTTCAAAAAATGTTGGGGATAATAACCGATAATTCAAAAAAAGTTGCTAATTTTGGCAGTTCAATTTGAATTCACGCCAATTCGATAACCTGAGAAAATAGTCTTTAGAACTATCCTAAACAAACCACAATATGAACAAGAATACTCTGTTAAAGTATCTATTGCCCATGGTGGCTGTGGCCATCACGTCACAAGCCATGGCGGGCAACGTGAATGTGACCGACGCACGTCGTGTTGCAAGTGATTTCATCCATCAGAGCGTAGCAACAGGCTCGTTCAAGGCAGCTAGAAGCATGAAGGCTGCCGACCTGACCCTCGTTCACGCCGAGGCTTCGCAAGCGGTTGCCGAGGCCAATGACTACTATGCATTCAACGTGCCTTCGGGCGGCTGGATTGTTGTCGCTGGCGAAGACCGTGCCAAGTCGGTGCTGGCCTACAGTGACCAGGGCAATCTGGACTTTGACAACCTGCCCTGCACCTTCAAGGCACTGCTCGAGGGCTACAAGCGCGAGATTGAGTACCTGCAGGCTTATACCGATGATGACCTGATGCTGGCCACACTGCCTGCTCGTGCCAAAGAATTCGGCGTGGAGCCGCTCATCAAATCGACCTGGGGTCAAGAAGAACCCTACGACTGGCAATGCCCCACCTATCATGGAGAGTATTGCGTGGTGGGTTGTGTGGCCACTGCCATGGCCCAGGTGATGAACTACTGGATGTATCCCCAGTCATGCAATGCCATCGGATCGTACTACTGCTACGACATTGGCCAAACTGTGAGTGGCCTACCAGCAACTACCTTCAACTACAACCTGATCCTGGACAGTTACTGCCACTGGGACTGGGATAACAGCGTGCTCGTGCAAGACACCTACACCGATGCCCAAGCGCAGGAAGTGGCTAAGTTGTCGCGCTATTGCGGTCAGGCAGTTGAGATGGGCTACAGTCCCGAGGGCAGCGGTGCCTATACCAACGATCAATTGGCTGCCATGAAGGACTTTGGCTATCGCTCTACAGCCAAGTTGGTCTATCGCTCTGGTAGTGGGTGGGGCGGTGGCTACTCCACATCTGAGTGGGAGACCATGATCAAGACCGAGCTGAACGCTGGCCGCCCCATTCTGTACTCAGCCAGTGACAACAACGGTGGAGGTGGACATGCGTTTATCTGTGACGGCTACAAGAGCGACGGCACGTTCCACTTCAACCTGGGCTGGTATGGCACTTGCGACGGGTGGTATGTCTCCACGGCACTGAACATGACCCATCGCGACGGCGACGAACTGAAATTCAACTCAAGCCACCAGATGATTACCGGCCTGGAACCGCCCGAAGGCTGGGTGCGCCCGTCTCGCTTGCAACTAGGCGACATCAACGGCGATGGCGCAGTGGATGTGACAGACGTGAATATCATTATCAACATCATGCTGGGCAAGGCTGATGCCAGCAACTACCCCGGTAATGCTGATGTCAACGGTCAGGATGGCATTGATGTGAGCGATGCCAACAAGGTGATTAACATCATGCTGGGCAAGGAGGAGTAGATCGAGCTACTAGTTACGAGTTACGAGTTACGAGTTACGAGTTACGAGCTACGAGTGACGAGCTACGAGTGACGAGCTACGAGTGACGAGTTACGAGCTACGAGTGACGAGTTGCTAGATATAACCGATAACTGATAACCAATAACTGACAACTGATAACGGATTTAGGTGCGCCGCATTGCTGAGAAATTGGCAGTCCGGCGCACCATTTTTTTGGCACATAACAAAAAACTTAATTCTTAATTCTTAATTCTTAACTAAAAAGTAGTATCTTTGCAGTTTATTATGGAAAGAAGAACTGCACTATACATATTGATGGCTATACTGGTGGCACTGAGCGGTGGTGCCAAGAAGAAACAGAAGATTGAGCCATCGTTTGCTTGGGCACTGACCGAGCCGCTGGGCTTGCGTACTGACGCAACCATCGACACACTTTTTTTGAACTATCACCGCTATGCCCTGCCATGGCACCCGAGCCATGTGTGGGCCACAACGGGCAACTATGGTGCGCCAGGGCAGAGCCAACTTTTCTTTGAGCGTCCCCTGACCAGCGAGTTCTTTATGGAGGACGCATTGCACCCATGGTTGCACAACACATCCACAATGCGCTTCTACAACACGCGCATCCCAATGACGCTGCTAGGCTATAGCACGGGCGGCGACAAGCAGAGTAACCAAGACCGCACGCAAGCGCTGTTCAGCGGCAACATCAACAAGCGATTGCAGGTGGGCGCCGGCCTTGACTACATCTACTCGAAAGGCTCCTATGACAACCAGGCCGACAAGGATTTTACCTGGAAAGCATTTGCCTCCTACATGGGTGACCGCTATGAGATGCAGACGTTTTTCACTCACTATGAGTATACCACCAAGGAAAATGGTGGCATCACCGATGACCGCTACATCACCGACCCGGCCGAGGTGCAAGGCGGTGAAACCCGTGTCGACAACAAGAGCATCACCACCCTGTTGACTAGCGCCCAGAACAATATCAAGGGCAGCCAGTTCTACATGAACCATCGCTACAAAGTGGGGTTCTACCGCTATCAGCGCGACTCAATCACCGACACCATCATTGGCAAGACCTATGTGCCCGTGACCAGCTTCATCTGGACAATGGACTATAAGGACAACCGTCACCGCTTCTTGAACAACAGTGGCACCGAAGATACCCTGCAGTTCCCCAACACCTATCTGGAACTGGGTGGAACTGACGAGCAGACCAGTTGGTGGCGATTGCGCAACACTGTGGGCGTGTCGATGCTCGAGGGTTTCAACCGCTGGGCCAAATTTGGACTGGCATTCTACGGCACGCACGAGGTGCGACGCTATACACAAGTGGTGGACAGCATCACCGGCAGTGGTGCCGACCTGCCCGAGGGTCTGGATGAGGCTCCTGCCCACATCGCGCCCAAGCACACCGAGAATGTGGTGTGGGTGGGTGGTCAGTTGACCAAGCAGAAAGGGTCGCATCTGCGCTACAATGCCACAGCACAGTTCGGTGTTGTGGGCAGTGTAGCCGGTGACATTGACATCAGTGGCAACATCGAGACTCGCATCAAGGTTCGCGGCGACACAGCCAGCCTGCACGGCTATGGCTACTTCAAGAATCTGTCAGCTCCCTATCTGCTACAGAATTTCGTGTCGAACCACTACATCTGGCAGAATGACTTCGGCAAGACGCAGCGGTTCCGTGTGGGAGGCGAGCTCAACATTCCACAGACGTGGACCAACGTCAATGTAGGCTATGAGACACTGAAGAACTACATCTACTTTGACAATGCAGGGCTGCCTGCACAACACAGTCCCGCCATTCATGTGCTCAGCGCCACCCTCAAGCAGGGACTGCACTACAAGGTTCTGGGGTGGGAAAACAGTGTGACCTATCAGACGACCAGTGACAAAACCGTGCTGCCGTTGCCCGCCCTGTCGGTCTATAGCAACCTCTACCTCAAGTTCCTGGTCGCTAAAGTCTTGCATGTACAGATTGGCATCGACGGCAACTACTACACCAAGTACTATGCACCCACCTACAATCCAGCCACAATGACATTCCACACACAGCAAGAGAAGGAGTGTGGCAACTTCTTGTTGGCCAACATCTATGCCAACTTCAAGTTGAAGAAGGCCCGATTCTTTGTGGTCTACACGCATGCCAACGGCAAAATCTTCGGTGGCAACGACTACTTTGCCATCCCCCACTACCCGCTCAATCCCCGACGTTTCCAGGTGGGCGTGAGCGTTGACTTTGCAAATTAGAGACAAGATGTTGAGAGAGAGACGAAAAGTAATCAAGGGACAGACGTTGCTCTACATCGCATTGCTGGGTATCACCCTGACCATGATGGTGATGCTGAGTCGCTGTGACCAACCCAAGGCCGAGGTCAGTGACCGCCCCAGCGGCGGTGACACACTGGACATAGCCATCGAGTATTCACCCATAACCTACTATAGCTACGACGACACGATGGGTGGGTTTGACTATGACCTGCTTCGTCTCATCGCGGCACAAAGCGGTCGACCGATGAAGTTTCATCCCATCGTGACCCTGTCGCGAGGTCTTGAGGGGCTGAATGACAGCACCTACGATGTGCTGGTGGCACAGTATCCCATGACCACTGCCGGGCGTGAGCGTTACCTGTTCACCCAACCGATATACATCGACAAGCAGGTGCTGGTGCAACGAGCATCGACAGGCGTGCGGCGACAATTTCAACTGGCTGGTGACACGGTGTGGGTCGTCAAGTGCTCGCCCATGCATGAACGCATCGAGGGGCTGAGCCGCGAGATGGGCGACACCATTCATGTGATGTCCGATCCCACCTATGGCGCCGAGCAGTTGATGCTGCGTGTAGCAGCTGGTGAAATCAAGTTTGCCGTCGTCAACCAGAGCATTGCACGAATCATGGCTCGCAAGGTGCCAGGACTGGACATCTCAGTCGACATCAGCCTGTCGCAGTTCCAGTCGTGGGTGTTGCGCAAGGACAATCAATCACTGTGCGACAGCCTCAATCAATGGTTAGATGCAGTCAAGGCCAACACGGCACTATATGAGCAACTGAACACACGATATTTTCAAGACACACAACAATGAAGAGACTGGACGAGTTACTAAAAAAATTCAAGCACGAGCGCACATCGGTCAAGGCCGACTTCAAGGCCTTCCTCAAACAGAACAACTGCAAGAACACCGAACACTACGACAAGAAAGACAAGAGCACGCGCTACTACTTTGACTACCAAGGCGGACACTTTGTGGCCGACATCAAGGACAGCAACCGGGGCGTGGACATCACGTTTCCGGGCATAGCAGACATGCCTGTCGATGAGTTGCCCCTAGTGCGCACCCTGTGCAATCATTATAACGCCAGCAACACATTCATCAAGTTCACCTACTCAACCAACGAGGAAGACAACAGGGCGCATGTGCATATATCATTCTTTGCCAACACAGTGTGGCCCGAAGAACTGCCCGAAAGTCTGACAGCATGCTTCTACTACCAACGCCAGTTTTGCGACGAATACAAGGGACTGAAACTGGCCGCCAAAGAGAACGACACTGATGATGTGGAGCGTGACCACCAACAAGTGGTGAGAGAGCGCTACATGCTCCTTCAACAAGAACTCAACCACCAGTGTGGTAATCCCAGCGATTGGCGACCAGACCATCACAGTCTGAGGCTTGACACCATGCTTGAGAAGATGCTAGGAATCAGGCAAGTGAGGATTCTCAACATCGATGGTGACACAGAATGTATCAAAAATGACGATAAAACTACATTGGATCTGGCCTCATGCTGCTCACCGAGCTTGACTAAAGCCCGGAGCATGACACTGGAGGTCAACATCGGCGACGACGATGCGCCCCGATATATCCAAATGCTCATCACCAGCGATAATAAGGATATCGATGACTGTGTGCGCATCACAGCGACACTTGTGCCCGAGCCACGCAACCGCCGAGCAGCTATCAACAGTGAGTCGCAGTTGCCCATGAGCAACTCGGTGCTAGTGGCCATGAACTGTGATGACACCAAGCAGATGCAGAGCGAGTTTGACTACATGTGGAAAGACGCTCAACTCAAGATGCGCGATGGCGAACCGCTCAACGAGTTGCAGCAACTCATCGCCGACGTGACCGATGCCAACATTGGCTATAACATCTATTGGGGTCGCAAGCACATGCTCAATGGTCGCTTCTATCAGGCATTGCAGCATCTGGAGAATGCGTTTAATGCCATGCGCACCATCTACTTTGACCTGAAAAAGGAGATGCGAGAGACATTTTTCGAGACATGTTACTACATTGGTTTCTGCTACACCGAGTTGCATCTCTATCGCGATGCTTACTATTATCTCGAATATCTGCGTGACAATGGCAACATCCGTCACACCAGCGAACTCATCAATGCCTTGGCCAATGGCAAGGACTTCCGTCTGTTTGCATTGACCGACGACATCATCAATGCCATCCATCAGCAGTATGAACACGACGAAGACATCCCCGAGAGGTTGCAGAGTTTCATCAACTTCATGCGACGCCGCCGCGCCTATGCCCTGATTGACCACCATCAACTGGACGAGGCCGAGAGAGCCTTCACCGCCATGCTCGATGACCCCGAGAACAGCGACTATGCCTTGGGTGAACTGGCATACATCAAACGCCTGCGCAAGGCCGATCTAGCCGCCAACGAGAGCGAAGCCCAAAATGCTAACAAAAAAAACGAATAATATGATGACACTAAGATTACTGATTGCAGCCGCCATGCTGGCTGCCACAATGATGACAGCAGGTGCACAGGTCGACGAGTCGACACCCGAAGGCATGAAACGGCTGTCGTGTACCAGCATCATGGTGGGTAAACGAGCCAGCACCGATGGCTCGGTCATCACCTCGCACACCTGCGACTCATGGTACCGCACCTGGATGACCATGACCCCGGCACGCGACTATGAGCGCGACACCGTCACCGCCATCTACGACGGTCGCATGCACACACAGTCGCCACAAGACAGCACCAAGATGTATCGCAAGGGTGTCATCCCGCAAGTGCGACACACCTACCGCTACCTTGACACTGCTTATCCCTGCCTCAACGAGAAACAACTGGCTATGGGAGAGACCACCATCGGCGGACGCGACACGCTGCGCAACAAGCAGGGCTTGTTCTGCATCGAGGAATTGCAGCGCATCGCACTGGAACGGTGCACGACAGCACGCGATGCCATCCGCCTGATGGGCGAACTGGTCAAGCAGTATGGCTACGGCGACAGCGGTGAGTGCCTGACCATCGCCGACAAGAATGAAGTGTGGATCTTTGAGGTCTTCGGCGAGGGTCCGAAGAAGATTGGTGGCGTGTGGGCTGCCCAGCGCATTCCCGACGACGAGATCGCCGTGTCGGCCAACATCTCTCGCATCGGTCGCCTGAATCTGAATGATCCCGACCACTTCATGGCCAGCGACAATGTCTATGATGTGGCCAAGCGATTGAAACTGTGGGACGGCAAGCAGGAATTCAGTTTCTGGCGCGTGTACAGTGGAGGCAACTACATGAAGGAGACCAAGAACTACAGTGTGCGTGAGCATTATATCATGGACGCATTGGCACCCAGTCTGCACCTGAGCGACACCATCCAGGAACTGCCGCTGAGCGTCAAGCCCGATAGCCTGGTGAGTGTCGAGCGCGTGATGGCTCTGCTGGGCAGTTACTACGAGGGCAGCAACAAGAACCTGAGTGGTCGCCACCTCATCCCCAACCCCAAGCGCAAGGACAAAAAGGGCAACCTGGTGGAGAATCAACCCGACTCGATAGTCTCGCCCGTGAGTAACCCCTGGATGCGTCCCGACGAGATCAACATGTACTATGCCATGGGTGACTCGGCGATGAAGAACATCCGCACCGTGAGTGTGTCGTGGTGCGCCTACAGCACTGTCATCCAACTGCGCTCGTGGTTGCCCGACGAGGTGGGTGGCGTGTGCTGGATGGCCCTGGACAACCCGGGCGAGAGCCCACGATTCCCCATCTTCAGCGGGACGACCGAGCTGCCCAAGATGCTGCAAGTGTGCGGCCAGCACACCGACCGCGATGATGCCGCCCTGTGGCACTACCGCAAGGCCAATCGCCTGGCCACCGTGCGCTGGGGCACCTATCGCAAGCAACTGGAGCCACTGCGCGACTACTTCACGCTGAAAGGCCAGCGCGAGTTGCCCTGGGTCGAACAGTCGTGGCAGAGCCTCAATGCCACCGACCCCAAAGCAGCACAACAGATGCTCAATGGCTATGTGGCCGACTTTGTTGGAGCCACTGTCCTGCGTTGGGACGAACTGGCCCGCCACATCTGGCGCCAACAATGGACCGGTTTCTAGGCACTGTGAAACTTGTAATGCATAATACACCATTCAGAATCAGCCAAAAACTAAAATCAGTGGTTTTTGCTGAATAATTTGTACATACCAAAGTTTATCTTTATTTTTGCCAACAAATATTAACCCCTCTAACAAAAAAGCCTATGAAAAAAATTATGTTACTGCTCATGGCCACCATCGTATCGATGGCCGTGAGCGCACAACAGATGACGGCTTTGAGCCACAATCTGTTGCACAAGTCTATCAACAAAGAGATGCTGGGCCACAAGCGGCATGCTATCGATGCTTCACACATTGATGTCAAGGCACAGGCACCAACCAAGGCTCCGCAACTGGCCAATGCCGAGGTGGTGACACCGCCCCAAGACCTGGCCACCGAGAACTATCGTCTGAACGGTTACCTCTTTGACGGCTCGTCGTGGGAGCAAGTGAGCACCCCGGTCAAGGTCGGCATTGACGGCGACAATGTCTACATCCAGGGTGTCAGTGTCCTGCTGCCCGAGGCTTGGATCAAGGGCACGCTCAACAACGAGGACATGACCGTGTCGTTCCCCATGCAGTACTATGGCAAGTTCAACGACTATGACGACTACTTCTTCCCCGTCACCCCGGTCGATGGCGGCTATGCGCCCATCGATGCTGTGTTCAACTACAACGCTGAACTGGGTACGTTCATCTTGTCGCAGGACGTTGTGTGCTACATTGTCGAGAACTCGAGCGACAGCGAGCTGGCCTGGTTCTATCAGTTCGACAGCCAGATGACCATTGTGCCTGAGGGCGATGTAGTCGAGGTGCCCGAAGGTCTCGAGACCCAGGACTATGCACTGACCGGCACCTACATGGGCTATGAGGACAACTGGTTTGAGGGCGATCCACTGGCCAGCAACGCCAAGGTCGGCTTTGACGGCGACGACATCTATGTCCAGGGCCTGTGCGTCTATCTGCCCCAGGCTTGGGTCAAGGGGCACCGCGAGGGCGACACCTATGTCTTTGACAACGGACAGTACTTCGGCACATTCATCTATCAGGGCGACGCCTATCAGTTCTACTTCATGGGTGCCACGCCCTACAGCAACGACCCGGCCCCGATGGTGATGACACTGGATGAGGCTACCGGCACACTCACCGCTCAGCAGTGGTATGCCATCAGTGCCTCGGACGAGGAGGTGCGCTGGTATGACATCCACGGCAATGTCAAGCTCACGCCCATCCAGGATGTGGCCGCCACACCGGCAAAGCCCACATTCGGCTACTATGAGTACTATGCCGAAGACGACTTCGGCTTCGTTGTGCTGAACATCCCCACCCTTGATGTCGACGGCAACCCGCTGCTGACCGACAAGCTGGGCTACCAGCTCTTTGTCGACCGTGGCAACGGTCCCGAGCAGTACATCTTCGCGGCCGACCTCTATGGCTTCGACGAGGACATGACGACCATCCCCTACAACTTTGGCGACGACATCAACTTTATGGCTCACGGTGAGCTGGCTGTTGTCTACGGCCTGGGCGAGGGCGTGCAGCAGATGGGTGTTCGCAGTGTCTATACCGGCGGTGGCGAGACCCACTACAGCGACATCGACTGGTACAATGTCTTTGAGAACGAGAAGGTCGTGATCACACCGCCCGAGGGCCTTGAGGCCAACACCTACACGCTCACGGCCACTGACCTGCAGTTTGGCGAGGAATATCCCGAGGAGCACAAGGCCGACGTGCTGGTGGGCTTCGACGGCAACGATGTCTACATCCAGGGCTTGAGCAAGTGGATCACCGACGCATGGGTCAAGGGTACGATGGCCGACGACGGCACCACAGTCACCTTCCCGAAGCACTTCCTGGGCAACTTCGACGCTTGGGGCATCGACATGGAGATTGTGTTCAACGGCGCCACTATGGCCTACGATCCCGAGACCGACACCTTCACTACCGCCGAGGGCTATACCTCGACCAGCACCTATCAGCTTGAGGGTGAGACCTACGACGAGCCTGCCGATGTGATGACCAACGTCGTCATCACCCGTGCCGCCGACGTGGCCGCCATTCCCGCTGCCCCCGAGATTCTGAACTTTGCACTCAACGAGGGCTATGGCTACATGCTGGAGATGAACATCCCGCTCGAGGATGTGGACGGCAATCCCATCTTTGCCAGCAAGCTCAGCTACCAGCTCTTCTCGATGCAGGATGGCGAGGAAAGCCCCATCACGTTGGAGGCCAGCCGCTATGAGTACGCCACCGAAGACCTGACCATCATTCCGTATCTCTACACCGACTACTGGGAGGTGCTGCAAGGCGGCGAGACCGTCTATGTGCACGCCGACGGCATCGAGAACTGGCAGGCCATCGGTGCCAAGAGCATCTACACTGGCGGTGGCGAGACCAACGAGAGCCCCATCACTTGGTTTGAGATCAATAACTCGGGCATCACTGAGGTCACTGCCGGCCAGAGCCAGAACATGCAGCTCTATGACCTGCTGGGTCGCCGTGTCGACCAGAGCAAGCTGCGTCCCGGCATCTACGTCCGTCAAGATGGCCGCAAAGTCGTGATCAAGTGAGCGCAAAGGCCTCATGCTGATTTTGCAGATTAAAAAGAAAACAACTCAAACAACTTAAACAATATTTATAACCAATTTGGGTTGTGCAAGTTGCGTAAGTTGTTTTTACAAGAGAAAATGTCGGGACACGTGTCCCGACATTTTTATTATTCCCCGTGCGACTAAGGTTTTGCCAAGAAGCGAAAATCCCCCCACCCCTTGCTTTTCCCAGAAAAAATTAGTAACTTTGCAGAGTCAACTCATAGCCATCAACTGAAAGCAAAAATGTATATACTATTTGATTGACGGATTAACTCACAATAATATTGATAATCTAGGCATCTATGGCGACTTGGGATAAACAGAGACTGCCGCGTGAGAACGGCGAACTTGTAGAAATGCAAGTTCCCGTTCTCGTGTCAGCAAGTCGGAGCACCGACATTCCGGCGTTCTATGCAGATTGGTTTTTTTACCGACTTGACAAGGCCGGTTACTCGGCATGGACGAACCCCTTTAATGGAGTTCGTAGTTATGTGTCGTACCAAAACACACGATTCATTGTATTTTGGTCAAAGAACCCAAGACCTTTGCTTGAATACTTGCCAATCCTTGAACGCAGAGGCATTGGCTGTTACATCCAATATTCTCTCAATGACTATGAAGCCGAGGGCTTGGAAAAGAAAGTTCTACCCATTGCGCAACGCATTGAAACTTTCAAGCTATTAATTGATCGCCTTGGAAAAGGTCATGTCATTTGGCGGTTTGACCCATTGGTGCTTACCGACCAAATCAGTATTGACAAGTTGCTCTCAAAAATTGAGGTCATCGGTGACCAACTGCTCGGATATACCGAGAAGTTAGTGTTCAGTTTTGTTGATATTGCTACTTACCGCAAAGTGCAGGCTAACTTGAACAAGGCTGGAATAAACTATAAAGATTACGACTGGACGGAAGAAAAGATGCGCGAGTTTGCTGCAAAGTTGCAACATTTGAACCAGAAGTGGGGTTACGAACTAGCGACATGCGGCGAGAAAATAGACATAACCGAGTTTGGAGTCAAGAAAAACCACTGCGTCGACGACGACTTAATAATCCGTCTCGCGCATGAGGATAAAGTCTTGATGGACTACCTCAATGTGAAGATACAATCCATGCCGCAAGTTGATTTATTTGGTAATACAGAACCCTTACCCGAGGGCGCTATTCTATTGCCCGGAGGCAGATATGCTGTGCATGGCGACAACCGCGACAAAGGTCAACGCCTTTTCTGTGGCTGTATCAAGAGCAAGGACATTGGCGAATACAACACCTGCGTACACGGCTGCGAGTATTGCTACGCCAATGCCAGCAAAGAGCTTGCCATTGCCAACCATCGTTCACACAATGAAAATCCATTATCTGAAACCATTACAGGGAGATGAGTTACATTTCTGAAATACAGCAATTCTATAATCTAACCATTAGCGATATTGTAGCTACAGCTAAGTCCTATCTTCCTAGTAGGTTTAGAAACAACGCATGGGCTTACATAGATAATGAAGGAAGAACACTTGAACGTGGTACTGCCATCTTAGAAACAGACGAGCAATGTAATGCTTATCTGGTTGCCTATGGCAATATGCATTATAAAAAATTGCTTCGCGCTCTTGACTCAAGTGAATTCCCTTTTAGGCAGCTTTTATCTGCATTTGAAATCTACGATTGGGGCTGTGGACAAGGCTTGGGAACTATCGCTATGATTGAATTGTTAAGGCAAAAGAATTTGCTCTCAAACCTAAAGTGTATTCATCTCGAAGAACCATCTGATATCGCTCGAACTAGGGCAATCATTCATGTTCAGCAAGCAATCGGAGACGAAGATATAGAGATAGAAGAAATAGATAAATTCTTGCCTTCAGATAATAGCGACAATGATAATGCTATCTATTCAATTAATGTTGAACAGCCATGTGCTGTTCATATCTTCTCAAATTTACTCGATATAGAAGCAGTTAGTTTAAAACGAGTATCTAAACTTATAACATCATCAGGAAACCGCCATATCGTTTTATGTGTTGGACCTGCAAATAGAAATGAAAACAGAATAAATGCTTTCGTTTCATACTTTAAGGATGAAAATATTAACATCTTTACAGATTTTAGAGAAGTAGATTTTGGCAGGCACCCAAATAATCGAGCGTACGGCTGTTTCATAAAGAGCTTTTCATTCAGCTTAACAAGTGTGGCCGAAATACTACATAAGTATAAATATTTTGCGCCAATACAATATTTTGCTTGCTTCGCTGAAGAAATATCAAACGAAAAAAACCTTGATTGTGCTTTTGAACTTTTAGCTCCGTTTGATATTACTGCACATAAAAGCCTCAATCCAGTTTTTGCACTTTTAAGCAATATTATCTCCCGTGGCTATAAAACCGCTGCGAGTCAATTTGTCTATAAACAACTTTCACGCTTAACGTACAATAGAAAAACAGAAGCTTTACAGGCGATAGCGCGATTGCAAAAAACTTTTGCGGAATTACTTTTATCGGAAAGACTTGACTTCAAGAAACAAACATGGAACATTCTCGTAATAGAAGATGAAACCAATATTGCACAAATTGCCATAAAAGATTTTTATGCTTTATACAATCATTTAATAGCATTGACAGCTGACTATTGTCAAATGGAGATGCCTACTTTTAATCTGTTCACTAATGAAAACGCAGATAAAGGTATTCCATATGATGTGGTTCTTGACATTTCTCTCGCTAAACAATGTGAGCCAGAGAATGTCACCTTTAGTGAATACCATGCATTAAATGATTGTTACGTTATTATTCGTTCATCAAGGTCGATTTACACAAATCGAACAATTTACACGTCTGAGCGCATAAAGTATAAACCACTCGTTAATAGAGATAATAAGGGTAACTATATCAAAATTGAAGAAACAGCTAAACATCTTCGATATTTCCTTAACCTTTTGTTTCAAAAGGAAGATTTCAGACCTGGACAGCTTCCGATATTGAATCGTGCCTTACAGCTTAAAAGTGTTATCGGCCTTTTGCCTACTGGTGGTGGTAAATCACTTACATATCAATTAGCAGCCTTATTACAACCAGGCGTGACAGTGGTGGTTGACCCATTAAGAGGCTTAATGAAAGATCAGTACGATGGTTTGCGAAACACAGGTATCGACTGTATAGCTTATATTAATAGCGACCAAACTGCCAACGAGAAAAAATTAAATGAGGACAGACTTACAGACTCACAAATACAGATAATTTTCCTATCACCTGAACGATTAAGTATTCATAGATTTAGAGAAACACTTCGAGCAATGCGAGAATCAGAAGTTTATTTCTCTTACGGTGTTATTGATGAAGTGCACTGCGTATCGGAATGGGGACACGATTTCCGCCTAGCATACTTACATTTGGGAAGGAATCTCTTTAATTATGTACTCCCAAAAGAGGTTGAAGGAGATGAAAACCACATTTCACTATTCGGCTTGACCGCCACCGCATCGTTTGACGTTCTTGCTGATGTCGAGCGAGAATTATCCGGTGTTAAAGCATATTCACTTGAAGATGACGCAACGGTTAGATATGAAAACACTAATAGGCTGGAACTTCAATACTATGTTTATCCAGTTGATGCCGAACAAGCAGAAAAAGAGCGTGAAGTTGGGGGAATTAAAGAGCATTGTTTATATGATGCTATTATTGATGCCACTTCAAAATTAAATGAAATCCAAGAAGAAGAAAGTGTTGATGATATAAGAGCACGTTTTCTTGAAAGAGAAAACATAACAGATGAAGATAAAATTGACAGTGTTTATGAAACCGATTTATCAGTTGAAGTGGATTCAAGGTGGTTCATGCACGATCATAGTCCTGAAGCCGGTATAGTTTTTTGTCCTAGGGCCAATGGTGGCAGTTTACACGTAGATGGTGTCGCGCAAGTTTTGCGAGACCATAACCTACGTTATATCTCAACCTATAAAGGAGGAGCAGACCCACGAAACCAAGATGCTTTTTTAGCAGGTGAAAAGAATATCATGGTAGCTACAAAAGCGTTTGGCATGGGAATAGATAAGCCAAATGTCCGTTTGACAGTTCACTTAAACTATCCCAGTTCTTTAGAGTCATTCGTTCAGGAAGCTGGTCGTGCCGGTCGTGATAGAAGAATGGCACTGGCTACTATAATGTATTCACCCAAAACTTTTTGGGTAAAAAACGTCAAAACCGACCAGTGGGATCAATTTTCATCTGACTATCAAACAAACAAGTTCTTTTATGACAGCAACTTCTTAGGAGAAGAATTTGAATTGTATGTCATGGAACTACTTATGAATGGGCTACAGATTCAAATAACTAACGAAGAATTTTCTGGAGTAGAGAAACCTAAAAAAGGGAGAAGCCGTGGTATTCTTCAATACATCAATAGGTATGAGCAAGGCAAGACTCTAACTTTCTATATATCTTATCAAGAGGATGAAAGAGTCTTAGATGAATACAATAGGCAGTTAGTCAGTAGAAACATGCCTGTGTTTGAAACGAGAAATGCACGTTTTCTAAAAAATAATCGTGGATATAGTTATATCCGTGATTATGGCTCTGCTAACTATAAAGAGGCAATTCAAAAGGCGATATATAGAATGTGTGTTATTGGCCTCATTGATGATTTCACAGAGGATTATATGCAACACACTTTCAGAATCACAGCAATATGCCAAGATGAAGATAATTATTATGAGTTTTTACGCTCATATTATAGAAAATACTATTCAGAGGAACGCACAAATGACATGATAGATGAAGTCTATGATATGGCAGAGGAAGATGGAGCAATTATGGCTTGTCTGAAGCATCTGACTTCATTCATATATCGCAGTATTGCTCAAAAAAGAGCGAGAGGAATCCTTGATATGGAGCAATTCTGCAATATGGCTATCAATTCAGGCAAAGATTGGCGAGAAACGAATGAAGATCTTAAAGATTTCATTTATTTCTATTTCAACTCTAAATATGCTCGTGAGAATTTTGAGACTTACAACTCACGCCTGAAAAAAGATGTGCCTTATTCACTTAAAGATGACACCAATTCAGACATTCATTCTGAGAATGAAATTACAAGTTTTGAACTTGTTAAAAAATATATGCGTGTTGTTGACTCTGAAATCGTCAATAATGACTCGCAGAAAGATAATGTTAAGCACCTACAGGGTGCTGTGCGATTAATACGTCGTGCGGCTGCTGAAATGAACCCAGTTCTTAATCTGCTAAACATCTTTTGTATTTTATTCTTGGGACAACAAGAAAATGAAATGCTAGAAGAAGAAATATGCAACGACTATGAGGCAGTTGTTGAATATTACTCTAAACGAGGCAATGTTAGCATTTTGGACGAGTATGCTAAATTACTCGTTAAACATGCCGTGCTTGATGATAATAGCAAGGAGTATCTACAGAAACTATATAAGCTTATTCTTATCAAAAAGCACAATATTGAATTAAATAAATTTTTATCTCATTATACTAAGTAATTATGATAGACGACAGAATTAATAAAGCTCTTTCAGAGTTAGAAGCAAACCTCTCAAAAGTTTCTTCAGCCAGCAAGCAGGTAGAAGAAACTGTTGGCTCTTATAAGGCGCTCACAACAGTTACTTCCAATTATGTTAATAGTCTTTCAAAAATTAACGATAATTTGAAATCAGTTTTAAATCTGGTTGGGAATGATTATGAGCAAAAGGTGAAAGATTTTGAGCATAATAGCGACACTGTAGTAAAGTCTTTTGAAAATGATAGTCAAGAGATTGTTAACTCTTGTAACTCTGCTATTTCTTCCATCAATAATGCTGTTGAAGAAATAAAAGAAAATGTGGCTGGCAGTATAGATGAAGTGAAAAAGAAAATGAATTATACAATAATCGCCAATATTGCCATTTTGGTAATTATGATTGTACTTTTCTTTCTTTCTAAATAAATCTATTTCGGATAATACAGTTCAAAATAATAATTATGTATGGCAATATGTATATATGAATCATGGACTTCCATCATCGTAAATGTGGAGAGCATGAATCGTTGTTACGATGGAGGAATTTTGCAATTTTTCATTGACAGATATTCTCCACCCAAAACAGGCTTTCTCTCTAAAATTAAGTCAATATTTAAATCCACCCCTACAATTGAAGATTTTGATGGGATCCATGACAGCTCGGGTGTTATAGTAATGGGAGAAAGTGGTTGTGATGGTAACTTGTTTTATTTTTCATCAAGTGATAAATCAAAAATTAATGAACTTGATAATGAACTAATGAAACTAGGCCTGGTCTCAAATGAGGAGTCCGAAGAATGTGACTACTTTATCTTCACGAAAAAAGACTTTGAGCGTGGGAAAAAAATGTTGACAAGTTGGTTGCAAATTGATTTCATAGAAGCAGCTGATTCAACCAATGATAAATCAATTCAATTTGCTCATGTTTCTATTTACCCATTTAAGATGCCCTATTTACCATCAAAGTTTAAAACACATCAAGGCGGATTTGGGTATACAACTCAAAAGCAATGGGAAGAAACACAAAGAGCGATTAAAGAGAATAACCCGAGTGTCGTATTTGGTCTTTCACAGATTTGCATAAGGCATCTAAACGCCTCATTATGGGAAGAGATGCCAAGTTTAGATAGTTTTATTGATGCGTACATAAGCGGAGATAAGTCAAGTATTCCATCAAAGTTCTGGTACATCTTTGATGGCTCGAAAGAACATGACGATGAAAAACGTAGAATAATTGTTTTGGATAATGAGTCACTTGATTCTTCAAAAACAACAAATGAAGATATTATTATTCATGACCTTGCGGAAGCATGGCGTACATTGAATGCCGAACTTATCATCAAACATCTGGCTCCCGAATTTAAGTATGATTCGATGTGGGTTTTTGCTTCACTTGATTGCAGCGGCTATGCTGACTATATCCGTGGCAAGTTTGATACGATCATGCGAACTGGTTCAAAAATAGATGTTCAAGAAATACTTGAGCGGAATGCCATCTCATTATCACAGGATGGAAAAGAACCTATCTATTACATCATCAAGATAGAAGACGGCAAAATTATTAAAGGCGATATGACAGCTTTTTTGTTCTAATAAATTATTGTTTATGAAACATTTATTGCTAATTATGTTAGGTGTGGTAATAGCAACGATGGGTTGCAAAAGAATGGGTGCTACTCAACAACATGCCGCCGACACCACGCTAGTGAAAACCGAGCAAAAGCAGTCTGTTGTAGCAATTCCTGACAGTGCGCTGGAATTATATAGTTACGACATGCCCGATGGCAAAGTTAGGGTGTTTTTCGAATTGATGGGGGAATATGGGCTGAACTTATACACAATGACATCAAACGAGGGTGAACCACGCAAAGTGGAATTGTGCTATGATCGCTATCACGATGGCGAGAATTTTCTGGCCGATGGGTGGTGGACCCCGCTATATTACACGATGTCGCCCGATGGACGGAGTCTATATGTCGTGACAAGAATGCACGCCAACAGCAACGGATGGGTTACAGAGTATCAGTTATTCAAGATTGATTGCGAATCACTTGATGCGCGTCTTCTCGCAGAATGTGCCGCTATTGAGGTGACCGAGCGAGGTTTCACGACAGCCATTGCCCGGCTGACGAACAAGAACAAAGCACAATTCACTTATCAAGAGGTGTGGCTGATGCATGACCAACGAATAGACTGGAACGGAAACATCGCCGCCACATCGAGAAAAGAGTACAATTACAAACAGATGGTCAAGCGATTTGCCGCCGATGCCAAAGGTTATAAACTGGTGAAAGGATTCAAGAATTGAGTATTACGTCATACTCTAACTCATTCCAAGTGCAGAGAATGAATAATTAACTGTTGAACACACATAAAAAATGAGGATTATGGAAGAGAATGAGATTAAATCGAGGCTGGAAAATGCACTGGGTCATGAGACTGAATTGTTGGGCAGCCATAGACTCAAAACGAAGTTTGAGCAGAGTCGTGACACACCCCAAGAACGCGAAGTGGCCGAGTTCTTATCTGAGCATGTGCTGCCCATTGTGCAACGTGAAGCTCTTCTCAACAAATGGCGGATGGTTAAACCGACATACTTCACCAATTTTCCCAACCCGACGGAACCAGGGTCTGTAATAACCTTGCCCTTGTTGCTAGGCGACGGCGCGATAACCCAATACATGAGGTTATGGCTCAGGCCTTGGTCAACTGCAAAGGGTGAGACAGGCGTGATAGTATACTGCCAGGCTGAATTTGCCATCAATTACGATGGATATGAGTCATTCGGGCTGATCGGAACGGCCTTTGGCAATGTGTTGCTCAATCGCCTGGAGGCACTTGCGCGTATCAAGAGTGAGAGGTTGAGTAGCGTTTTCGACATGGGACACATGACTAGATATGAAAATAGTGTCGAATTCTGGACAGATGCATGGCAGGACAAGAGGTTGCTGGCTCTGGACGATGCCAGTGATGCTTACTGCCGTTTCTTGGACATCATGCTAGAAGAGCCGCGGTCGATTGAGCCGGAAATAATCGATGTGTCGGAGACGCTGAAGCACTACTATGATGACGACGAGGAGCGACGTGAGTTGGCATACGCCTATGCCCGCTATCGCCAATTGTACTTATATTACAGCATGAAGCGACCGCATTTTGGCTACAGCATTGTTTCACCCTTCTGAGAGTCAGATTATTCGGGTTGAGAATGTATGGACGATGAAGCGTGAGATGAGGAAAATATTGATTATAGTCATGGTGGTGGCTTTGCTGCTAGTCGGCAAGGCGCTTTGGGTGGTTTGTGCCACGTGGGGACATGGCGGTGCCAGCAGCGAGCGGAGCGAGATCGTGCGGCGGGCCAACTTCCTGGTGTCAAAGGTGGCGACAACGCCCATCGGACTGCTGCATGAGATGCCCGACGCGATTGATTTCCAATTTCGTGGCGAATGGGCATTATATAGCTGCTCGATGACAACTATGGCACTTGCCAACATCGCCAGGCTGTATCCCAACCAACGCGACTCGTCGCTGCGGCACATTGAGCAGATCATCGATGTGGCGATGGCACCCGAAATCAGGCTGTATGACAAACTGCGATGGGGCGAAGACCCGCTTGAGAGTCTCAGTGGCGACAACAGCCATGTCTCCTATCTGAGCCACTTGGCATGGATGATAGGCACCTACAAGCAGGTGGGTGGCGGCAAGCAATATGACGACACCTACCGTGCAGTGTGCGAGGCAATGAACAGGCGCATCGTGCAGAGCGATGCGCTGAATCTGCCCACCTACCCCGGCGAGAGCATATACGTCCCCGACATGCTCGTGGCCATTGTGGCACTCGATGCTTACTCGCAGCTGAACCGAGGTGAATATGCCAGCACCGTCCAGGCGTGGCTCGACCGGGCAAAGCGTGAGTGGATTGACGATGAGACAGGCCTACTGGCCTCGTGCTTGACCGAAGACGGCAAGCCAATCGGAGCTGTCAAGGGGTCTTATTCGGCACTCAACTGCTATTACTTGACGTTCATTGACCCTGACCTTGCACGTCAGCAATACGAGAGGCTAAAGGATGCTTTGCTACAGACATCGCCATTGACGGGCATCAGAGAGTATCACGACCGCTCGTGCTGGCTGGGGTTGGACATTGATGCCGGGCCAATCGTGTGCAACCTTTCGCCCTCGGGGACGGCTTTTGCCATCGGCTGCGCAACCCGCTTTCACGATGCCGAGGTGAGACAGAATCTGCTGAAGACGGCTGAGATTGCCGGTGCTACTCTCACATGGGGCAACAAAAGCCATTACTGGCTCGCCGACTTTGCTCTAGTGGGTGAGGCCATCACACTGGCCATGAGAACACACTTTCATAATTCATAATTATTAATTCATAATTCACGATGCTTTTGTACCCTAACAGCATCCATCGCTTTGATCTCTCATCCGAAAGCATTAACTTTGCAGCCGGGATTGTAGGGACTTGGGGGCTGGGGTGCGAGTTCCGGGGTTCGGGTTTCAAATAAACATCTATCAACTAACGTCTAAAGTCTTAAAAAATGGCAAAGAAGAACAAAAATGGCGGAGGGCAGCCGTTCTCCGAGAAGCGGTACATACGCGAGCGCGCCCGCAACCTTGAGATTGGCACCTGCTATCGCACCACCGACATGTTTAAGTGTGGCGAGGGCAATGTCATCGTCACCCGTCGCCACACCGGCGGCAAGCTCACCATCGGCTTCTACCTCGTGGACCTCTACTGCACCGGAGTAAAAGACACCTACTACCGCTTCGGCATGGAGGCATACGAGTTCGAAGAGCTGATCGCAGCCAACGACATGTTTGAGACCTGCACCTACGACGAGGCCCACAACCTCATCTATGGCTCCATCGCCTTTGCCGAAGAGGCCGGCATCGCCCCGCACAAAGACTTCGCCCTAACACAGTACATCCTCGACGAGGACGACGAGCACATCCCGCTCATCGAGTACGAGTACGGCCGCGACGGCAAACACTGCCTCATCACCCAAACCCAGCTCGAGGCCAGCCGCTACCTCCCCCTGCTCGAGAAAAACCTGGGCCAAGGCAACTACGACTTCATCCTCGACGACGACTGACCGCCCCACCCCACGACAAGACCATAAGGCAAGCAAGGAGGCATCTGCCTCCTTGCTTGCATCAGCCATGCCACTGCACCTTCATCAACAATCGCCGCTGGGTTGCCTCAAGTGAAAACAGCATGATTTTTGCTAACACATCCCATGAATTTTCGTGAAAAAAGCTTTAACTTTGCAGTGTCAACTAAAAAGCCATAAACTGAATGCAAAAAATGTCGAAAAATATCCCGACACTCAAGCCCGCCGCGGCACTCGATTTCTTCTTGAAGTCGGAGCTACATCACGGCTGTGAACTGCCAGGCAGAATCGACTATAACAAGGCGAATTATTTGCAGCATATCACCTACCAGCGAGACAAGAAAGCCGGCAAGTGTCCTTATGATGCACGTCTTTGCCATGTCATCATGGGTGAGGTCTTGGCTTTATGGAACATTGACTGGTTGAAACCCGATTTGACAAATGAATTTCCTCAAGGCTCCATCATCAACCAAGAGATCCTGGCTAAAGTTACTCCGGTCATCAAATTCCGCAAGATTCCTGCTTACGATGAGATTGATTATTAAAGTAGCTTAATAAAATGAACAATATATAATTATACAACATGGATAATATTAAAGACATTAAAATAAGGTTCGCTCGATCTTACAACGAAGCCATTATGAAATACAATGGTGGTGATTGTGACTTTTTCTTTAGAAATATAAGACCAGCTATTGAGGCTTTCTGTAAATTAGTGATTTATGATTTGGTAGACCAACAACTAGCATCTGACTTGTTAGATGGAAGAAAAACTATAAATTGTGATTTCAAAAAATGTACAGCTGTTATCGATGGGCCTTCAAATCAAAAAGTGCAGAATTCAATGTTGCCATCTCTTGCTCTACGAGTTATCTATTACGCCAAGGGCGATACATTGGCTCTATGCAAAACAGAACAAAAAGTAATGCGTATTAAAAAAGCAATAGATAGTGATTTTAACAAACTGATTTCTGACTTCAGTAGCAGTAGTGAATTTGGTAGTCACGATGATAATACATCCTCAGATCAAGAGATTGAAGCAAGAAGTTTGGCCGTTTTTTTACCAAAGGTATTCAAAGATCTCAAACAAGTATTGTCAGATGAGACAATAGATTTTCTTAATGGATTGGACAAACCGGAATCAAATGTGATGTTCCAAACTTTTGCTTCTGAACAAGCACTGAACGAAAATAACAATTTCGTTGTGTTAGACGAAATGACTAATCGCTTTGAGCAAATGCCTGGCGTGAATTATATTGCGCTATTGCCAGAAAACCTGACTGACAAATTTGGCAAATCGTTGTCCGCTAATCAACTGCAAGAATTCTATCGAATACAATGGAATTTAGTTGTAGATTTAAATAAAAAAACGACCGATGGTTTATATGAACAAGCACCATCTTTTAAGAAATCTTCAATGAGAATTATAACAGATAATATTAGTGAAGTTTCTGGGCTTTCTAATCTGACCAACTGGTTGTTTGCTAAAGGGCGAATAGATTTAAGCGGATTTGACGACAAGAAGGCTCTGCGAGATACACCTAAACTTTTTGAAAATATATATTCCAAGATTGTGAGAACTGGACAGACTTATGACTACTTGATTTTTGATTTTTGTGGCAGCAACGGCAGTAGCCCTAAATTATCTGTGCGTCTTTTTGACAAGTTGGAAGATGTTTTTGGAGACTGGGATGCAGTGCAAGAACGCTGTAAGATTATTTCATTCACAAAAGACACATCTTATAAAGAACGCTTAGCAGAATGGGCTGATGATTATGGTGTGCAAATCTTATTTGTTGATGCGACCTTTGGTGATTTTGTCAAGCATATAGCGGAAATAAAACCTGTACTTACGGAGCCTAACCCGACAAGACTTTTAGTCCGTGGTAATTCCAAAGATTTGACAGAGTCAAGGGAAAGATACCGGGCCGCAGGAATTGAGTTTTTCGGCCCCACTCAAACGAAAGAAGAACGGAAATGGGACTTTTATTCGGGTGCAGAAATTACGTGGGAAGAATTAGATAGGCAATGTGATGTCCAAAGAACCTTGTATCGCATGGTAAAGCAACGAGTCTCTGAAATTATTCGCACAACACGAAGAACATTTGTTTATACATTACGCCATAGGCCTGGAAGTGGCGCAACGACTTTATCAAGGCGATTAGGATACGACATAAAAAAAGAAGATGAAATCGGCATCATTTCATGCACTGTTGTGGAAATAAGAAGTTGTAGCAATATCCGTTTGACAGAACAGTATCTGAGCCAGCTTTCAGAGGAAACTGATAACACTCCAATTCTGGCTATTGTGGAATCTAAACGTGTTGGGCGTGAAAAGTTTGACAACCTTGTTAAGAGGATGTCAGATGCAGCAAAGAAAGTGGTATTCTTTTATGTTGAACCATTTACTGGTTCGACATATCATCAAAGAGAGAATGTTGCATTGTTAGAATCCTTTCTGAGAAATGATGAGCAAATTAGATTTGAAGAAAAATATAAACTGCTTGGGCTGCCAGAACGTCTATTATCAAATACAAAAAAAACAAATAATTCATTAGAAGTTATTGATTTTCCGCTAATGCTCAAGGATAATGAAACAAGCAATAACTTGTCTTCATATGTTAAAGAGTGGATGGACACCCTTCCTGATAATTTGAAGGAATTCTGTGCATACGTGGGCTTTGTATTTAAATATTCTGATTTGGGCGTAAATCAAACTTTACTGAAACCTATATGGGGAGATGCTAAACATCTTTCTATTCGGTTTTATGGAAAAGAAATCCAAAACGCACTAAAGAAATTGCTTATTGAAGAGTCTGCAGAAGATGGAACTCCAACAGGAATTTGGCGTCCTCGTTACAATCGTTTCTCTAAATTCATACTCAGCTCTTATAAAGCAAACTGGGAAGCTGGGCTTTCTGAATTCGCTAAAAAATTTATTTCACTTTGTCAAAAATCAGGAGAACTCGGTTCTGATGACAAAGACATGTTATATAGTGTATTTATTATACGTAAAAATGCTGATTATCGAGCAATAGAAGACAAAGGGAACATCAAGAACAAATTCTCTCTTCTAATAAAAGATTTAGATGATACAGAACGAGCAGAATCTCTGTTTTCTGCATTAGTGAATGCCTTTCCTGAAGATGCCTTATTTAGGGGACACTTCGCACGTTTCCTTTATGAAAAGGCTTCCATGACAAAGGGAATCGAGATTAATGATAGATTGTTTGCTGATGCACAAGATAATCTTACCCAAGCATTTAATTTGAATCCATACGACTCAGATCTACACCATATGCAGGGAATGCTATTCCGAAGGAAAATAAGCGCCCTTTCAAAACAGTTTATCCGTGACATGAATGAAGAACCAGATAATGTGGACAAGCAGGAGGTAGAAGATTGCCTTGTCGAATGGACTGACTCTGCTTATGATGCATTTGAGAGAAGTATTCAGTTAAGTCCTGCAAGTCCTTATGGATATGCTGCAGAATGTCAATTATTTAAAGAGGCTATTATGCTCGGACAAAAGATATTGGGATGCAATGACTATCAGTTTTGCGAGACAAATTCCACATATTCTGATTATACAGAAAAACTTGGAATTATTCTTGACTTGTTCGAGCAAATTTGCTATACATTTAAAAATGATGGCCTAACGCAAATAATGAACTCATTGCCGATATACGAGTCAGTTAGATTGTTCCATCAGAACCTTGTGGGGCAGAATCAGGAGTCTATACAACATTATCGTAGTAAATTTAGATCTGAAACAGGAGAGAAGAAACTCATTTATGGTAGTTTTCTTGTCAAATCAATTATTTATAGTCGAACAAATACAAAGGACACGAGGCGAGCATATAGAATTCTAACCAATCAAGAGAGAAAAGAGATAGAGAATGTTTTGGAATATCAAAAAAATCAAGGTGATGTTAAAAGCTATGAGACTTTATTCATGATGAAATTGTATAGTTCAGAAGAGTTCTCACTTGATGAGGCTATTGATTTGTTGAAAGAATGGGAACGTCAATACACGGAAGGAGACAAGAATGGTTGGGGATACTTAAATGCTTGTTTCTATTTGGCTGTATGCTATTGTGCAAAATCCATACAAGGAAAAGTTCCAAATAAAGAACTATCATCATTGGCAATGACATATTTCAGCAAATCCGAAGAATTTGCTAAGAAATTTGACAAGGGTACCGTTCAGCCTCAGTGTTATTTTGGTGAATGTGAAGATATTCATTGTATAGTAGACAAGTATCGCAAGGATATAGATGCAACTACTATTACAGGAGTCATTCATAATATAAAAAACAATAAAGGAATACTTAGAATGCAATGTGGTGTAGATGTAACTTTCAATGCAAAGGGTTTTGACATAATGCGGGATGAAGGTCAAACATTACGAGGTGTTCTTGGTTTCTCGTACAGTGGTCCAGGCTTATATGATTTCAGACCAGATACTGATGCAGGTTTATCAGCACTAGCTTTAGAAATACAAGAAGAAAAAGAAATTTCATATAAAGAACTGGAGCAATCATATGTGCCAGCAGAAGATTTAGTTGATGAACCTATAATAAATGAGGCTCATGATGTTGATTCGCAACAGCAAGAATTTATTGGCCCAAAAGTTGTTGGTCATATAGTTGTGAGTGATTATAAGTCCCCAAAGTTAAAAAAGAACAAGGACAAAGATGATGCTGCAACACCATCTAAACGCCCAAGTAAGACCAAAGCATTGTTGGGAAAAATTAGCGAGGATAGGACAAGAATCTTCTCTACAGAACTCGGAAAAAGTATAATTATTGACAGAAAAAATGGGTTCCAATATCAGTCCTCACCTAAAGAGTATGACTACACAGAGAATGAAGAAGTCCTTTTTGACTTATTAGAGACCATTAACCCAAAAACGCAAGAACCATTTGTCTTTGCGATTAACGTGCGTCCTCGATGTGAAGACTAAGATGCTATGCGACGGCAGAATCTCTTTGATGGCGACAGCTATAAGGCGCAGTTTGC
>DGWI01000020.1:0-9789 GCA_002396085.1 Porphyromonadaceae bacterium UBA4262
TATCCTGCAATTTGACCTATACACCAAAAATTAAGGACTATTGAATTAGTGCCCAACGGCTACATAGCACAAAGACAAGACGACAACCATCAGTGCCACATAGGCAACGACAAACCACACGAGCCGCTTGCTGCCAGAATTTCCTGACATCAGGCGGCTCAATGGTTGTGCAGCCAATGTCATCCACCAGGGTTCAAAGGGCAGAATGTAGCGGCTGACGGTGCCTGAGGTCATATAGGCAATGCCCACATAACACACCATGGGGAACCAAGCCCATGCAGCCCATTGCCACCCACGCCGCCACGACCTGAACAGGTAGAAGTAGATGACCACGCCCGATAGCACATACCATCCCAATCGCATGCGCGGCACTAGACTGAGCCAGCTGGCCGATTCACCCTGAGGCAACCATGGGAACGGAATAATCCACTGCACACCACACGTCAGTGGCAGATAAAGCAATTTCTTCCATACTGGATAATGAAAATAGTCACCCAGGAGTCGATCGTATGCTCCCTCGGGGGCAAAGATAGTGGCCATGCCGCCCTCGCCGGTGACATTGTTGACCTGCTGGATGACAGTGTAGTGGTCGGTCATCGCCATGCCCAGCCACCAGCACAACAGGGTGATCACGAGCAAGGCACCATAGTGCCGCCACTGGCGCATCCTGCCTGCAACAGCCAGCATGATGATGCCGATGAAAACGAAGTTGACATATTTTGCCCTGACCGCCGCCAGAATGAAACACCCCAGAACGAACAACAAACAATGTGTAATATACGAAGAACCAATACGTTTCCCCCTGCTCACCTCACACGACCCGAAAGTGGGGACAAGACTGTAGGCAAGTAGGGTGATGGCGAGGTAGACCCAAGGCTCCTTGAGCATCTGAGCACCCTGCGACATGAAGAAACCCTGCACAGCAATCATTGCCATGGCAAGAGTAGCTGTGCGTGACTGCCGAGACGTGACGATGCGTGCCGCCACATGACCTGTGAGCACGATAGTGAACAAGGTGGCCATCACATTGGCAGCAACAGGCCAAATCACGCTCACCCCCAACAACTTCCACAGTGCAATGATGAGCAGCGAGTAGCCCCAGAAAGTCACCTTGGGCTCAACAGCACTCCCGTCGTAGTGTGCCAATGCCCACTCATAGTAGTCCCTGGCATCGCCCCACAGAAACGGCATCTGGAACGATGCGCCATAAGCCACGGTGCAGTGATACAGAAACGGCACGGCAATGGCTGCAAGCCACAGTGCCGCCACAAGCAGCACCCAGCGCCCGACACGACTGCAATGTGCACTGCTCACATAGAGCCAACGTGGTGCAATATAGGCCACAGCCAGAGCCGTTGTGGCCTGAAAAGCCTGAAGCACCGGCAGTGCCCATAGCGTAAACGCAGCAACGGTTGCCAGTGTCACCAACTCAGCCGCCAAGATCCACCTGAGATTTCTTATCATCTGTTTCATCTGCACGACAAAGATAGTGCAAATTTGCCAAAAAAAGACGCATTTTGCACATAAAATACAATTTTGGCGCCCAAAAAGCACGAAACTTAATTTTTTTTTGTAATTTTGCTCTTTTAGAATTGAGACACCGATGTCTGACGATGTAATTCAGATTAATATTGACCAAGTGCTACGCTCGCGTGCGGCACGTTTCTACCGCTTCATTCCACGGTTTGCGGTGCGATGGCTTGAGCGACTCATCTGTCAAGATGCGCTCAACGACATGCTGCGCAAGATAGGTGACAAGCGCGATGTCGAGGCCGCCGATGTTGTGCTGGACGAACTTGACATCACATTGCAGCCCACAGGCATGGACAACATCCCCAACGAGGGGCGTTTCATCTTTGCCAGCAACCATCCGTTGGGCGGTCTCGACGGCCTGGCATTGATTTCGCTGTTTGGGCACCATTACCAAGGCGACATCCGCTTCCTGGTCAATGATCTGCTGATGGCTGTCAAGCCACTGCAGGGCATCTTCTTGCCCGTCAACAAGTTTGGACGGCAGTCACGTGACAGCGTGTCGCAGATTGAGGCCGAATATGCCAGCAATCGTCAGATGCTCACCTTCCCGGCGGGGCTATGCTCTCGTCGCCAAGATGACGGCTCAATCGCCGATCTGAAGTGGCGCAAGTTTGTTGTCACCAGTGCTATCCAATATCAGCGCGACATTATCCCCATCTACTTCGACGGGTTGAACTCCAAGAAGTTCTACCGCTTGGCACACTGGCGCAAACGACTAGGCATCAAGTTCAATCTCGAACAGGCGCTTTTGCCCAGCGAGGTGTTCAAGAGCCGCGGTGCCACTTTTGGCATCTATGTGGGTCGTCCCATCTCGTGGCAAACCCTTGACGGTGCTCACGCCTTGAGCCAAGCCGCCACCTTGCGCGACATCGTTTATCATCTCAAACGCTAATTCACTCCACCATTATGCAGATCGACATCATACCCGCTGTAGACATCAGCCTGATTGAGAGCGAACTGACGCCCCAACGATTCTTGCGTGCCACCAACCGTGCCGGCAATCACATCTATGTCGTGGATGCCCATACGGCGCCTCACACGATGCGCGAGATAGGCCGACTGCGCGAGCTCTCGTTCCGCGCCGGCGGTGGCGGAACGGGCAAGGACTGCGACATCGATGAGTTTGACCTCATGGACCCACCATGCCGTCAGTTGCTGGTGTGGAACCCCGAGGCACACGAAATCATCGGAGCCTATCGTTATATTCTGGGCAGTGACATCCACATTCAGCCCGACGGCACGCCACGCATCGCCACGGCGCACATGTTTCACTTCTCTGACCACTTCATGCAGCAGATGCTGCCCTACACCATCGAGTTGGGCCGCTCATGGGTGCGTCCTGAATACCAGTCGACACGTGCCGGCAGTCGTGCCATCTATGCCCTCGACAACCTGTGGGATGGACTGGGCGCACTGACTGTACTGCATCCCGAGGTCAAGTATCTGTTCGGCAAGATGACGATGTATCCCAGTTATGACCGTGCTTGCCGCAACTTGCTACTGCATTTCCTGCACCTCTACTTCCCCGACCCTGACCATATCATCTGGCCTATCGAACCGCTCACCGGCACACATAGCGATGAGGCCGAGCGGGGTTTCTTTGTGGGTGGAGACTTCCGGGAAGACTACCGGAGGCTCAACGCATTTGTGCGCTCGCGGGGCATCAACATCCCGCCACTGATCAACGCTTACATGGGACTGTCGCCGTCGATGCGCATCCTGGGCACGGCCATTAACCACGAGTTTGGCGAGGTCGAGGAAACGGGGCTGCTCATCACCATCGCCGACATCTTCGACGATAAGATTCGCCGCCACATAGCCACGTTCCAGCAATAAGTATGCAATAATATCAAAATACTATTGATGCATTAAATTTTTATCAAATGATACAAACCCCTTTATTGATAGGTGGTTCCGAGCGTTCTTTGATTTTTTGATTTGAAATTGACAGAGTAATTTTGCGGCTCAAAACCGCAAGATTACTCTGTCAATCTCAATCAATCTGTCAAAGAACTCTCGTTATTCGATATTGTGTAACTTAACGCGATTTTATCGCATCAGTACTAAACAAATTTTGTTGATTAAGTTCTCAATGATTGATCGTAAAGACAAAAAGATGTCACTGAAGAAAAAGGGACTTCTACTTGCTGCAATACTGCCCCTGACAATGGCGGCGCAGGTAGAGGTGAACTATGAGGCGGGGTTGACGGCCAACGTCGGCGACAGCGAACTGGCACCCCACTACATCATGGCCAACCGTGGCGGTGTGGTCACCCAGCAATTCGGCACGCTGCTGCACGGTGCCGTGTGGCACACGATGGATACCACGCGGCGCCTGTCGTGGGGCGCGGGGGTCGAGGTCTGGGGAGGCTGGGCCTCGAGTACGACCTACTGGAAGTTGAACAACTCAAGCGGCAGCGCATTCCCCATCGGTAGTGACGACCCTGCGTCCTCATCAGGAACGCCTGTCATCGTGATACCTCCACTCAATCACCAGCACCCTGCCCGCGTGTGGCTGCAACAGGCCTGGGTCGAGGGCAAGTATCGTGGCGTGCAACTGGTGCTTGGTGCCAAACGGCACGAGTCACCCATGGTCAACGACTGCCTGAGCAGCGGCGACCTAGTCTGGAGCCAGAACGCGCGGCCGCTGGTGGGAGCACGTGCCGGGTTTGTCAATTTCCAGACCATCCCCTTCACTCGCGGATGGGTGCAGATCAACGGCGAGGTGGGCTACTACAAGCCTGGCGACAACAAGTGGCTTGAGCACCACTACAACTATTACAATCACTTCATCACCACGGGCTGGTGGATGAACTACAAGTACCTGCACCTGCGCAGCAACCCCAACAAGCCACTGGTCGTAACCGTGGGCATGCAGGCCGCTTGCCAGTTTGGCGGTGACAACGTGTTCTACGAGCAAGGCCAGGAGGTGCGGCGCGTCAAGCAGAAAGCCAATGCCGAGGCGTTCTTCAAGGCGTTGATTCCGGGCAGTGGCGGCTCGAACAAGGGCGATGAGTTCTTCGAGGGCAACCACCTGGGCACCTGGGATGTGCGTGCCGATTACACCTTGCGTGGCGGACACCGCCTCAGTGCCTATCACCAGCACATCTGGGAGGATGGCTCGGGCATCGGCTTGCGCAACGGCTTTGACGGTCTGTGGGGACTGGAGTATAAGGCTCCCACGCAGGGATGGGTCGACGGCGCAGTCATTGAGTATATCGACCTGACCAACCAGAGTGGCCCCATCCACTGGGCACCGGGCGACCACGAGGGCACGCCGATGACCAGCGAGACCACTGGCGGCGATGACTACTACAACAACTACGCCTTCAATGGTTATCAGGTGCGCGGCATGGCACTGGGCACACCGATGGCTCCGGCTCCCATCTATAACACCGACGGCTACATGAGCTTTGTCCACAATCGCGTGCGAGCCTTCCATGCCGCAGTGCAGGGGCACATCGGCCAGCAGTGGCAGTACCGCTTGATGGGCAGCCGTCGTGCTGCATGGGGCACCACGCTCATGCCCATGCCCAAGGCCACCTGCACCTCGCTCATGGCCGAGGTGGGCTTTGCCCCCGCTGCGGTGCAGGGCCTGCAGGTACGCGCCACACTCGCCACCGACCACGGCTCACTGCTGGGCGACAATGTGGCCGGCATGATTAACATCACCTATACCGGGAACTTCACAATCGGACGAAAATGAAGACATTGCAACACATACTCATTGCGCTGCTGGCCCTGATGGGGCTGAGCGCTTGCACCCACAATGACGGTGACATCGGCCCGTGGTTCGGCACCTGGCAGGTGGAGCAAATCACCTGTGATGGCGAGAATTTGCCCGACACCTATTATAACCCGTCGACCGTTCCCCTCTACTTACAGTTCCAGGGCGACATGGTTACCGTTCGCCTCACGAGCACCCTGCACGACGAGCGAGTGGACTATGGCACCTGGGTCGAGGGTGACGGCTCACTAGACATCAGTTTCCCCGACTCCAACGTGGCATACGATCACATTTTATCCACATTGCTGGGTGGCGCTGAGGTTGACTACTCTAGCGAGCCTGCAGTACCGCGCTTCCACTTTGCCATTACCGAACGCTCGTCTGACCGCGTCACCTTGACCTATGACCATCCTATCGTGAATTGGCATTACACTTTGTATCTGCACAAGAACTGATTACAGCAATTTGTATTAACAATGAAATCTTGTGCAAACCGTATGCAGAGCGGGAGCTAGCTCACACAGATTACGCAAATTCTTAAATATTTGATAAATAACATTCTGTGTTCTTTGTGTTTATTCATTCATCCTTGTGACATAGGGATAGCTCTTTTGTTTCTATTTTACCTTTTAGGTGTTTTTATTCTCGTTTATTTTCACAATTTATAATGACCAAAGATCGCATCATTCCAAGACTTCAACGACAAAAGAGAAAACTGGCATTAATCATGTCATAATCCGTGACATCAATAGGCAACACATTTTCAACGAAGATCTTGATTTCATTAAAACGGATTGTATCCTCAGGTACATTTCCACTATTGATGCAAGTGTTGACACAAAGCCAGAATCTTGTGAGATTTATGTGACAAAAGAGCCATCCCTTGTCACAAAGAGACCGTCACTCTGTCACATTAAGTTGCTTAGCTGAGTGTATCCAACCCTCTCTAAATTCAGTCTTTCTGCTGTCCTAATCATTCTTATTAGGTCTTCAAAATCATATCTCCTTTCGCCTTGATACCAGCTAAATATCCATCTTGTTTTCTCGGTGTTAGTAATGCTATTAATGTAATGAAGATAAGGGAAATCCACGTCTGAGCAAGAGAATCCAAAAACAATAACCTCATCCACATCCTTCAGTTGCTCAAAAAAAACTTTATAGCGTTCAATAATAACCTTTGTGTCTTTCTTTATTCTTATGAGTAGTTTTATTGCTTCATACAAATCTTGCTTTTCTTCTTCGTTATGAGTACGCTTTATTAGACGATCTGCTAATTGCTCTCGTGATTGATTGTGTCCAAAAATTAAATCTGAGCCTTATCGAGCATTACCATGGATGTAGAGAATATCTTCTCTATTGATACCATATAAGTCCTCAAGAGTTGATGTGTAATTAAAGCATAAAAACTTTGCTCCATTTGTATCTAACTTAATTTTTTTAGACACATTTGGAGTATTGAGTTGTAATACCCAATCGTTAAAGTAACTTTCTAATGAAATAAGTAATTCTGAAAGATTAGCCATTTCTACGAGTTTGTTGGGTAAATTAAACGCTGTCTCTTCTTTTGCTGCCAATCCTTCAGAACAACTAAAAACTAAAGGTGTGTAATCATGACTAATAATGCTATTCGAATTAATTTTACAGATATTATCTTCAAAATTTTGCCAAAATCTTTCATATCTAGGGAATGTAGCAGAATATAAGCGCATCAATTGATTATAGAAACTGGTATGATGTACTGATATCCAATTTTTGAAAGATTGAAAACTACTTGCTATGTCGTGGTGCAGGTCAAAACCATTTCCTATTATGAACAGTCTCTGGAACATTGATAATGTTTAAAATTATACTTTATGAGTCCTAAATTGGTTGATAATTGTTAATTATTCACATAGTGAAAAAGATTTAATCTAATACAATCTTGAAAATTTTCATTTTTACCAAAAATCATCAAATCGGCACCGTGAAACTAGTGTTTTCCTCAATGCTGCCCGACTTGTAGACGCTGATGCCGAAGGCCTTGTTGTTATACTTGGCGATAGTCTCGGCCACCTTGTTTTTCTTGACATTGGTGTCAATCAGTGTTTCGATGAAGGTACGGCTGCACGAGGGCACGCTGGCCTGAATCTTGGCCTCTGTCCTGAGAGTGTAATTATCCTTGGTCAGTTCTTCAGATTTCAACGTATAGATTATCTTAAATCCCATATCCACAGAGTTGTTACCGTTAAAACCAGTTGACACTTGATGCTCCCAGTGAGTGTTTCCTTCTTCCAATCTCTCAATGCTAATAGCACAATCATCATCAATAGACACTATGTCTACATCAGCTACTTGTAATAAGTCTTCCGAAAAATCAATTTCATATTTTACACTTACTCTATTTCCCAATGGGTCAAAAGCTTGTGACAATTCACGAACAAATTTAGAACTTGTGTTTTTTAGGGTTGAAAAACCATAGCTGCCTAACGAATACGAACAGTCCAAAAGTAACATACATATTGCACTAATTTCTGAAGAATTAACCTGAATGTCATATGCAGAAAATTCGCTATTTTGCCACCAAGAGTTTGTTCGGCTATTCCAACGCCACTCTTTTATAAGTGACGGGTCAAGCTCCGAACCAGAGATTAACTTAATCCCTTTAAAATCATAATATAAATATCCATTGTCATCAACTTTAGTTGGATATACAGTGTTACCGCATTTAGTTGTCAAGCCGTTATATTCTATATTATCAAAAATGTCACCATTTGATCTAAAGGTTGCTTCAATATATGCATTAGCGCTGTCTATATTATCATTATCCAACTCGGTTAATGTATAACGCAACTTCATTCCATTGTCAGGGCCGTATGTTTTAATTGATAAATCAGAAGACGTATTCTTTCTAATAATTTGACTTGAAACTTGTTCAAATGCATTTTTCATTTGATCTATATTACTTGCTAAAAAAATATTATTGCTATCATTCACAAGCGAGTTTAATTCGTAATTGAACTGCTCAATATCATTAACATCATTTCCCACAAGACCTATAGCATATGCATCTATTGAAACACCATTTATTTGTTGAGACATAATTTGTTCATGGATTGCATCCGCGTATTGAGTTGAGTTCTCATATTTCCAATTTGACTTCCTAGCAGAACCGACATCCAAACCATCTGTAAAAGTAATTATTGTAACATTGCCAAGATTGTCGGGGCGTGGGGCTTTTTTTATATCCTCTAATGCATTGTCAACAGCATAAAAAAGGATTGTCGCTCTTGGTTCATTGTCTAAATTCGTAATAAAATCGGCATATGAACTAATTGAGAATCTATCAAGCAATGAAAAATCCTTTTGATATAACTCATCATTAAAACCAATTATTCCCAAATAAAGTCCATGTGGTGCAGGAATTGAGATATCTTTACCAAGCATGAGATTGATAGTGAAGTTTATGTCACTTATATCCACCAGCCCATCATTGTTAACATCGCATTTTTCATGCGAATCTTTCCCCAGCATGACATTAATAATTGTATTAATATCACTAATATCAACAAATCCATCATTTGTAACATCACCCAATACTTCAGGACAAACGCTTATCGCTGAAGTTATCATTACTATTATGGAGAAAAGCAGTCTTTTTGCGCTCATATTGTAATTATTTATAAAAAAGAAAAACAATTTTAAAAATAGTATACTTGAATACGATTTTTAAAGCATCGCAATCAACCAATATTGACTTGTAATTGCTTGACACGCTCTTTCTGTTTGACTGCAAAGGTAATACATTTTTTCTATTTCCAAGCAATTTAGAGATAAGTTTATTTACCATTTATGTGTGATAACACAAAAAACTCAATTATGGCTTACTATCTTTGCAAGTCAACCGCGTTAGAATGCGATTTTCGTCAAGCAGCTGTTATTTCTTGTTTTGCCAAAACATTCGATTGACATATAACGGAAGAACGGTTCTTTTGCCACGTTCAGTAGCAACATATAGACTTTCTGCTCAATAAGTTATGAAAACCGCAAGTTGTTTTCGTGATAACTGAAAACTTTTTATTACCTTTGCACAAAATTTTGTAAACACGATATATCGATGAGTAAGATTAACTTTGTAGAAGAACTGAAATGGCGTGGCATGATCAACAACATCATGCCCGGAACTGAAGAACAACTCAATAAAGAGATGACCTCGGGCTATGTGGGCATCGACCCCACAGCCGACTCGCTGCACATTGGCCACCTGGTGGGCATCATGATGCTCAAGCACCTGCAGCGTGCCGGTCACCGTCCCATCGCGCTCATTGGCGGTGCCACGGGCATGATTGGCGACCCGTCGATGAAGTCGCAAGAGCGCGTGCTCATCGACGAGGACACCCTGCGCCACAACCAAGAGTGCATCCGCAAGCAGTTGGCCAAGTTCCTGGACTTTGACAGTGACGCACCCAACCACGCCATCCTGGTCAACAACTACGACTGGATGAAGGGCTATGGCTTCCTCAACTTTATCCGCGACATCGGCAAGCACATCA
>DGWI01000020.1:9839-27695 GCA_002396085.1 Porphyromonadaceae bacterium UBA4262
GGCAAGCACATCACCGTCAACTACATGATGGCTAAGGACTCGGTCAAGAAGCGTCTGGCTGCCAATGCCGACCACGGCATGTCGTTCACCGAGTTCAGTTATCAGTTGCTGCAGGGCTACGACTACCTGCACCTCTATGAGACCGAGGGCTGCCGCCTGCAGATGGGTGGCAGCGACCAGTGGGGTAACATCACCACGGGCACCGAGTTGATTCGCCGCATCAATGGCGGTGAGGCCTTTGCCATCACCTGCCCGCTCATCACCAAGGCCGACGGCACCAAGTTTGGCAAGACCGAGGGCGGCAACGTGTGGCTCGACCCCAACCGCACCTCACCCTACAAGTTCTACCAGTTCTGGCTCAACGTCAGCGACGAGGATGCCGCCAAGTACATCAAGATCTTCACCGACCTGACCCAAGAGGAGATTGCAGCACTCGAGGCCGAGCAGGCACAAGACCCCGGCCAGCGTCCGCTGCAGAAGCGTCTGGCCCGCGAGGTCACCATCATGGCCCACAGCCTTGAGGACTATGAGATGGCAGTTGAGGCATCCAAGATTCTGTTCAGCAACCAGGCCAAGGACATCCTGCACAAGATTGACGAGCAGACGTTGCTGGCCGTGTTTGAGGGTGTGCCTCAGTTTGAGGTGAGCCGCGAGGCCATCGAGCAGGGCACCCCGCTCATCTCGCTGTTGGTCGAGAACGCTCCCATCTTCCCCAGCAAGGGCGAGATGCGCAAGTTGACCCAGGGCGGCGGTGTGAGCATCAACAAGGAGAAACTGGCCGACCCCAACACGCCAGCCAGCACCGACATGCTGCTCAACGGCAAGTACATCCTGGCCCAGCGCGGCAAGAAGAACTACTACCTGATTATCGTCAAGTAAACAACAAAATCATCATTAATCCACCCGGCAAATAAATATTTATTTGCCGGGTGTTGTATATATCAATTTTTTTCCTTATTTTTGTGGTCTAAAGTTTGTTCGGGACTTCACTGTAGAAACTTGAATTGAACAATAGACACTAAAGGTAAGAGTTTTATGAGATATATCTTATTGACACTGGCATTCTATTGGTTTGCGACATTAGCAGTTTTTCCGCAGACAGCCGATGATGAAGTCATGATTGCTGAATGCAATGAAATCTACGAATTCAAGAGCGTTCACGACCGCATTGTGGTGAAAAACAAGCGTGAGGCGACCTATGAGCACTTGCGACAATATCCCAAAAAGATTCAACCCGGCATTTTCTATGGCGACAACATTACCATAGATAATAGTTATTGTTCTCGATCCAGGACACCTCAATATCGGTCCATCACACCCGAAAACGTGTTTTATGACGATTCGAAAGTGTGCTATTACGATGTCACCCTTGATCGCAAAACCAAGAATTGCAAAGTCAAGTTTGAACGAACCTTCCTAGACATACGTTATTTCGCCTGTGTATCACTTTGCGAGGAGTATTATGTCAAGCACAAGACCGTCACTTTCATCATTCCCCAAGGAATGACACAATTTGAGTTGATATCAAAGAATATCACTCAAAATATCCAGGCAAGCACCAAGAATGACGGCAAGCGTACAATCATCACCTACGAAATCTGTGATCAGAAGTCGGTCAAGGACGAAGAAAACATGCCCAAACTCTCGCAAGTTTATCCCATTGTGTTTGTCAAAGGGGCATTCAGTGACCTAAGGGATTTGTTTGGCTGGAGTAGGCAAATGGCCGACGTTGACACATCCATCCCTTCGATCAATGAGATTCTCAATGAGATACAGGCGGTGAGTACAACACCATTCGAGCAAATCAAGAACACTTATGCGTGGGTGCAGAAAAACATACGTTATGTTGCCTTTGAGGCTGGCGTGAGCAGTCACCAGCCCGACAAGCCGTCAGAAGTGATCCGCAAGCGGTATGGTGATTGTAAGGGCATGTCCCTATTGCTCAAGACCCTGCTCAAAGCACAAGGATTTGATGCGCGGCAGACCGATATCGGCACAAAACAGGTTCCTATTCTAGTGAGTGAATTGCCCGCACTGTGCTCGCTGAACCACTCAATATGCACTGTTGAATGGGAAGATGTTACCTACTACCTAGACCCGACCTCTCACTATGTGCCTGTTGGCCATATTCCATCAAACATTCAGGGAATGGAGGCATTGGTTGAGGAAGTCGATGGATGTTCATTGCGACAGTTGCCAGTGTTTCCTGTCTCGGCCAATTGCGACAGCCTGCACATTTCATTGAAACTGTCCGATGCCAAGGCGCTGCGAGGCGAAGCTGAGAGATGGGTGAAAGGGGACCTGAAAGAAGCCATGCTCTCGGCCTACTACAACACCGAGACACAACAACGTAAGGCATTCAAAGCCCAAATGCTCAACAACCTTTCGCATAGCAACAATATTGTTGATGCTGAATGGGAACAAAAGGACAATCGGACAGAGTGGGCTGTACTGAAAGGCAATGTCATAAACAACCATTCGTGCGAGGCATTGCAAGGTGACTTATATATTGAACTAGACCCCGACAATATGTTGTTTTCAACGCAGATTGACACAACAAAGCGTGAGAATGACTATGTCTTCGATATGCCCTGCCAAATAATTCGTGAGGTTGTCTTGCAGATGCCAGACAGTTATCATTGCGAGCAGTTGCCCGACCCCTTCGACCTGCGAAACGAGGTGGCTGAAATGAATTGCAGTTTTAAGCAAATCGGCAATGAGATTATATTTCGCAAAGTGCTCACCATCCATCAACCACGACTGGCTTGCAATCATATTTCTCAATGGAATAAGGACTTGATACAATGGAACGAGGCAAGCCATGAGCAAATCATACTTAAAAGCATAACCCCAAAAACGAATATCAATGAAAACTAACCTTTCTCTATGGCTCGCTATCTTAGCCTTGGTGGTGTCGTTGTCCGCTCATGCAGATGACGAAAAGAAGTATGCCGAATTTGCCCAGAACCTGCGCCAGCAGGTATGGAGTGACACAGACCCGATGTTTACTCAATATGAAGTTACCCATCAGTATGACAAAACTCATTCCGCTGTAATACTTGCGGCATTGACCGATGTCGAATTGACACGCAAGTCCTACCTGCGGATGACCGGACTGTTGATGTTCAATAGTGTGAAGCAATTAGGACGGCACGAACTGAATCGCATGTTGGTCAAACTGAATGATGATGCCGCTTTAAAGTCGTTCTCCGAATTTGACTATGCCACTATCACCAAGGGCTATAATGATTATGGCCTTCAGGAGAGCCTAAGACAAGTGCTGGGCGTTCGTGTCATTAAACCCGACGGAACCATAGTCAATGTCAGTACGGATGACTACATGACAACCCGTGAAGGCAAGAAAGGGAAAGAAGTAAGCCACAAGTTGGCTGTCCCTAACCTGGAAGTTGGAGACATTCTTGATATCTTCACGTATGACGAGATGGTCATTAAGGAGCGTAATATCCCACCTTTTAAATTCAACTTTGTTAATAAGTATCCGATGATGCACTATAAAGTGCGTTGCAAAATTGACGACAAGTTTGCTGTGCAATACCGTACTCTTAATGGCGCTCCAAACTTCACAGCCACTACTGATAAAGATAAAAACACTGTGCTTGAGACCGAAGTTAGGAATGTGAGTGCTGTGCCGCCCACTCTGTGGTATAATGAGATGGAGCAGGCTCCAATGACGATACTCTATGCTATAGACAAGAGCGTAAGCAGTAAGTATATCAAGAGTGTGAAGAAAGACAAACTGCAGCCCAATCCCGACTTCAGAACTATTCTGAATGACGACTTGTCGGCCCTAAGTGACAATCAGCAGAGTCTCCCGCCGAGAGGGAATATCATGAAGATGCTTCGCAACCTTCTCAAGCAAAATTCATCTCCTAGCGACATAAAACAAGCCGTCGACAAACTCTATGCTGGATTGACCTATTATTATTTTGCATTTGACGAGTATGACGAGTTTTCGACCTACACATTCTCGGTGGTGCTGGGCATGTACCTGAAGCATTGCAAGATACCTTTCCAATATGTGATTGCAACCGATAAGAATCATGAATCATTAGACCAGCTCATTAATCGCAGCAGAACCATATGGATAATCAAAGTCGGAGATTACTATTATGCCCCACCACAATACAACTGTGCCACGCCTGGAGTGTTGCCAGTTGAATTGCAAGGCCGAAAAGCAGCAGTTATCAACAAGTTGAAAGGGGACAAAACGGAGTATAGTATTATAAACTTGCCAACCACGAGGGCCGACCAGAACGTTGACAAGGTGATTATGAAAGCCACTATCGACGGCTTGGGCATGAGCGTCGAGCGTATCGAGTCAAGAACTGGCGGGCAAAAAGAGGATTTCACGATGCTTGTGACGCCCCAGCAGACTTATGCCGCTTATGACAAATTTCTCAATTGCGAGAAACCATTTATCGAAACTGTCTCTAAGAAGAATCGCCAAGGAGTCCTTCAGGCATTCGAGAAGGCAAATGAAGCACAGCAAGATTTTTTCAAGGAAGAGGTTGAACTATATCATGGGCAGCATGCCAGGGAATTCTTTTCCTATGAAATCTTGTCTGATGGACTTGATCCGGCGAAGCCCGAACTGGCATATCAAAGCAAGTATCTGATGGATGGCTTAGTAAAACGCGCGGGAGGAAATCTTGTGGTAAGTATAGGAAAACTTATTGGCACTCAAATCAAGGTCGAGGAACAAGAACGAGAACGTGTTGATGATGTCAATCGCAAATCGCCAACAATGCTTTCTTGGGACATCACGCTCCAATTGCCCGATGGTTATCACTTGTCGGATGAGGGCCTGTCAAAACTGCAACAAGAACTAAAAAATTCGGCAGGAGAATTTGTGTCGACCGCAACTCTTGAGGGCAACATCTTGCATTTAGTGGTGAACAAATGCTACCTAAAAGCGCATCTTCCCGTAGCCGAGTGGCCAAATTTGTTGCAAATCCTCGACACAGCCGATCAATACACCAACCGTCAAATTGTCTTAGAAAAATAAGGCATTGCTTACTTGTCGTGGGCAGTATGGCAGTGGTGCATTAAGGCCGTACCTGCTGGCTGTGTGGACGCGGCATGCCGCATTGCCGCCATCGACAGAAAATTAAAATTCCCCGTCCCTCGATTTTTTCAGGGAACGGGGAACTTGCATTTTAAAGCGTGAGTTCGACGATAATAAAGTGCTGGGACACAAGTCTCAGTCGAGGCGGGCGGTGGCCAGGGTAAAGAGGGAGACGCGGGTGCCGGGAATGGCAAGCAGGGCGTGGGCGCATGCCTCGAGCGTTGCCCCTGTGGTGACGACATCGTCGACGAGGAGGATGTGTTTGCCTGCCAACTGCTGGCTGTGCGATGTGCGCAACGTGTATGTGTTCTGGGCATTGAGCCAGCGGTCGGTGGCACTGCGGCGGGTCTGCGAGCCATGGGCGCGAGTTGACTTCAGTGCCTGTATAATCGGCAACTTCAACACTTGTGCCAAACCTTGTGCCAGATAGTCGCTCTGGTTGTAGCCACGCTGGGCCAACTTGCTGGGATGCAGCGGCACAGGCACGATGACCTCAATGCCGTCAAAGAATCCACTTGCCCGCAAGTCGCCGGCGGCACGGGCTGTGAGCCAGCGGCCCATCTGCGGGCGATTGCGATACTTGATGTCGAACAATATCTGGGCATAGGGACTGCTCTTCTGGTAATAGAAATAGCCGGTGGCGCGCTCAACGGGCACCTTTCCGGCAAAGAGTTGTTCCATGGCGTTGAAGTCGACTTCCTCAAGGTGAGTGCGTGGCAAGGCGGCAAGACAGCCACGACAGATGTAACGCTCGTCGGCAACCAGAGCCTTGCCGCACACGGGACAAAGGCGAGGCATGAGCACATCGGCCAATGCCCTACCCCACTCAGTCAGCGTCTTCATCATCAGGCAGGTTGTGTGCCCGCCACACCTCATCGAGGCAGCGATAGCACAGGTCCGATTCAAAACCACGAGAAGCAGCAAAGCGCAACAAGGCGGCACGAGCAGCACGAGGCTCACGCGACTGCAACGAACGCAGTTTGCCTTGCATCAAGTGCACGAGTGTGTCATGATAAGCATTGGTCTCAATCTCCTCATTGACAGCCTGTTCAATCCACTGACTATCAATATGCTTCAGCCTCAGCGCATGAGCAATCTTGATGCGTCCCCAACCATTAAATCGAAATTTGTCACGCACGAAGGCACGGGCATAACGCTCATCGCTCAAGAAGTTCTCTTCCTTGAGCCGCTGGATGATGCGGTCGGCATCGGCAGGCGAGACTTCCCATTTGCGCAGTTTCTCGCGCAAGTCACTCTCGGCCTGCTCACCACGGCTACACAACGCCGCCAGTGCCGATAATGCCTGTGCTGGGGTCTTCATTTTTCTTTGAAATACGAGTTATCGAGCAATCGTGTGCACGAACATTCGAAAGGGCCTCAAAGGGTGTCGTAGGGGAGCATGGCGAGCATCTCGCCAAACTTGCGTGCGCCCTCCTCCAGTTGCTTGCCCACCATGCCGCGCAAGAAAAACGGCAGATCCAGTTGCAACGATGCAACACTCTCGGTCTCGGCATCGCTCACAGCCGATAGTTCAATCAACATATTGAACTTGACTGGTGCCTGTGCGGCAGTGAACACGATGCGGTTGGGTGACTGGCTCTGCTCGGGGTCGATGGCGAGTTTCAACGGGCCCATGGGCGACTCAATGCTAATAGAGTCGGGACCGAAGACCACCTTGTCGATATTAGCACGTGCCTCCTCGGGCAGACGATCCTTGTTGGCCTCAATCTGCTCCTGAAAGACAGCAGGATTGCTCAGTTTGTCGTAAATGACTTGTATGTTGTGGTTGATGCGCTGGGCATCGCTCTTGTAGGTATCCAATTAATGAAGAATGAAAAATTAAGAATTAAGAATAATTAGTCAATGACCTTGTTGGGAGTCCAGTTGGCGGGGTCTTCACGCCACTGCTTGAGTGTCTCCACGTCCTCGGCCTTGATGTAGTTGGCCTTGACAGCTGCATCGACCATAGCACTGTAGTTGCTGATGGTGAGCAACTTGATGCCAGCCTTCTTGAATGCCTCGGCAGCCTGCGGGAACTCATAGGTGAAGATAGCAACCATGCCCACAACCTCGGCACCAGCATCACGCACGGCCTGGGCTGCCTTGAGGCTGCTCTTGCCAGTCGAGACCAAGTCCTCGACGATGACCACCTTCTGTCCGGGCTTGATGTTGCCCTCGATGAGGTTCTCCAGTCCATGATCTTTGGGGGTCGAGCGGATATAGACAAAAGGCAACGACAGGGTGTCGGCCACGAGAGCACCCTGGGCGATGGCACCAGTTGCGACACCAGCCACGACCTCAGCCTCGTTGAAGTTCTCGGCGATGAGACGCGACAACTCCACCTTGATGAAGTTGCGGACCTCGGGGTAAGACAGTGTCTTGCGGTTGTCAGTATAGATGGGTGAGTTCCATCCCGATGCCCACACAAAGGGGATGCTGGGTTGCAACTTGATAGCACTGATGCTGAGCAGTTTCTCGGCGAGTAGTTGGTCTAAATCTTTCATGTCGGAATGTTTTGTCGGTTATTATGGAGCGCAAAGTTAGCACATTCTGCACAATCATCAAAATCTTCACGATAAATTAATAGATTTTTACCCGCGAATTACGCTGTACTTGTTCTTTGGTCACGAATTATAGAATTTTGTGTCTTAAATCTGCGAATCATGCAAGGCAAAGAGAGCCGCACGAGTATCATGACCCACTTTTTCTGTCGTAATAACAACAGAAACCAATGGGAATTGCCGAGAATAAAGCATTAGCAAGAAATGCCGTGAAAAACATTAAACTTGTCATTCCATCATCGATAGCATGACGGATCCAAAATGTAACAAATATCATTAATACTGTATTAACGGCAATGCATATCACTATCATCTTGATTGACAAACTCTTGCAGCAACGCAAGAGGTACAATAAGGGAACTCCCATTATTGAATAGGACAACACATAGAACAAAATGAGAATTGGCTCCTCGCTATAAAACTCGATTCCAGCCATCATAAACAATGGATTTAACAACATTGCCACAAAAGAGCAACCTAGCATGTATAGCCAGTATTTCAGCAAATGATGTCCAATCATTGTAATGAACTTAAAAGAATTAGACAAACGCTTTTGTTCTGTGTCTTAAATCTGCGAAATAAGATTCTTCAATTCGAAAATTCGTGATAAAAATCAGGACGGAGGGTTCAGTTCGGGATGGCGTTGAGGGTGGCAAGGTGGCCGGTGTTGACAAGGTGCAGGATGAGTTCGCCAAACAGGGTATTCTGCCAGGCAAACCAGCGGCGGGTGTAGTTGTTGGGGTCATCCTTGTGGAACGACTCGTGCATATAGCCCGTGCCAGCATCGGTGTTCATCAGTGTCTCAATGCACCACTTGATTTCGGCCTCGTCCCGGCTGGTGAACGCCCGCATCATGATGCTCATGGGCCAAATCATGTCCTGCCCGATGTGGGGTCCGCCGATGCCCTCGCCTGCAGTGCCTTTGAAGAAATAGGGATTGTCCTCGCTCAGGACAAAACGACGGGTGTTCTGATAGATGGGGTCGTCGGCACTGACATCGCCCAGATAGGGCATCGCCAGCAGACTGGGCACGTTGGCATCATCCATCAGGTTGCGACCACCGAAGCCATCGACCTCAAAGGCATAGATGTCGCCATACTTGGGGTGACGCACCACAGCATACTGCCGCAGGGCCTGCTCAACCTCGCCAGCCAACGTGGTGCAGCGGTGCGCCAAGTCGGGTCGTACATTGACCTGCGTGAGTATCTGGGCAGCCTTGCGCAATGACGAAACGGCCATGAAGTTGCTGGGCACCAGGAACTGAAAGATGGTGGCATCGTCGCTGGGACGGAATGCCGATGCGATGAGCCCAACGGGGCGCACGGGATTGCCATAGCCGCCATTGTTGCGGGTGTCGGTAGCCACATGGGTCTTGCGCTGGAACTTGTAAGCCCCACGCCCGTTCTTGCGCTGCTGGTCAACAAAGACGGTGAGTATTTTCTCGACCGCCTGCAGCCAAGTGCTGTCGAAGATGCTGGCATCGCCTGTCATGCACCAGTACTCATAGGCCAGACGCAGCGGGTAGCACAGCGAGTCAATCTCATACTTGCGCTCGTGCAGTTCGGGCTTCATGTCGGTGAGGTCGCTGCTCCAGTAACTGCCCGTGGGGCCGTCATTGAAGGCGTTGGCGTACGGGTCGAGCACTATCGAGGCAAACTGACGGCGAATGACACCCTCGATGAGTTGGCGCAACTGCTCGTCGTCACGAGCAAACTGCACGTAGGGCCACACCTGCGCTCCTGAGTCGCGCAACCACATGGCGTGGATATCGCCAGTGTAGACGATGGCATCGGGCTTGCCATTGCCATCCAGACGGAAGTGAACGGTGGTATCGAGCGTATTGGGGAAACACTTGGCAAACATCTCGGCCAACTTCTTGTTGGTGAGCAACTGCTGCACACGCGCAATTTCCTTCTCGATCGACTTGCTCACAAACAGGCGGTCGGCCTCGACAACCCGATGGTCGACTGGAGTGGCCTGCTCTTGACTGAATTCTCTATCTATCTGGCCTGCACGGCTCATGGGCATCATTGCAGCAACAGCCACAACGAGCAAAAGTGTACGTTTGATACTCATCATTCAGATTTTTTGCAAAGTTAGCAAAAGGTTTTGGAATCTACAAATCGAATCTATCGCCCACAATTCACTGATTATACCCAGATTATTGTCCACAGCATGTGATCACATTGTCAAAAATACAATAAGTCGGCCTAAACAAGCAATATCTAGCGCACTATTGGACAAAGCATGGCTTGTTGTGAACATTACAATAAGTATGGTTGCTGTATCGAGTACAATATTTATTTTGCTGACTTTTAATTAGTTATAAAACCTTAAAAAGAATGGTTTCTGCTTGCAAAACTTGCAATTTTGCCCTACATTTGCGAAAAAAATAACGCTATGCTATCACAATCTTCTTCACAGATGCCACTGGCAGTGAACCACATCTCGGTTGACTGCGTTGTGCTGGGCTTTGACGGGGAGAAAGTGCGCGTGCTGTTGATCAAACGCGTGGGCGAAGAGAACGGTCAGGTATTCCATGACATGAAGTTGCCTGGTGGCTTGATCTTCACCGATGAGAACCTGGATGATGCCGCCCGCCGTGTGCTGCGCGAGTTAACAGGCATCAAGAGCATCAACCTGCTGCAATTCAAAGCCTACGGCTCAAAGGACCGTACCAAGAATGCCAAGGATGTCCACTGGCTAGAACGTGCCATCCAGATGAAGGTGGACCGCATCGTCACCATCGCCTACATCGCCCTGGTGCGCATCAACCGTGGCCTGACCAACAGTAGCGGCGAGAACGAGATCTGCTGGGTGCCGCTCGACGAGGTGAAGACACTGGCCTTCGACCACAACATCATTCTGGCCGATGCCATCGATGTCGTGCGCCGCCACGCCGAGGCCGACCCGTCTTACCTGTTTAACCTCCTGCCCCAAAAGTTCACCATCCTGCAATTGCGCACACTCTATGAGCGTGTCTACGGCAAGCCACAAGATGTGCGTAACTTCCAGAAGAAAGTTAACCAACTTGACTACGTTGTTGCCCTCGACGAGCATGAGCAGGGCGTGGCGCATCGTGCCGCACGACTCTACCGCTTCGACCGCAAGTTGTTCAAGCGTGTCCGCCGCTAATTTTTTTAGTCGCGCTGGAGTAGTACCGCCATTACAAGCAACCTGTTGACTAGCATAGCGCAGTCTCAATTATTAACTCTCAACTCATTAAAAAAACATGTATTTACTAGGATATGATATAGGCAGTTCGTCGGTCAAGGCAAGTCTGGTCGATGCACACACGGGACGATGCGTGGCACAAGCCTCCTACCCCGAGAGCGAAGCCCCCATTGCTGCGCCCCAACGCGGTTGGGCTGAACAAACCCCTGAGGACTGGTGGCGTTACGTCAAGCAAGCCACAGCCCAAGTGCTGTACGACAGCCGCGTGGCCAGCGAGGACATTGTGGCTATCGGCATCTCTTATCAGATGCACGGACTGGTGGTGGTCGACCGCGACCAGCAGGTGCTGCGTCCCTCCATCATCTGGTGCGACTCGCGTGCCGTCGCCCTGGGCGAGGAAGCATTCCATGCCCTGGGCGAAAACTATTGCCTGGAACATCTGCTCAACTCGCCAGGCAACTTCACCGCAGCCAAACTGGCATGGGTCAAGCGCAACGAGCCTGAAGTGTATGAGCGCATCGACAAGTTCATGCTGCCCGGCGACTACATCGCCATGCGACTTAGTGGCCAGGCAGTCACCACCGCCTCGGGACTGTCCGAGGGCATCCTGTGGGACTTTAAGGACAACTGCGTGTCACAATCCCTGCTCGACCACTACGGCATCGACTCCAGCCTGGTGGCAACAGTCAAGCCCACCTTTGGGATGCAAGGCATCGTCAGTGCCCAAGCGGCAGCCGAGACGGGACTGGCCCAAGGCACACCCATCACCTACCGTGCAGGTGACCAGCCCAACAACGCCTTGTCGCTCAATGTGTTCAACCCGGGCGAGATAGCCTCGACAGCCGGCACATCGGGCGTTGTCTATGGCGTGCTGGGCGAGGTGAATCATGACCCCTTGTCGCGCGTCAACCCGTTTGCCCATGTCAACCACACTGCCCAATCGCCACGATTGGGCGTGCTGCTGTGCATCAACGGCACCGGCATCCTCAACTCGTGGATGCGACGCAATGTGGCTGACGCCAACATGACCTACCCACAGATGAACGATCTGGCCAACACGGCACCCATCGGATGCAACGGACTGAGCATCATCCCATTTGGCAACGGAGCAGAGCGTATGCTTGAGAATCGCCAACCGGGCTGTTCGATGCATGGCATCGACTTCAACCATCACAGCAAGGCTCACTTGCTGCGGGCAGCACAAGAGGGCATCGTATTCTCATTCATGTATGGTATCGAAATCATGGAGCACATGGGCATGAAGGTCAACCGCATTCGAGCCGGACATACCAATATGTTCCTCAGCCCCTTGTTCCGCCAGACCCTCGCCAATGTCACTGACGCACCCATCGAGTTGTACGACACCGATGGCTCGGTGGGTGCAGCACGCGGTGCAGGCATCGGCGCAGGCATCTACGCCGACCACAACGAGGCTTTTGCCGCCTTGCAACAATTGGCTGTAGTTGAGCCAAATGCTGAGCAACGGCAGGCCACCCTCGATGCCTACAACCTGTGGAAACAGAGGCTTTCAAGAATTGAGAATTAAAAATTAATCCCAGTTTTCCCAGAAATTCCAGAAATCCCAGAAAACAATAAAACTAAAAATAACAACACTATGGCAACAAAAGAATTTTTCCCCGAGATTGGTAAAATCAAGTTTGAGGGTCGCGACAGCCGCAACCCCCTCGCATTCCGATTCTATGACCCCGAAAAGGAGGTCATGGGCAAGAAGATGAAAGATTGGTTCAAGTTTGCGATGGCCTGGTGGCACACGCTGTGCGCCCAGGGCACCGACCAGTTTGGCGGTGACACCAAGCAATTTCCGTGGAACACTGCCACCGACCCCATCCAGGCAGCCAAGGACAAGGTGGATGCAGGATTTGAGTTCATGACCAAGATGGGCATTGAGTACTTCTGCTTCCACGATGTAGACCTCGTTGCCGAGGCCGCTACTGTCGAGGAGTATGAAGCCAACCTCAAGACTATCGTCGCCTACATTAAGGAGAAACAAGCCCAGACCGGCATCAAGAACCTGTGGGGAACGGCCAATGTGTTCGGCCACAAGCGCTACATGAACGGTGCCGCCACCAACCCTGACTTTGATGTTGTGGCACGCGCCATCGTACAAATCAAGAACGCCATCGACGCCACCATTGAACTGGGTGGCACAAGTTATGTATTCTGGGGCGGTCGCGAGGGCTACATGACCTTGCTCAACACCGACCAGAAACGCGAGAAGGAGCACCTGGCACGCATGCTGACCATGGCACGCGACTATGCCCGCGCCCGCGGATTCAAGGGGACCTTCCTCATTGAGCCAAAGCCCATGGAACCGACCAAGCATCAGTATGACGTGGACACCGAGACCGTCATCGGCTTCTTGCGTGCACATGGCCTGGACAAGGACTTCAAGGTCAACATTGAGGTGAACCACGCCACACTGGCCGGTCACACCTTTGAGCACGAACTGGCAGTGGCTGTTGACAACGGCTTGCTCGGCTCGATCGATGCCAACCGTGGTGACTACCAGAATGGTTGGGATACCGACCAGTTCCCCATCAACCACTATTCCTTGACACAAGCAATGTTGCAGATTATCCGCAACGGCGGCTTCATCGACGGTGGCACCAACTTCGATGCCAAGGTGCGACGCAACTCGACCGACCTTGAGGACATCTTTATCGCCCACATTGCCGCGATGGATGCCATGGCATATGCGCTGGAGAGCGCTGCCGCCATCATCGAGGAGTCGCCCTACTGCCAGATGTTCAAAGACCGCTACGCGTCGTTTGACTCGGGCATCGGCAAGGACTTTGAGGACGGCAAGTTGACGCTGGAGCAGGCCTACGAGTACGGCAAGCAGGTGGGCGAGCCCAAGCAGATCAGCGGCAAGCAAGAACTTTACGAGTCAATCATTAATATGTATTCTATTTAATTAAGAATTTAGAATTAAGAATTAATAATTGAAAAATGAGTATTAAGATTGCGTTACGCCGCATCCTTACATTCTTAACACTCTAAATTATTAATTCTTAATTAAACATTTGACTATGAGTAACGATAAACAAGGTAGCAAAGCCTACCTATTCTCCATTGCGATGGTTGCCATGCTGGGCGGACTGTTGTTCGGCTATGACACGGCAGTCATCTCGGGTGCTGAGAAGGGTCTACAAGCATTCTTCTTGGGCACCGACGACTTCGTCTACAGCGACATGCTGCACGGGTTCACCTCGTCCAGTGCACTGATTGGTTGCATCATCGGCAGTGCGTTGTCAGGCATTTTTGCCACCCATCTGGGTCGCAAACGGTCGCTCATCATGGCTGGCATATTCTTCTTCCTGTCGGCACTGGGGTCTTTTTACCCCGAGTTCCTGTTCTTTGATGATAGCGAACCCGAATTTGAGTTGCTCGTTGCCTTCAACATATATCGTGTGTTGGGTGGCATCGGTGTGGGTCTGGCCTCGGCCATCTGCCCGATGTATATCGCCGAGGTTGCCCCAAGCAACATCCGCGGTACATTGGTGTCGTGGAACCAGTTTGCCATCATCTTTGGCCAGTTGGTGGTCTACTTTGTCAATTTCATGATTCTGGGCGATCACACCAATCCCGTGATTGAGAAGATTGGCGAGGGCATCTACAACGTCCACCCCTCGAGCGACCCCTGGACCATCGCTATAGGCTGGCGCTACATGTTTGTCAGCGAAGCCATACCGGCTGGTCTGTTCACTCTGCTGGTGTGCTTTGTGCCTGAGACACCACGTTATCTTGCGCTTGTTGGCCGCGACGACAAGGCATTGAAGGTGCTCACTCACATCAATGGCAGCGAGCGTGCTCGCCAGATTCTAGCCGACATCAAGGCCACCGCCACCGAGAAGACCGAGCGGCTGTTCACCTATGGCGTGCTGGTCATCTTCATTGGCTGCATGCTCAGTGTATTCCAGCAGGCGGTGGGCATCAATGCCGTGCTCTATTTTGCCCCCCGCATCTTCGAGTCGATTGGCATGGGCAATCCCATGGCTCAGACTGTGATGATGGGCGTGGTCAACATTCTGTTCACCTTGCTGGCAGTGTTCACTGTCGAGCGTTGGGGTCGCAAGCCACTGCTCATCAGCGGTTCGCTGGGCATGGCACTGGGAGCCTTCGGTGTGGCCACATACAACCTGGTCGAAGGCCTTCCTCCCGTGGTGGCTGTGGTCAGCATCATGGTCTATAGTGCCTCGTTCATGTTCTCGTGGGGCCCCATTTGCTGGGTGCTCATCAGCGAGATTTTCCCCAACACTATCCGTGGCGCTGCCGTGGCCATTGCCGTAGCCTTCCAGTGGATCTTTAACTTTATCGTGTCGTCGACGTTCCTGCCCATGTACAACATGAGTGCGGGCGACATGGGCGAGAAATTCGGCCACATGTTTGCCTACAGCCTCTATGGCATCATCTGTGTGATTGCCGCCATCTTTGTGTGGCGACTGGTGCCCGAGACCAAGGGCAAGACGCTCGAAGACATGACCAAACTGTGGAAGAAAAAATGATGAAACGAGTCTCAACAATCTTATGCACGCTGGCTGCGCTGTTGTGCCCCATGGGCATGATGGCGCACAGCCAGTATGTGAGTGTCGACACGCGCGGGGTGTCGCTCATCTTCGGGGTGGGCGACAATGGCCGCCTGTATCAATCCTATCTGGGTCCACGACTGACTCATGAAGCCGACTATGCCGCCCTGCCCGGTGGCATCGAAGCCTACTTGACACACGGCATGGAGGACTACTTTGAGCCGGCTCTGCACATCGAGCACAGCGACGGCAACTCGTCGACGCTGCTCAAGTATGTGTCGCACCAAACCAGCACAAATGCCGACGGCTCGCGACGCACGACGTTCACGCTGGCCGACGACAAGTATCCCGTGACGGTTAGGCTCTACTTTGACGCATACACCGAGCAGGACATCATCGTGGCGCACAGCGAGATTGTCAATGGCGAGCGACGCCCCGTCACGCTGCACAAGTATGCATCCAGCCTGCTGTCGATGAACCACAGCCGCTATGTGTTGACCGAGTACAGCGGTGACTGGGCCAGCGAAGTGGCGATGACTGAGACCGAACTGAATTTCGGCAAGAAGGTGCTCGACACCAAGTTGGGCAGCCGCGCCAGCATGTTCATGCCATCGTTCTTCCAGTTGTCGCTCGACGGCCCCTCGACCGAGACCCAGGGCACCGTGCTGGTGGGCACGCTGGCATGGACGGGGAACTACCGCTTCACCTTCGAGGTCGACCAGAACAACTGTCTGCGCTTGATTTCGGGCATCAACCCCTATTTCTCGGCCTACCAACTGAAGGCAGGCGAGACATTCACCACGCCCGACTTCATCTTCACCCTGAGCACGCAGGGCCGCGGACACGCCAGCCGCAACCTGCACAACTGGGCACGGCAATACCGCCTCAAGAATGGCAAGGGCGACCGCATGACGCTGCTCAACAACTGGGAGGCCACCTACTTCGACTTCAACGAGGACAAGTTGGTGGGCCTGATGGACGACGCCGTGCGCCTGGGCGTGGACATGTTTCTGCTCGATGACGGATGGTTCGGCAACAAGTATCCCCGCAGCAGCGACCACCAGGGCCTGGGCGACTGGCAAGAAACCGAGAGCAAGTTGCCCCACAAGGTGGGATACCTGTGCGAGCAAGCCGCCAAGAAGGGCATCAAGTTCGGCATCTGGATTGAGCCCGAGATGGTCAATCCCAAGAGCGAACTGTACGAGAAGCACAAGGACTGGGTCATCCATCTGCCCAACCGCGACGAGTACTACTTCCGCAACCAGATGGTGCTGGACCTGAGCAACCCACAGGTGCAGGACCATGTGTTCGGCGTGGTCGACCGGCTGATGACGGCTTATCCGCAGATCGCCTTCTTCAAGTGGGACTGCAACAGCCCCATCACCAATATCTTCTCGCCCTATCTCAAGGACAAGCAGGAGCACCTCTATGTCGACTATGTGCGTGGGCTATACAAGGTGCTGGAGCGCATCTGTGCCAAGTACCCTGACCTGCCCATGATGCTGTGCTCGGGTGGCGGCGGCCGCATCGACTACGAGGCGCTGCGCTACTTCACCGAGTTCTGGCCCAGTGACAATACCGACCCCGTCGAGCGCCTCTACATCCAGTACGGTTTCTCGAGCGTCTATCCCGCCAAGGCACAGTGTGCCCACGTCACCACGTGGAACAAGGGTGCAAGCATCAAGTTCCGTGTCGATGTCGCCAGCATGGGCAAGTTGGGCTTTGACATCAAGTGCAGCGACCTCAAGGACGACGAAATCAAGTTTTGCCACGACGCCATCAGCACCTACAACCGCCTCAAGCCAGTGATCCTAGACGGCGACATGTATCGCCTCGTGTCGCCCTACGACGGCAACCACGCCTCGACCATGATGGTGGACGGCGACCGCAGCCGCGCCGTGGTCTTTGCCTTCGACATCAATCCCCGCTACCGCGAGCACTTGTTGCCCGTCAAGTTGCAGGGCCTCGATCCCGACCGCCACTATCGTGTCACCGAGGTCAACCGCATGGGTGGCTGGCCCCTGGGCTGCGACGGCAAGACCTACAGCGGCGAGTACCTCATGACCGTGGGGCTCAACCTCTTCGGCACCACCCGCCTCACCAGCCACGTGCTCGTCCTCGACTGAGTTCACGTCTCTTTTTAGACATAAGAACAAGAGAACAAGAAAGTTTAAGAACAGAAGCCTCGCTTCTCTTTTTAGACATAAGAACAAAAGAACAAATAGGTTTAAGAACAGAAGCTATCAAGATTATTATCATGAATTAGAGAATTAAAGAATTTTGTTCGTGCGAGTCCGTTGTTTAATTTACAGACATAAGAACCTTTACTTAATTGAGAATTGAGAATTGAAAAATATGTTTGTTTCAGTTCGGGCGAGGAGATCAGGGCTATTATCTCAAGCAGTTTTTTACCTCATCCAGATGACGCAGATGCTATCTGCAATGTCTGCATGAGGTAAAAAAATGACTTGTCCTGAAATGAGTTTAC
>DGWI01000057.1:0-1910 GCA_002396085.1 Porphyromonadaceae bacterium UBA4262
CCCAACGTAGCTGTTGCTGACATGGGAATGAGCATTCCGAAGTAGAACATACCACTTGTCGGGCAGAAGGCCATGGCAAACAATACGCCCAAAAGGAATGCTCCCCAGCCGCCATGCTTTTTTAATCCTTCAGCGTTGCTTCCATTGAAACCGAACTGTGGCAAGTTGAGCCGATGGCTGAATAGCATCAGCAGTCCGATGACGATTAGTGCCGGGCCAAGCAACAGCTCGCCCCAAGTGCCAATGAACTTCTGGATGCCGAACATGGATGCGCCCTGTCGGATAATCAGTATCAGCACAAGCCCCAGCACCGTATAGGCTACTATGCGTCCGGCGGTGTAGAGCAGTCCATTCAGGAACACACGGCGGCGGTCTTCAATGTCCTTGCCAATATAGCCGATGGCGGCGATATTCGTTGCCAGCGGACAAGGTGAGATTGCTGTCAACAGACCCAACAGGAAGGCTGTCAGAACGGGCGTTGTACTGATGTCGAGCAATGTCTGTAACCATTCCATAGACTACTTCAATGCTTGGTTGATTTTCTCTGCTATACCACTCTTGAATGCTTCTGGCTGAGTGCGTGAATGCCCGAAGGCAAACTCTGTCAGGTTCTCAGCCTTCTCCTTTCCGTTCTTGTGCTGAACAAGGAATAACGACGACCAGGTAACTTCGTACTTCTCCGCTATCCGAGCGTTCTCCTTCTTTGAAATGTCTATCACGCGAAAAACCACTTTCCCTTCCTTCATTTGCCTTTGGAACTTAGACTCCAGCAGCTCTTTCGTATTCTGCTCGATGGATCGGCACGTCATGCACCGCTGCTTGCCGTGGAAATAGAGTATCTCAACGAAGTCATTCACTTGCCCCGACTGCGCTTTGGCGGTCACAGCGTTTGATTTCTCACCACAGGCCAGCAACATGAGGCTGACCATCATTAAAATTAATGTTCTTTTCATTTTAAGTTACATTTATTGTTTGTTGTTTGTAGAACTACGAACATATATTATACAATAATCCCTTATATGATATAATTACATCTTTTATATATTATAGGATTACTTACTGCAGCCGCAATCTGATTTCGCCATTTCCTGATTGAAGAACTCTTGAAAGAGCATCTTGGCAAGCATCCAATTGTCACGGTTGATACAATACTTCACCTTGGGGATTTCTATTGTTCCTTGTATAAGTCCTGCATCCTTCAGTTCTGTCAGATGCTGTGAGACTGTAGCTTTTGCGATGGGCAGTTCTTCGTGAATGTCACCAAAGTAACACTGTTCCTGTCTGGCCAAAAACTGCATGATGGCAATACGCGCAGGATGACCCAATGCCTTGGCAAAACGGGCTGTCCGCTCCTGTTTCTCTGTATATACTTTCTTGTTTTCCATACTGAATCGCTTAAATTTGTTCGCAAAGTTACGAACAATAATTTTAATACGCAAACATTTGTTCGTAAATTTACGAATGATTAACATAATTTTTCAACAAACTATATTTTTGCTCGAAAAAGGATGAAATAACTTTATGTCATTTCAATAAAGTAAGCAATTAAAAAAACTGCATCTTTGCATATACACCAATAATTCTCTTATCACTCCAATAATCTCTGATATAACCGAACCTGCTTCTTGTCGAGATTCGTAATCCTTACCTGAACCTTTGTTGGACGTTCTATCTCGTTAGGCAAAGACAAAAGGAGTCTCGTTATTACCTGTTCTACATTTGTAAATCCAGAGTTCTCAATTATTGATACACACTCACCTCCGATGAATGCCTCGCCACGGATAAGATTGTACTTCGACATTCTCTCAAATGAGATACTAAAAAAGGACTTGCCCAATCGTGAGCAAGTCCTTACATTATATGAGAGTATTTAATTACTCCTCGACCGCTGCCTGCGCGGCGGCGAGGCG
>DGWI01000057.1:2055-2194 GCA_002396085.1 Porphyromonadaceae bacterium UBA4262
GCTCACCACCATGCTCACCACAGATGCCGATGTTCAGGTCGGGATTGGCCTCACGACCCTTGCGCGTTGCCATCTCCACCAATTGACCCACACCCTCCTGGTCCAGAACCTCGAACGGATCGACCTTGAGGATGCCCAG
>DGWI01000057.1:2281-43440 GCA_002396085.1 Porphyromonadaceae bacterium UBA4262
ACTTGCCGGCATCGTCACGCGAGTAACCGAAGGTCATCTGGGTCAAGTCGTTGGTACCGAATGAGAAGAAGTCGACCACCTCGGCAATCTGGTCTGCAACCAGAGCAGCACGCGGAATCTCGATCATCGTACCCACCTTGTAGGCCACGGTCTCGCCACGCTCGGCAAACACGGCCTTGGCAGTCTTGTTGATGATGTCGGCCTGCATCTGGATCTCGGCCTTGACGCCAATCAGCGGAACCATAATCTTGGGCTTGACAACAATGCCCTTGGCCTTGACGTTGAGCGCAGCCTCGATAATGGCGCGGGCCTGCATCTCGGTAATCTCGGGATAGGTGTTGCCCAGACGGCAGCCACGGTGACCCAGCATGGGGTTGAACTCCTCCAGGCCATCGCACACCAGTTTCACTTCCTCGAGCGTACGGCCGGTCTGATCGGCCAGTTCGCGCATCGTCTCCAACTGGTGGGGTACAAACTCGTGCAAGGGGGGATCGAGCAGGCGAATGGTCACCTCATAGCCGTTCATGGCCGTGAAGATGCCTTCGAAGTCACCACGTTGCAGTGGCAGCAACTTGGCCAGGGCCACGCGGCGCGAGTCCACATCAGGGGCGATAATCATCTCGCGCATTGCCTTGATGCGGTCGCCCTCAAAGAACATGTGCTCGGTGCGGCACAGACCGATGCCGTGGGCACCCAGCTCACGAGCCTTCATGGCATCGCGAGGCGAGTCGGCGTTGGTGTACACGTCCATCTTGCTGTATTTCTCGGCCAGATTCATCACTGCGGCATAGTCGCCTCCCAGGTCGGGATCGACGGTGGCAACGGGGCCATCATACACCTCGCCGGTGCTGCCGTTGATCGAAATCCAAGCGCCTTCCTTATAGGTCTTACCGTTCATCTCGACGGTGCGAGCCTTGTAGTCAACCTTGATGGTTCCGGCACCCGACACACAGCACTTGCCCATACCACGAGCAACGACGGCTGCGTGCGATGTCATGCCACCACGGGCGGTCAGGATACCCTGAGCCACGCTCATGCCGCGCAGGTCCTCGGGCGAGGTCTCGATGCGCACCATGATTACTTTCTTCTTGCGCTGGGCCCACTCCTCGGCATCGTCGGCAAAGAACACGATTTGGCCGGTAGCGGCACCCGGGCTGGCAGGAAGACCCTTGGCCATGACGTGAGCCTTCTTGACGGCGGCCTTGTCAAACACGGGGTGCAGCAACTCATCGAGTTTGCCCGGCTCCATGCGCTTGATCACGGTCTTCTCGTCAATCACACCCTCGCGCAGCAAGTCCATGGCAATCTTGACCATAGCGGCACCAGTGCGCTTGCCATTGCGGGTCTGGAGCAGCCACAACTTGCCGTTCTGGATGGTGAACTCCAGGTCTTGCATATCGTGATAGTGGTCCTCCAATTTCTGCTGGATCTCAATCAACTGAGCGGCGCACTCGGGCATCGACTCCTCAAGCGAGGGATACTTCGAGGCACGATCTTCTTCGCTGATACCCTGCAGGGCGGCCCAGCGGCGGCTGCCCTCGATGGTGATCTGCTGGGGTGTGCGCACACCAGCCACGACATCCTCACCCTGGGCGTTGATCAGATATTCGCCGTTGAAGATGTCCTCGCCGGTTCCGGCATCGCGTGTGAATGCAACGCCGGTGGCACTGGTGTTGCCCATGTTGCCATAGACCATAGCCTGCACGTTGACGGCAGTGCCATAGTGAGGCGGGATGCGGTTCATCTGGCGGTAGAGGATAGCGCGCTCGTTGTTCCAACTGTCAAACACAGCGTAGATAGCGCCCCACAGTTGCTCCCAAGCATCGGTCGGGAAGTCCTTGCCAGTGCTGGCCTTCACAGCAGCCTTGAAGCGGACAACCAGTTGCTTGAGGTCGTCAACATCGAGTTCGGTGTCAAGTTTCACACCCTTCTTCTCCTTGATTTCCTCGATGATCACCTCAAACGGGTCCTTATCTTGCTTGCTCTCGGGCTTCATGCCCAGCACAACGTCGCCATACATCTGCACAAAGCGACGGTAGCTGTCCCAAGCAAAGCGGGGATTACCCGACTTCTGGGCCAGAGTCTCGGCCACAGCATCATTGATGCCCAGGTTCAGCACTGTGTCCATCATGCCGGGCATCGACACGGGAGCACCCGAGCGAACCGACACCAGCTGAGGATTGCTGGGGTCGTTAAACTTATTTCCGGTCAGGCTCTCGATGTGCTCGATAGCCTTCTTGACATCGTCCTTAATCAGGTTGACAACTGCCTCACGGCCCTGCTCGTTATACAGCCGGCACATGTCGGTGGTGATGGTGAAACCCGGGGGAACAGGCACGCCAATCAGGTTCATCTCGGCCAGATTGGCACCCTTGCCGCCCAGAAGATCTCGCATGTCGGCACGGCCTTCTGCTTGGCCGTTACCGAAAGTGTAGATTGTCTTCATAAAAAACTGTGAATTCTTGTTATAATATATTTGTCTTTTTCTAAAATCCCAAAAAATTTCGGCAAAGGTACTCATTTTTGCGCAATTAGAGGGTCAATGGCATGCTTTAATAGCATTTTTTAAGATTTTTAGCAGCCAATTCAGTTGGTTTAATTCTCTTTTCATTTATTGATGTTGCATTTTGTAACCAAAATCACGCATTTTAGTTATCGTTTTTAACCAACTCCGAAAACCGACAATCGACAACCGACAACTGAGAACCGACAACCGACAACCGAAAACTAAAAACCGAAAACTGAAAACCGAAAACCTAATTTTCAATTAAAATCACTACCTTTGCATCATGTTTCGCTTTAAGCAATTCTCGGTTGAACACGACCGCTCGTCCATGAAGGTTGGCACCGACGGTGTGTTGCTCGGTGCCTGGGCTCGCCTCGATGAGGTGGGGCGTGTGCTCGATGTGGGCACAGGCTGCGGTGTCATCGCCCTGATGGCCGCGCAGCGCACGCCCGACAGTTGTCACATCGATGCCATCGACATCGACCAGGCGTCAGTGCTGGAGGCGAGTGGCAACTTTGCCCATTCGCCGTGGGCTTCGCGGCTCACTGCCCAACTCATCGACCTCAACGATTATGGTGCCGCTCAACCCTACGATGTCATCGTCACCAATCCGCCTTATTATCAAGAAGAAGTCCTGCCACCCGATGCCGTGCGTTCGGCTGCTCGGCACACCCACTCGCTCAACTTCGACCAACTCATGCAGGCCGCTGCCCGCCTCCTCACGCCCCAGGGCAGCATCGCCCTCGTCACCCCCGTCGAGGCTCGCGATGCCGTCCAGGTTGCAGCCACTTTCGCTGGCCTCCACCTGTGGCGGCTCACCACCGTCCACTCCATCGAAGGCGGTCCCGCCAAGCGTCTCCTCTGGCAATGGAGCAAACGCCCCCACACCACCCAGCGCGACACCCTCACCATCCACGACCACCAGGGCAACTACACCCCCCAGTACACCGCCCTCTGCCGCCCCTTCTACCTCAAATTCTAGGCAAACAACTATACCGCCGAAAGGTCGTCGCGTGCGGCGACCGCAACAGCCATAGCCCTTTGGTGCCTATACACTGAAAGGGTGTCGCTAGCGGCGATCGTCTGCTCCCTCAACTTCAACAAATCCCCCAAAAATTTGCTCATCTCACTTAAAAGATGTAATTTTGCGGCACATCGTTGGTGTGCTCTATTGGCTATTGTTTGCTGCATCTAGCCGTTTCGGTAGTTTTTCTCTGTCGAAACGTCTGAAATGAAGTGCAATAACCTAAAGAGCAAGGCACAGAGGTGCCGACTGCGATGATATATTACATAGAAGCGTTTTTTGCCTTACCTTGATGTAAATTCGCCAAATTTTATTAGAGAACGGTAAGCAGCAAATTGGCGCTATGCGTGCCTGTATACACAGCCCTACGCGGGCTTCGGTATAGGTTTTCGCGTAGGGTTTGCTGTATTAGTTCTCGTGGCGTTTGGCGATGCCTACATCAATGAAACAGCATGAAAAAGCCCTACGCATTCGCATTGTTTATAGGTTGGTTTAGGGGCTGCACCAACCGTGAAAAGAACTGCCACCATGACTAGCCAACAACGGCAAGACCTGATAGCCAAAGTCAATCAGATAGAGGGCTTAAGCATCGAGGAGCGCTCAGCACTGCTTGGACTGCTCCGTTCGCACAAAAAGTACGGCCTGGTTTGGGAAGACAAACCCGAGGACGTGGAGGAACGGCTGCGCGACCAAATCCCCGTACTGACTGAAGTGAAAGAGCGTGCCATCATTAGTGACAATCCGGATGCACCGAACCATATTCTTATCGAGGGCGACAACCTTGAAGCACTCACCACGCTTGCCTTCACCCACGCTGGCAAAATCGACGTTATCTATATCGACCCACCGTATAACACCGGCAACAAAGATTTTGTTTACAATGACAGTTATGTTGACAGTGAGGACTCCTACCGACACAGCAAATGGCTCTCGTTTATGGCAAAACGCCTACGCATCGCCAAAAAACTCCTCAGCGACCGAGGAGTCATCTTCATATCCATCGACGAAAACGAAGTTGGCCCATTAAGACTTCTGGGCGATGAAATTTTCCTATCTAATAATTTTGTAGGTCAATGGAATTGGTTTAAATCTGCCACTCCTCCGGCATTATCAAAAAAAGTCAAACGAACAATTGAGTATGTTCTTTGTTGGCAAGTTTCAACGAATGAAGACAAATTCAGAGGCGTTCAAAAAGTAAGCAAGAGTAACGATCCTTTCACAAAACCTCAAAACACGTTCAAGGTTCTTACTTTTCCTCCCAATAGTATTACATGTGCCATAACTAATGGAATTATTCCAGCCGGGACTTATGGTACTGATAAATTCCCGAATGAATTACTTGATGACATCATAGTTGTAAATGGTAAAAACTCTAATATTGTTCGATTTAACAATCGATTTATTTGGGTTCAATCTACACTTGATGAGAATATTAGGCAGGGTCTATATATTGAGCTCTCCAAAAAAGGTGTTTTGTCGTACAAACGTGGTCAATATAGTAGGGAGGTACCACCAAACTTAATAGATGAAAAAGTAGGTGTGGATACGACAGAAAATGCTGGTCGTATGCTACTCGAAATATTTAATAATCAAAAACTTTTCGATTATCCCAAGCCTGTATCACTAATCAAATATCTTATCAACTTCATTGATTGTAGTAATTTGAAAATTCTTGATTTCTTTGCTGGCAGTGGCACGACGTTGCACGCTGTAATGCAGTTGAACGAAAAGGGCGGTAATCGCCAATGCATCTTGGTTACCAACAACGAGAACGGCATCTGTGAGAATGTGACTTACGAGCGCAACAAGCGCGTAGTCAACGGCTACACCAAGCCCAACGGTGAGTATGTTGAAGGGTTGCATGCCAACAACCTGCGCTACTACCGCACGAGACTGATTGACCGCTCACGATCACCTCAAAACTTACGGCAATTGGTGGCTCTATCCACCGACATGCTCTGTATCAAAGAAGATCTATATAGCGAAATGAACGAGTTTGTCGGACAGCAGACACTTCAAAATGTGTTCAGATATTTCGAGAAAGGTGACAAACGAATGATGGTTATTTACAATGAGGAGGCTGTGCCCGAGATTGTCAAACTGATTGAGAAATGCGACTTACCATGTGGCCAACACATCAAGGTGTATGTATTCTCACCCAGTGAAGATCCTTGGGCTGGAGAGTTTGACAGTGTGGAAGACAAAGTGGAACTATGTGCATTGCCGTTAGCAATTCTTAATGCCTATAAGCGGGTACTTCCCAAACAGCATCCTGACGATGTTTTTGTGAAGCCCGAGAGTGTCCAAGAAGAAATACAAACTGACGGCAACTCCATATTTGATAACACGAAAGGGGGCGAAGCATGAAACAAATAGCCTATCAACAGAAAGCCATAGCCGAACTCACTGAAAAGGTTATCACCCTGCTCAATACGGGTGAGATGCGGCGTAAAATTGTATTTAATGCTCCAACTGGCAGCGGCAAGACCGTGATGGCATGTGAGGCATTAGCACAGATTGTTGATGCGTTGCACGACCGTGGTGACTCGCGATGGCAAGAAGTCGCATTCATCTGGTTTGCACCACGCAAACTGCATTTGCAGAGTTATAGCAAACTGCGACTCGCCTACGAGGACAATCGCCGCCTCTCTCCTGTGATGTTTGATGAGTTGGACCAGGTCGAAGGTATACAGTCAGGCGAGATTTTGTTTGTAAACTGGGAGAGTGTAAACAAGGACACCAATATCATGGCTCGTGAGAGCGAATCTTCGGCTAGCATCTATGAGGTTGCCCGACGCACGCGCGAGGAACTGGGGCTGCCCATTGTGGTCATCATTGATGAGGAGCACATGTTCTGGAATAAGACCGCTGACAAGAGCAAACAAGTGCTGGATCGTATCAATCCAAACGTGGAAATACGCATCAGTGCCACGCCCAAGACTATCTCAAGCCACACTGTTACCATCGAACGTTATGAGGTAATTGAGGCCGAAATGATTAAGCGTGAGGTTGTGCTCAATCCCGATGTCAATGAGGGTGTAAGTGATGAACAAACGCTTAATGAGCACCTACTGCGTCATGCCCTGACCAAGCGTAAACAATTGGCTGAAGCCTATCGTGCTCAAGGTACGAATATCAACCCCTTGCTGCTCATTCAGTTGCCTAACGATAGTGAAAAGATGAACAGCGACGATGAACGGATTGCTGAGCAAGTTAAGGTCTTCTTGAGTATGAATCCGTTGTGGGGAATCAGTGCTGAAAATGGCAAACTGGCAGTGTGGCTGGCTGGCGAGAAAACCAACCTTGACGGGTTGGAACAACCCGACAGCATGGTGGAGGTGTTGTTGTTTAAGGAAGCAATCGCCCTGGGGTGGGACTGCCCACGCGCCGCGGTGTTGCTCATCTTCCGCAAGTTGCAGAGCGACACATTTACCATTCAGACTGTTGGCCGTATCTTGCGTATGCCTGAGCAACGCCACTATCCCGATGGCCGGCTGAATGTGGGCTACGTGTATACCGACATAGCCAAAGACAAGATACAAATTGTTGCCGCTGACGCAAGTTATATCCATAAAAATGCTGTGATAGCATACCGTCGTAAGGAATTGAATAATGTGATACTGAGTAGCACCTATAGTGAACGCCCTAATGCTGGACGCAATTATTTAGGGCCGGACTTTAAGAGGGTGCTCATGGAAACAGCCATTGAGTTTTTCAAAATTGAACATGCTAAAACCCGGGTATTCTCATTTGCGGCCATGCAAAGGGAAGAAGATGATCCATTGCCAGAAAAGAAAAACGATGAACTGCAGATTGGTGAGAACTGCCAGCGTGTGTGAAGGGTGTGCTGCGACTTGATGTCAAGACCATCAATGCCGAGATTCCAGTTGATGTCCATTTCCAGAACGAAGAACAGATTATTGAAGTCGACCAAGTGAAGTACGCACGCACTGATGCTGAAATAGACCGTGTGTTTCTTGCGTGGGTGAATACAAAAGGTGGGCAGTTCGAGAGTAAAGGTCGTACTGATAAGATAGCCAATTATTTGCTAGAAGTCATGGGAGACTTGTTTGGAGTGGAGAATCATGTTGCCAAGAAGATTATATTGTATCGTGGCTCATCGACTCAGCCTAACAATCGACAGAAGTTTGACCGAATACTTGAATTGGCTTTGCAACGTTATGCCAACCTACGGCACATGGGATTCAAGGGACAGACTAGGCGGCTTGCAGACTATATGTGGCAAGTGCCCGAGGAGCGTGTCTATGACAGCGAGACGCACCACATCGCACAAGGCAAGGCCCATGCGTTGCTGCCATTTTACGAATTGAATGCTGCCAGCAATCCTGAGGTACAGTTTGCCGCCTACCTTGAAGCGCATCGCGAAACACTCGACTGGTGGTACAAGAACGGCGATAACGGCAAACAGCACTATGCCATACGCTACGAGAATAGTGCGGGGCAAACCGCCCTGTTCTATGTGGATTTTGTTATTCGTTCGAAAAGCGGCAAAATCTACCTGTTCGACACCAAAGGCACTGGCGGCGACATCGACCCCGAGGTGGTCAACAAGCACAATGCACTCATTGACTATATCGCTGCCGAGAACGCCAAAGGCAAGAACCTGCATGGCGGAGTGATCAAGGTTAACAAAGATGGCAACTGGCTTTACAGCCCATTCAAGATTGACAATGCTGACAACCTAGACAACTGGACAGTGTTTGATGTCCTGAACGTATAACATCAATGTAGTATTCTGTGTGTGATGGACAATTTAACGGCGATTTTGCAGCTTTACCCTGTCTTTATTGTCTAAAATCTGACACTTTTCAAGTGCGCAGGATTCTTATGGTGGGTTCTATAAATTCCAAAAATGTAATTCTGTCGTTTCAGTCATATTGTTTTTCTTTTTGTCATATTTCGCCTCATCTGTCTGAACCGTAGCCCGCTCCTGCCTCAGCCAGATTAAGTCGAAATCTGCTCAAAAATCTAAAACAATCTGACTCGAGCAATTTATAGAACCCACCTTAATTAATCAGCTGTGCCACGGCATCCTCATAGCGGGCTAGGGTGGTGGCTTTGCGTATGGCCTTGCGGGCGCGGTGGTCGGCATTGGGCAGCATGCGCTCCCACAACGATTGCATCTTGTTCAGAATCTGGTGGTCACCGCCCGTGAGTTCCTTGCGATATTGCTCATACAGCAGGTCATGGAAGTCGCGATAGCACGCAGGCGTGGCACGGTCGGGACATAGCAGGGCAGGGTCGGCGACCAAGGCGCGACCCACCATCACGCCGGCAGCCTGCTGATGTGCGGTGAGCAGTTGCCCGATGCGCTCAGTCGAGTCAATATCGCCGTTCAGCACCACAGGCACCTTGATGGCATCGAGGGTCTCGCCGATGCGGTCGAGCATGGCCTCGCCCTTGTATTGCTGGATGCCCAGGCGGTAGTGGATGATGACTTGCGTGATGGGTGCGACATCAAGCAGCGGCAGCACGTTGTGCCACTGGCTGGCATCGTCCCAACCCAGTCGCAGTTTCAGCGAGAATCGCAGCGACGGGTGGCGCGACAGGGTGTCGAACATCTGCCTCAGTGCCTCAGGTCGCGCCAGCATGCCTGCTCCGTTGCCCTTGCGTGCCACGGGAGGGTGGGGGCAGCCCAGATTGATGTCCACCTCGCCATAGCCCATGTCGGCCACGGCATTCAACATCCGCTCCATGTCGTCGGGGCGGCAGGCCAGCACTTGTGGCACCAGGTGGATGCCGGGGTTGTTCTCGGGCAAGATGTCACGAATGTCGCGCGGGCGGATGGTCCCGTGCTCCACACGCATGAACGGGGCATAATAGGCATCAACGCCGCCGAAGACTTGTGCGTGAGCAGTGCGCCACACATGGTCGGTCCATCCCTGGATGGGTGCCGATAAAATTACTCTGTTGTCAATCATGCTGCAAAGGTACATAAAAGTTTTCGGTTTTCGGTTTTCAGTAATCGGTTTTCAGTTTTTAGCCACAACCGATAACCGCCAACCGATAACCGCCAACCGACAACCATATCAGTCCAGTCGTCGATGTTTTGAATCTGTTTATCGATTTTATATCATTCGCCGTGTGCTGCGACCGGGCGTGGCATGCTTTTTGCTATTCACATGATGTAAGCATGTCAAACAATAAAAAATGTTTAAAAATGGCCCAAAAGAGTCCTTTTTGTTACCCAAGTTTTGGTCATGTCAAAACTTATGACTAATTTGGCAACGAATTTGGTGAATTGCCTTTAAACTTTTGGTTATACCGAGAGTCAAAAGAGTAAAAAAGTAGCAATTGTTTTAAATATTACCGATATGAAATTGAGAGTTTTAACACTACTGGGTGTCCTGGCACTGGGTGCCGGCACCGTAATCCAAGCGCAGGATTATGACGACATCTACTACGATGGTGGCAAGACCACTACCGAAGTGAAGAAGGAGACCAAGAAGGTGGAAACCACAAGAACTCGTACTGAGGTGCCCACCCAATACAAGGTCACTGTTCAGAAGAATTATCAGACTGACCGCGATGTCGACGAGTACAACCGTCGAGGAGGCATCTATGCTCAGCCTGAGAATGACACACTCTATCTGGATGCACCCGAGAACGAGGGTACATTCGGAAACACCCAGCGCATCGAGCGATTCTACAATCCCGACATCGTTGTGCTTAGTGACGATGACGAGTTGGTTGAGCTCTACTACGACAATGCGCCTACGGTCAATCTGATCATCGGCTCGAACTATGGCTACACGCCTCGTTTCGGCTGGGGCTTCGGCAACTACTGGCCTTATTATGCCTATGACCCATTCTATGACCCGTTCTGGGATCCCTGGTACTACAGCGGATGGTATGGCTGGCATCGTCCCTACTACAGTTGGTACGGCTGGCACAGCCCCTGGTACTACAGCAGCTGGAGCTGGGGTTGGGGCTGGCATGGTGGCTGGCGTGGATGGTACGACCCTTGGGCACGTCCGTGGGGACATTATGGACCGCACATGTGGAGTTACGGCACCATCTATCATAACACTGACCGCTACTGGCACCGTGACAATCGCCTGCCGGGTGACCACCGCAGTCTGCTCAGTGGCTCGGGTAGTCGCCGTGGAGGAGGTTTCACAAGCAACGGCACTCGCTCGGGTGTCCGCACAGCCGGCAACAACACGCATCGTGGCGGCACCATCACTACAGGCCGCACGCGTCCCAGCACCATGTCGGGTGTGAATACAGGTCGCACGCGTCCCAGCAGTGCAGTGGGCAACATCGACCGCAACACCCTGGGCGGTGGTGGCGGCACTGGCTACAGCGGTGGTAGCGTTCGCAACCGTGGCACATCGAGTTCGAGTTACAGTGGTTCGTCGAGCAGCAGCCGCAGTTACTCGCCTAGCAGCACCTCGCGCAGTAGCAGTTACGGCACCTCGCGTAGCAGCAGTTACGGAAGTTCGCGCAGCAGTGGTTACAGCGGCAGCAGTTCACGCAGCAGTGGTTACAGTGGCGGCTTCAGTGGCGGTTCGCGCAGCAGCGGCGGCTTCAGTGGCGGTAGCTCACGCAGCGGCGGTGGCGGCGGTGGTCGCAGACATTAATCACAATGCATCATGCACAATTATCTAGAGGCTCTAGAACATCTAGAATATCTAGAGCCTCTACATTAATTAAGCAATTTCAAAACTTAAGATAAGAAAATGAAAAGAACAATCCTAGGCTTTGCCCTGACCGCCGCTCTAGCGGCTGTGGCTCAGCCACCTCAATGTGAGTATGCATTCGATAACCTGCGACTGTCGCAGACCGAGTTGCGTGGTACATCGCGATTCATGTCGATGGCCGGTGCCTTTGGCGCACTGGGTGGTGACATCTCGTCGCTCAACCAGAACCCCGCAGGTATCGGTGTCTATCGCAGCAGCGACATTGGCTTGACGCTCAGTCTCGACCTGAATAGCACCAAGACTGCGAGTGTTACCGAAGACAAGACTAAGTTTAATGTCAACACTTTCGGTTATGTAGGGGCCTTGAAACTTGATAACGAGACGATGCCCAACTTCAACTGGGGCGTGACCTACAACCGGCTCATGCACTTCGACCGCCGTTATCGTGGTGCGGGCGAAATCAATACTAGCATTACCAACTACCTTGCCGACAAGATGATGGCCAAGGGCATCACTGCCGATGACATCCTCGTTGATAACCCCATCGATAATAGTTCAGCCGACTGGAATCAGGTGCTGGCGTTCAACAACTACCTTGTCATCCCTGTCAACGCCGAGGGCAGCCGTTTTGCCGGTCTGGGATTTGATGGTGTCACCGCACTTGGCGAGTATGACATGGAGGAGCGTGGGCATGTCGACGAGTTCGGCATCAACTTGGGCGGTAACATTGCCAATACACTCTACTGGGGTATGGGATTCGGCATCACCGACATCCGCTACGAGTACAACCAGTACTATGGCGAGTCGCTCTATGACACCGAGGTCTACAACAAGCCCGATGATCCCGACGCAGTGCTTGTTGATGGTGATATGGATCTGGGATTCACCAACTGGTCGCGTACCACAGGTACGGGTTACAACTTCAAGATTGGTGTGATTGTCAAGCCCATCAACGAGTTGCGCTTTGGTTTGGCATTCCACACACCCACCTACTACGAGATGACCGACCGCTTTGACCAGACGCTCAACACCGCGTTCTATCCGGTTAATGCCAGCGAGTATAAGTTGCAGGACTATACCGACACCTACCGCATGGACTATGACCTGCGCACGCCGTGGCACTTCATCGGCAGTGTGGCTGGTGTGATTGGCAGCAAGGCTATTGTCAGTGCCGACTATGAATACGTCGGGACACCCAGCATCCGTGTCAAGGACGACTGGGAGTACTACGACCACTTCACCGAGAACAAGTACACCACCCAGGATGTCAAAGACTATCTGCAGGGGCAGCACATCATCCGCATCGGTGCTGAGTATCGTCTCACACCCAAGTGGAGCCTGCGTGCCGGATTCTCACACCAGACAAGTTCGACCAAGGATGCTGTCAAGAACGATCAGATTGATGTCAATGTGTGTGGCATCAGCACAGCCTATACCTACGACCTGAGTACACAGTACATCACTGCCGGTCTGGGCTACCACCACAAGAACTTCTACCTCGACATGGCATACGTTCACAAGAACCGCAAGAACAATTATCACATGTTCCCCGGTATCAACGACCTGCCCACCGTCAGCGACGAGGTCAAGGACAACAACAATCGCATCTCGGCTACTATCGGTTTCCGATTTTGATAGCCATCAACAACCGCTTAATGGACGGCACCCTCATCACAGGGTGCCGTCTTTTTTGTGTATCTTTTATCGTCTGGGGCTACACGCGGCTTGCCACACCTCAACTACATTAAAGCATCTAGCGACCTTACTGCTTAACTTTTTTAGATTTCTGAATATTGTTGCACGAAATTTGTGCTAATTACGAATAAATGTGTTTTTCGGAGCCATCAGTTGTTTTTTATCAAAATTATGTCTACCTTTGTCAACTCAAAATCGAATAAACTTGTTTCCTTAAAAATAAATCTTAATAATGAGAAAATTTGTTACTCTCTTCGCATTGATGGCAGCACTCGTCGCCGGGGCTAGTCCCATCGACTGGAGCCGGGCCGAAATGATTGCCAATCAGTTCAACCGTTCTGCTATCATGCAGCCTGTCAGTCAATGGCAGCGTGTGCAGCGTCGCGGAGCACCTCAGACCGAGGCACCCTATTATGTATTCAATCACCCCGATGGTAAGGGCTTTGTCATTGTGTCGGGCGATGATGCTGCCGAGCCCATTCTGGGCTATGCAACGCAGGGTACGTTCAGTTACGAGGATATGCCCGACAACCTGCGTCACTGGCTCTCGCTCAACGAGGCCTATGTCAATGCGTGCCGTCAGCGCAGCGCCACTCAGCATCGCGTGGTCAGCCAGGGTACGCCTGTCGTGCAGCCTCTGTTAGGCGACATCCTGTGGGGGCAGGGCGAGCCCTACAACTCGATGTGCCCCACTTATAGTGGAACGCACTACTATGTGGGCTGTGTGGCCACAGCTGTGACCCAGATTATGCGCTATCACAAGTATCCCGAGCACGGCACAGGCTCGAAGACCATCACTGTCAACGGGCAAAGTGTCACGGCCGACTTCGGCAATACCACCTATGACTGGGACAGCATGCTGCCCACCTATGATGATGGGCAGTACACCAGCGATCAGGCCAACGCTGTGGCAACGCTTGCCGCCCAGTTTGGCGTGGCGGTTGACATGGAGTATGCGCCCGAGGGCAGTGGCGCGCACTCGATGGTGGTGCCGGCGGCACTGCGCGACTACTTCACCTACGATCAGGCGGTGACCATGCGCAAGCGCGACTACTATGACAGCGCCGAGTGGCTCGAACTCATCAAGTCGGAGTTGGATGCCGGCCGTCCTGTCTACTATGCTGCATCGAGCGATGTCGGTTTCAGTGGACACGCCTTTGTGTGCGATGGTTATGACACCGAAGGATTTGTGCACATCAATTGGGGGTGGTATGGCCGTAGCAATGGCTACTTCCTGGTAAGCCACCTTGATCCCGATGATCTGGGCATCGGTGGCGGCACTGGCGGATATAACAGGGATCAAGAAATCATCACGGGCATCCAGCCACCTGCCTCTCAGACTATGTACGAGCGTCCATTGTACAACTCGCTCAGTATGCGTCTGGTCACGCAGAGCAGCGACAAGTTTGATGTCATGACCACCATCGAGAACTTCGACACCGAGCCCTTCACCGGGCAGGCGGGCGTGGCACTGGTGCGCGATGGCAAGATCGTCAAAGTGCTCAAGGTCGAGCAGCAGAACATCCAGGGCTTTGCCTCGGGTCGCACAGGCATCGAACTGATGGCCAAGTTCTACGACATACCCAAGCAGGTGGGTAGCGAGGTCGCCGATGGCGACGCAACCTTGTGGATGGTGTTCCGCGAGAGCGATGAGGCCGACTGGCAACTGATGCGTTATTGCCGCGGTCGTGACAGTAGAGGAAACCCGTATGTGGGGTTCTTCAACACCACCGTTGTTGATGGTTGCATACAAAATATCGATGAGTCATGCGCGCATCCCGATGTCACCATTTTGTCCGACCTCCTGCCCGACGACGAGGTCTATGAGCAGGGCACTGCCATGTTCAATCTGCGCCTGCGCAACAACAGCGAGACGGTGCGCCTGAGCAACATCGTCATTCGCTTCACCAGTACCGCCGACGATAGAGTGGTCTTTGACTATGAGAACGAGGTCAAGGTCTACGATTCGCTCGACGAGACGGTCTCGTTGCTGGTCAACTTGTCCGATTCGATGCCCAGTGGCGAATATCGCCTGACGGCATTCGAGAAAGGTTTTGAGCAATATCCCTTCGAGCAAACACAAGGCGAGGCCATCGTGCAAGTGTTGCCCAAGGCCGAGACACCAGTGATGCGACTCACCACCGCCGTGCAATGGCGACGTGCCGACAGTGAGCAGATAGCCAATCAGGGCGACAATGTCTACTTTGCACTCAATGCCCGCAACTATGGTAGTGCAGGCAATGTGGGTGTAATTCTCAATCTGGTAGATGTCAACGACCCGACCAAGAGTTACGTTTACCAGCAGAGCAATGCCACGGTCGCGCAAGGCGAAGCCCGCACATTCACTTTCTACCGCAAGTTGCCGGTCGATCCGGGCACCTATCGCGTGATCATCACCTATGCCACCGATGATGGCAAGATCACGGCCGACCCCAACAACGACACCTATCCACTCACCATCAACATTGGTGAGGCCAGCGACATCTTCCTCAATGCGGTGGCTATTGACCTGCCCGACTATGTGGTCAAGGGCGAGAAACTCACGGGATCATTGACCCTGAGTGCTCCCAGCGACCACAACGGTTATGTCTATGTGCGCATGCGGCAGTACACGCTCACCAATGGTGGCATTCTCTACATGGGCAATCAGCAGATTGCACAAGGCGAGGAGAAAACCATCAACATCTCCAGTCGCATCGACTTCGAGCCTGGTCGCTATCTGATTATGGTCGAGGCACGCCACGGAAGCACCGAGGGAACTGTGGGCAACTATGCCAACTGTTACAAACTCATCAATGTAGTTACCGAGTTGCCCACTGTAAAGGGCGATGTCACTGGTGACGGCAAGGTTGATGTGAGCGATGTCAACATGGTCATCAACATGATGCTGGGCAAGGCTGAGCCGACTGCGGCTGCCGATGTCACTGGCGATGGCACGGTCGATGTCAGTGATGTCAATATCGTCATCAACATCATGCTCGGCAAGTAACGGTGGTTTTGGCTGTTTGCCAAAAAAACACTAACTTTGCACCGCTATGAGGCATCTGGGCTCAGAATAGCCTGCCTCATGGCGGTGATTCTTGATAATAGGTGCATTGACAAGAGATGGATATCAAACTGCCCGAAAATATTGACCTCGATAACCCTGAGTTCCAGAATGTGTGGAATCTGATTCAGCACACCCACCAGTCGGTATTCTTGACTGGCAAGGCGGGCACGGGCAAGAGCACATTCTTGAAGTATATCTGTGCCAACACACACAAGAAGTATGTCGTGCTGGCACCTACGGGCATTGCTGCAGTCAATGTGGGAGGGCAGACACTCCACTCGTTCTTCAAGATACCATTTCGCCCACTGTTGGCCGATGACCCCGACTTTGCCCCACGCCAGATACGCAAGACCCTGCGATATACCAAGGAGAAAGTCAAACTCATCCAGCAACTCGACCTCATCATCATCGATGAGATTTCGATGGTGAGGGCCGACATCATCGACTTTGTCGACAAGGTGTTGCGCAATTATTCGGGAAACATGCGTGAGCCATTTGGCGGCAAGCAACTGCTCTTTGTGGGCGATATCTTTCAACTAGAGCCTGTGGTCACACGCGATATGCGACAAATCTTGCAGCGCGATTACAACCAGTTCTTTTTCTTCAATGCCCGGGTGTTCAACGACTTGGGGCTGGTGCCCATTGAGTTGCGCAAAATCTATCGGCAGAGCGATAGTGACTTTGTGCAACTGCTTGACCGCGTCCGTGTCAGTCATGCCACCAAGGCCGATATCATGTGCCTGAACATGAGGTGCAACCCTAATTACAGCGACGAGGGCTTCAGCATCACACTGGCTACCCGTCGCGACACGGTCAACAGCATCAACGATGACCACATGGCAGCACTCAAGACACCCGAGTTTGTCTACGAGGGCGAGATAGAGGGCAACTTCCCCGAGAATGATTTGCCCACATCGTTGCAACTCACACTCAAGGTTGGTGCCCAGGTCATCTTCATTCGCAACGACAAGGAGGGACGATGGGTCAATGGCACCATCGGGCAAGTGCATGAGTTGACCGAGCGGATGATACAAATTGTCCTTGAGGATGGTGTCATCCATGAGATAGAACCAGAGGTGTGGGAGAACATCCAGTACTCCTACGATGAGAAGAAGAAAGCTGTGGTCGAGAATGTCCTCGGTTCGTTCAAGCAGTTTCCTGTCAAGCCTGCATGGGCACTAACTGTACACAAGAGCCAGGGGTTGACGTTCAACAATGTGGTCATCGACTTTGCTGGTGGAGCCTTCACTAGCGGACAAACATACGTGGCACTATCGCGATGCACTTCGCTCGAAGGCATCACGTTGCTCAAGCCCTTGACCGAGCGTGACATCATTGTCAACACGGCCGTAGTCGACTTTAGCCGGCGTTTCAACGACCAGCGGGCCATCGATGATGCCATGAATCTCGAGAAGGCACGGCAACTCTATGTCCGGGCCAACCATGCCTTCGAACACCAGCAATGGCGCGACTGTGTCGAGTGTTTTGCGCAGGCTTCAGCCATTAACAACCAGATCCAGAACCCTGTCGTCCAGCGCCTCATTGCCACCAAGTTTGCCAGTTTCAACCGGCTGGTCAAGCAGGTTAAGACACTGCAAGAGGCGGTCGATGCCCAGCATAAGTTGCTCAAGGAACTGGCGCAGGAATACGCCGCCATGGGCGACCAGTCGCAGGGCTTCGGTTCGCTTGTGGGTGAGGACGCGGTGCCCTACGGCGAGGCAGCACCACTCGATGATATTGCTATCAAGACCGCTCTGGCCAACTATGACAAGGCGCTGCGCATCGATCACGAGTGCATTCAGGCCATGCTGGGCAAGGCGCGTCTCATGGCCGCTATCGACCAGACCGACCGGGCCGTCGAGGGCTACAACCATGCACTGGCACTCGACAAGAATTGCTTTGATGCGCACATGGGGTTGGCACACATTCACCTTGACCGCAAGCACACACCCGAGGCCATCAAGGCCCTCAAGCGCGCTTGCAAGGCCGACAAAACCCGTCCCGAGCCGCACGATCAGCTCGCCCACATCTACGACCGCATTGGCCTCGATGACCTGGCCGACGAGCAGCGCGAACATGCCCGCCGCCTGCGCCAACCCAAAAAGAGGCGCAAAACGCAAAAATAACGGCAATCGATTAGCCGAAAACTGAAAACTAAAACCATAAACCGGAAACTTTTTGTACCTTTGCGGCCATGTTTCGCATTTTTGTGACATACCTGTTGCTCATGCTGGGGCTTGTGGCTGTGGCCGAGCCGGCCGATTCGGTGCGTCGGGGTGGATTCTTCCAGAAGATTAAGGATTATCTCAGTCTAGATAATGATACTGCTACATCAAATCCTAAACGGTTTAGTATCAGTTTCTTGGGCGGGCCTAGTTATGCCAACGACTCGCGTTTCAACCTCGGCGTGGCTGGTGTGGCGCAATATCGCCTCAATGGTTGTGACACCATTCAACCCAGCAATGCTACCATCACGGGTAACGTCACTACAGCAGGGTTCTGGAAATTAGGGGTCGAGGGCACCATGTTCTTCCCCAAGGAGAGCAAGCGATTCAACTATGAAATGGAAGTTGAGTATGCTCCTCGCAACTTCTGGGGAATAGGTTATGACCGGGCTGATAGTGACCGCAAGACACAGTTGCACCAACACAGCTACAAAGTCAAGGGTGAGTTTCTCTTTCGCTTGGCCGAGGATTTCTATCTGGGACCGATGTTGCAGTGGGACTATGCTAACAGCGGTGATGTCGAGGATGAGGAACTTCTTGATGGTCAGGATCATGTGGTGCGTAACTATGGATTCGGCCTGACGCTGCAGTACGATAGCCGTGATCTCATGACCAATGCTTATAGTGGCGTGTATGTCTATCTCAATCAGATGTTTCGACCCAAATTCCTGTGGAATCGCTATGCCTTTTCAACCACCGAGTTTGAGGCATGTTATTATCACAAGGCTTGGCGAGATGCCATCATTGCTGGCCAAGTCACCGCGTTGTTCAACTTGGGCAATCCGTCATGGGCTATGATGGCGCTTCTGGGCGACAGCGATATCATGCGAGGCTATTATCATGGTCGTTATCGCGACAAGCACATGGTCACTGCACAGGTCGAGTTGCGACAGTATGTCTACCGTCGTTTTGGCTTCGTCGTGTGGGGTGGGGCAGGCAGTGTGTTCCATGATAGCGACTCATTCCGCAACTGGTTGCCCAACTATGGCTTAGGCTTGCGTTGGGAGTTCCGTCGTCGTGTCAACATTCGCCTTGACTACGGCTTTGGCAAGCGGGGCCAATCGGGCTTCATGTTCAACATCAACGAAGCCTTCTAATCTATTGTATTTCTAGTTTTCTAGATATTCTAGAAGTTCTAGATAGTCTAGACGAATTAATTATGCATTTGTTCAAAAACCAACATATACTCTTCTGGATTTTCTTGGGCATGCTCATCTTGCCCAACCTGTTCATGTTTTTCACCGAGTCGACCGGTACACTCACTCGTGTAGTCAACATCCTGTTGCCATTGGCAGCCTACTGGATGGCGATGACCCTCAAGGCTAAGCCCGGTCACATGTTCTGGTGGCTCTTTTTCTTCGACTTCTTGGCGGCATTCCAGATTGTTCTGCTCTACCTCTTCGGCGAGTCGCCCATTGCCGTCGACATGTTCCTCAATGTCATCACCACCAATCCCACCGAGGTCAACGAGTTGCTCTCGCAGTTGCTGCCGTCGGTTATCTTTGTCATTGTGGTTTATGGCACTGGCATTGGCTTGAGCATTGTCTCGATTCGCAATCGGGCCAAGTTGCGCGAGGGATTCCGCCACAACCAGCGCATCCTCAGTGGGGCATTGCTGATTGTCTCATTGATTCTATTGGGTGTCAATTGCTTTAAGGATAACCGCTTCCGCATCCAGGACGATATCTTTCCCATCAATGGCTGCTATAACTTTGCACTCGCTTTCGAGCGGGCCTATCAGTCGGCCAACTATGTCAACACATCGGCTGGCTTCAAGCACGATGCAGTCTTGACCCGCAGCGACTCGGTCCCCGAGGTATATGTCCTGGTTATCGGCGAGACACTTTTTGCCGACCACATGGCACTTTATGGCTACGACCGTCCCACCACGCCACATCTGCAGGGCGACTCCATTGCCCGGTCGCTGGTGCGCTACCGCGATGCCATCACCATGAGCAACACCACCCACAAGAGTGTGCCTCTGTTGCTGACACCCGTCGCCAGTCAAGCCCATTACGACAGCCTCTACCGTGAGCGCGGTCTCATCAGTGCCTTTGAGGAGGCTGGTTTCAAGAGTTCGTTCTACAGCAATCAGCGGCGCAACGGCTCGTTCATCGACTTCCTGGGCTGCGAGGCACAGGATGTCCACTTCATCAAGGACAGCCTGCCACTCTCTGCCAACCCCTATGACGAGCAATTGGTAACTTTGCTACAGCGGCGGCTCAAGGCACAGCCCACGCAGCCTCTGCTCATCGTCCTGCACTGCTACGGCTCGCACTTTGAGTACCGTGATCGCTATCCAGCCGATCACCAGGTGTTCGGCGACACCGACTTCCCTACAGCCGAAAAACAATACCGCCAGCAGTTGGTCAACGCCTACGACAACACCGTCGCATACGCCGACTTTGTGCTCTCGCGCGTCATGACCGTGTTGCAGGCCAGTGGCCGACCCGCTGTGATGCTCTTCACCAGCGATCACGGCGAGGACATCTTCGACGACAGTCGCGGACGCTTCCTCCATGCCTCGCCCATACCCACCTACTATCAGTTGCGAGTTCCCTTCATCGCTTGGGCTACTGATGCTTGGCGGCAGGCACACGCTGCGCAGTGGCAGACGCTCGTCGCCCATGCCGAGCAGCCCATCTCGACCAACATGGTGATGTATCACACCCTGCTCGACCTGGCAGGCATCCGCTCGCGGCTGTTGAAACCCGAATTGGCACTGGGCAACGCAGCCTTCCAGCCCGCACAGCGCCTCTATGTCAACGACCACAACGAGTTCCGCACCCTCGACAACTGCGGCCTCAAGCCCCTCGACATCGACCAGTTCGCCAAGCATAACCTGAGGTATCCCTGATTTTTTCTTCAGTTTGTCATGCAACGTTTTCGCAAATCGGTTGTCTTGTTTGACATGAACGCTAGTGGCGACATGACCAGTGTGTGACATGGCGCTTACTGCATCAAGTATGTGCAAGTACTGCGTGAGGTGCCGTTACTGACCGACGTTCCTGATGCCCCTTCATGTGATACCCCAGATATTTCACAACCTGTCATCATGCGGGTGGTTGCGCATCTGCTACTTCTTCCAGGCGTTGACCACTTCGCCGATATACATGGTGTGGACACCTGCAGGGAAATTCGAGTACATCTGCTTGGGTACATCGTCCTTGAAATATTGCGGATCAAAGGGTGCTGCGTACATCGTTCGGCATTCAAGCACCACATCAGCCTCGACATAATAGGGGGTGCCGTTCTCGGTGTAGGCCGTATGCAGTTTCAGCGCCTTGGCCTTGTCGCCGTCACGAACCGCATATCCACGTTCTACAACCAGCAGAACGAGAAGGAGTATGAGGTCGAGACTTCCGGCTTGACCGTGGAGCAAGCCAAGTGGATTGAGCAGCTGTTCTACAGCCATGACGTGCATATGGCTACCAAGCGTGATGACTTCGGCGAGGAGACCTACGGCTCCTATAATCCCACCTATATGCCGCAGGTGCTGATCACCGACTTCACCTGCGAGATCCACGACCGGGACGGCGAACTCAACACGGTCAAGTTCACCTATCAGTATGCAGACAGGAGAACCTACCTGCAAACTGATTATCTCTCCGTGGACCACGACAGGATATTCACGCAACAATACAATCCCACCTACAACTAACGACTATGGCTCACAGCATTCATATCACCACACTACGCAAGATGCTTAAGGCCGGCGACCCCGTCGACATCAAATTATGGACGAAATCAGGTGAAATCCAGGAATGGCGGAACTGCATGCCGCTCCGCTACAATTTCTACAAGGGTACCCAGCAGTTCAAGCTGCTCAATTCTGGGCAAATTCGCCAGGCAAGAATTTGCTGCATTTTCTCTATCAATAATCTTGAAATTTTTTATAAAGAAATTGCTACCATTTGCAACTTTTTATACCTCTTGTTGCGTCTAATGACAAAACAAGAAGTATAACAAAAAAATTTCAAGACATGAAGAAAGTTTCTATTATTGCAGTTTGCATTGCCTTGTTCCTCGCTGTTTGTTACGCAACAAGTGGGCATCTTCACTTGCCCGGTCATGGCAATGTTGAGAAACAGAACCTCCAAGAAGTTGTTGTAAACTATGTGACTTCAACGCTCACCAATGGTGAGTCGGTTGAGTTTGTCAGCAGTTACGGCAACGACTATTACAAAGAGAATGGTGATGTCCGGTTCTCAACAAATGTGGTCTATAACGTCATGGCCCCTGACGGTTCAAAAGAAAAACGTACTGCCCATGTGATCTGCAACGAGGATAGGGACAAAATATACGAGTGGAAAGACATCTAAGTCTTGTCTTTTAGACAACGGAGCTAACTCCATAATTTTGCGGTGAGAAAATCGCAGAATTATGGAGTTAAATTTTAATAGTGTAGAAATGTCACGCGAGCCGAGAGCAGAGGCACGCTCGCTTGACTATGCCGAGGCGAAGCTGACATTCAACTCCGTTGAGACCATTCCCGGCTTGAACGCCTCGGCGGTGTTTCCCAGTTGAGTCGGGAAAGGTGTTCTTCAGTTCGACTAAGTTTACAGCATGAGTCAGTGCGCCAAGGGTAGTGTGCGAATAGATATGCTTTTTTTGATGGTCTTGGTGTTAGAAATCTACCCCCCAGTCCCTCGCTTAAGAACCAAGAATCAAATCTCAAGCCTTCTGTTCTTAAAACTATTGTTCCCATGTTCTTATGTCTTAAAAAGGGCAGCCAGTTCGCATCGCCTGATGATAACGCGGTACACCGCCACATCCCCATCGATCACTCCGTGAACTCGATGATGCAACTTGTCTCTGACTCTCGGGCCAGAGCGATGATGATGCCGTTGTCTATGTGATAGATGGTGGGGGTGAGGATGTCGTACAATTTGGCTGGCACGCGGTACTCCATCCGCAAGTCACCAGCCTCGAAGTCCTCGGGCAGCAGTTCCATCGCCATGCGTACATAGTTGGCATTGTTGAGGTGTTTGTTATAGTCGATGTCGGCTCTCAGCACCTTGATGGGTTCAAGTGTCATGCCACCTTCTTTGGGCAGAATGATGCGGCGGTCGCGGTAGTTCATCTCCAACTTCGGCTCGATGGTCAGCGATGCCATCGTGTCATCGTCAATGCGTGTGAGTTTGCCGTTGCACTTGTCCACAAACGCCCCCATGCTCCATGTCCGGTAGCAAGGCTTGCCGGCAGCATCGTAGATAAAGGTGTTCCTGAATCCAAACATCGGCTTGGTGTCGTAGACCGAGGTCGTCACGGTCAATTCTTCTTTATACTCAGGTATTCTCATGATTTCCACTTGGCGCGAGACGAGCAACTGTGTCATCTCGTGATCCGTGAAATACTGTTTGACTACAGGCTCTGAGTCTATCCACATCTCCGAGCAGTCTTGCATCATCTGTAGTGCCGGGTAGAGTTTCAGCCGTCCCTCGCTGTCGCAGGCACTCGTTGTTACTTTATACTTTAAACTGTACATATCTTCTATATAAAAAACTCAACTGGTTAGTGTCACTAACCTCTTCATGGTCATTTGGGTTGCATGGTGCGCAGGGCGTGGAGGCTCAGTGGGATGGCAAGGGCAAACGAGATGGCATCGGCCACGGCCTGTGAAATCTCGATGCCTAACAATCCCATTAGCCAGTACCCGGCAAACAAGGCTGGCAGGAAGAACAGTCCATGACGTGCCGAGGCCATGATGACTGCGGGGACGGTGCGGCGAATGTTCTGCAGATACATGTTCGACATCACGATGAATCCACTCAACGGGAACGACAAGCACTGATAACGCAGCACCTCGGCACCTATCTCAATCACGCGGGCATCATGCGACACAAACAATGAAATAATCTGGCTGGCAAACGCAAATCCCGCAATCCCCAGCAGGGTGCAGTAGAACGTGAGGACCTTGACGCTGTGCCAGAATGCTGCTCGCACACGGTCGTAGTGGCCTGCGCCATAGTTGAATCCGCACACAGGCTGGAAACCTTGACCATAGCCAATCATCGCAGCGCCAGCCAACATTGCCACACGACCCACTACCGAAAATGCAGCGATCGCTTCGTCGCCATAGTTTGCTGCCATCAGGTTCAGGCTGATGGTCGATATGCTCATCAATCCCTGGCGGGCCAGCGAGGGCAGGCCTCCAGCCGCTATCTCGTTGTAGCGCGATAGGGTGGGGTGGAACTGCGACAGCCTGATAGGCAGTCCGCCACGACGACCCACTAGCGTCAGCATCAGCCCGAACCCCACAGCCTGCGACACCGCTGTGGCTATGCCGGCACCGCTGATGCCTAGTCCCATGCCGAAGATCAGTAGCGGGTCGAGCGCGATGTTCAGCACCGCGCCCGACAGGATGCCCAGCATCGCCAGCGAGGCATTGCCCTGGTGGCGCATCTGGTTGTTCATCGTGAAGCACCCCATGATGAATGGCGTGCCTAGTAATATATAGGTGAAATAGTCGCGGGCAAAGGGCAGGATGGTGTCGGTCGACCCGAAAAACCGCAGTAGTGGGTCCATCACCACAAATCCCAGCGCAGCCAGGACAACGCCTGTCACCACCGACGACACAAGCCCTACCGAGGCCATCGTGCCCGCTTGGCTAATCTCTTGTCGACCCAGTGCTCGCGAGATGTAGTTGCCCGAGCCTTGCCCAAAAAACATCGAGATGGCTTGGATGATGGTCATGTAACTGAACACAATGCCCATTGCCGCCACCGACTGGGTGTTGATCTGCCCAACAAAGAAAGTGTCGGCCAGATTGTAGATGCCCGACACCAGCATACTCACAATTGACGGCAATGCCAATTGCGTCACCAGACGGCCCACGGGCTGCGTGGTCATCTTGACAAACTTCTGCTGTTGTGCTGGTGTGGGCTTCATCTGTCTGGCACTTTCTCAAAAAAAACGTGCAAAGTTACTACTTTTTACCCAAGAATTAAGAATGATGAATCAAGAATTAAGATTTTTTCGTGGCTCGTATGACTGCGTTCATGCCACCATCAGGCACCACACACTCTGCCACAATGCCATCTTAATTCCTAATTTTTAATTCTGAATTGCAGTCTTGTGCCATCTTGTCAGCACTCACAGTGGCAGGTTTGTCACATTTCTCATTGGCACGGCATTTGCTTTACTTTTAGCGGTTGCTCGTCATGAGCGACAGTTACAAATTCAGATTATTAACAAATAAAAAAGATAAGAAAATGGGAAAGATTATTGGTATTGACCTGGGAACCACCAACTCGTGTGTTTCCGTTCTTGAGGGTAAAAACCCCGTCGTGATCCCCAACAGTGAGGGTCGCAACACAACGCCTTCGGTCGTGGCGTTTAAAGATAATGGTGAGCGCATCGTCGGCGACCCCGCCAAGCGTCAGGCAATCATGAACCCTACGGGCACCGTGTTCTCGATCAAGCGTTTCATGGGCGAGACGATGGATCATGTGACCAAGGATGTTGAGCGCATGCCCTACAAGGTGGTCGCCAACAGTAACAATCAGCCCCGTGTCGAGATTGGAGGCCGTCAGTACACTCCGCAAGAGATTTCGGCCATGGTGCTGCAGAAGATGAAGAAAACTGCCGAGGACTACCTCGGAACAACTGTCGACAGTGCAGTCATCACAGTGCCTGCCTACTTTGGTGATGCTCAGCGCAAGGCTACTATCGAGGCTGGTGAAATCGCTGGTCTGAAGGTGGAGCGCATCGTCAATGAGCCTACCGCAGCCGCTCTGGCCTATGGTCTGGACAAGACCGACGATGACAAGCGCATCGCCGTGTTCGACCTGGGTGGCGGTACATTCGATATCTCTATCTTGGAGTTGGGTGGTGGCGTGTTTGAGGTCAAGTCGACCAACGGCGACACTCACCTGGGTGGTGATGACTTCGACCAGCGCATTATCTCTTGGCTGGCCGATGAGTTCCAGAAGCAAGAGGGCATTGACCTGCGTCGTGACCCCATGGCTCTCCAGCGCTTGAAAGAGGCTGCCGAGAAGGCCAAGATTGAACTGTCGAGTTCGACCAGCACCGAGATTAATTTGCCCTACATCACGCAGCAGGACGGTATGCCCAAGCACTTGGTCAAGACTCTGAGCCGCGCCATGTTTGAGCAATTGTGTGACGACCTCATCCAGGCTACCATCCGTCCGTGTGAGCAAGCCCTGCGCGATGCCAACATGAGCACTAGCGACATCGACGAGGTCATCCTTGTGGGCGGTAGCACCCGTATCCCCGCCATCCAGCAGATTGTCGAGCGTTTCTTTGGCAAGGCTCCGTCTAAGGGCGTGAACCCCGACGAGGTGGTCGCTGTGGGCGCAGCCATCCAGGGCGGTGTCATCAGTGGTGAGTTGCACGATGAGGGTATCGTCCTGCTCGATGTCATCCCCCTGTCAGTGGGTATCGAGACACTGGGCGGCGTGATGACCAAACTCATCGATGCCAACACCACCATCCCTGTGCGCAAGAGCCAGGTATTCTCGACCGCTGCCGACAACCAGCCCGAGGTTGAGGTGCATGTGCTGCAAGGCGAGCGCCCCATGGCCAAGGACTGCAAGACACTGGGTCGTTTCCATCTCGATGGCATCGCTCCCGCACCCCGTGGCATCCCGCAGATTGAGGTGTCGTTCGATGTCGACAAGAATGGTGTGATCAACGTCAGTGCCAAGGACAAGGCTACCGGCAAGGAGCAGAGCATCCGCATCGAGGCTAGCAGCGGCTTGACCGACGATGAGATCCAGCGCATGAAGGACGAGGCAGCAGCCAACGCTGCAGCCGATGCCAAGGAGAAGGAGCGCATCGACAAACTCAACGAGGCCGACGCTCTCATCTTCCAAACCGAGAAGACCATGAAGGAGGCTGGTGACAAACTGCCCGCCGACCTCAAGTCGCAGATCGAGACCGCTCTGGGCAAACTCAAGGATGCCCACAAGGCGCAGGATCTCGCTGCCATCGACGTGGCCAAGAAAGAACTGGAGGATCTCTTCCAGAAGATGTATCAGGCAGCCGGTGCCGCAGGCGCTCAAGGCCAGCCCGGTGGACCGCAAGGCCCCTTCGGCGGCGCTCAAGGCCCCTTCGGCGGACAACAGGGACCGCAGCAGGGCGGCAACCAGAACGGTGGCGCCGAGGACGTCCCCTTCGAGGAAGTCAAATAAACACACACATAATCCACTCAGCGGGTGCGGCTCAATCTGAGCCACACCCGCTGTTTTATGTTGGATTCGGTGATTAATTCGTCTATTCGCCGAAAATTTTCGGCGAATAATTTGCCTATTCGCCGAAATCACTGTAACTTTGCCACCAAATTCGAGGCTTATGCGATATATACACGACTATAAAAACTGGTGGCAGTTTCGATACAACAGCGATAGAGTATTAAACGAACTGGGGCGAGTACGCGCCAAGCAAGGTGTTGTACTCGGTCGTATGTTGTCGTTAGGGTTCGATTCGCAAGACGAAGCAACCCTCTCCAACTTGTCGTTGGAACTCGTGCGTTCATCTGAAATTGAGGGGCAACAGTTAAATCTTGACGAAGTGCGTTCTTCAATTGCTCGACGTTTAGGTATCGAGATCGCTGGACTTGTTCCTGTGTCGCGTTACGTTGACGGCGTGGTTGAAATGCAGTTGGATGCAACCCAAAACTATGATAAGCCTCTCTCTCACGACCGGCTTTTCGGTTGGCACAACGTGTTGTTCCCCACAGGTATGAGTGGCTTGTACCGCATCAACGTGGGAAAATACCGCACTGAGGATATGCAAGTAGTATCGGGAGCGATGGGTAAGGAGAAAGTGCATTATCAAGCCCCGGCTGCGGCACGTGTTCTGGAAGAAATGGAAAGGTTCATTTCTTGGGTAAACGGGAATGTGGAAATTGACGCTGTGCTAAAAGCGGCTATAGCCCACCTTTGGTATGTTTCGATCCATCCCTTTGACGACGGTAACGGAAGAATCACAAGGGCGTTGACCGATATGCTTCTTGCACGCTCCGAGCAATGCCGCAAGAGATTTTATAGCATCTCGGCCGAGATAAAAATGATGCAGAAAGAGTATTACGATGTTTTAGAAAAAACACAGCATGGCAATGGCGATATCACCCAATGGTTGTTGTGGTTCTTAAAATGCTTTGAGCAAGCGCTAGATGCCACCGAAAGCACAGTGTCGGCGGTAATGCGAAAGGTTGAGTTTTGGGAACGTTACCGCGATGTGTCTTTCAACGAAAGGCAGCGAAAACTGTTGAATATGCTATTTAATGACTTTTTGGGGAAACTGACTAGCAGCAAATGGGCAAAAATTGCCAAATGCTCATCCGACACTGCTCTCAACGACATCAAAGATCTAATTGCAAAAGGTGTTTTAACTAAAACCAGCGAGGGCGGCAGAAGCACAAACTACATATTAGCGGAATTCAATCCCTAAAGGAGCCATTGATAGAAAATGTGTTCAGCCTGAATGCATGCCATCCTTGCGACAGGCGGTGTGATGTATGAAGAAACTTTCAAGATTATTCGTGTATAAACTTTCACCCCATCGATTGTCCCGAAATAAATCTTAATTTTCAATTCTCAATTTTCAATTCTCAATTAAAAGCAGTACCTTTGCAGTTTCAATGAAATCTGACCGCAAATTCTAGATATGGACAAAATAAGAAACTTCTGCATCGTTGCGCACATCGACCACGGCAAGAGTACGCTGGCCGACCGCCTGCTTGAGTTCACCAACACTGTGGTGGGCAAGGACATGCAGGCTCAGGTGCTCGACGATATGGACCTGGAGCGCGAGCGAGGCATCACCATCAAGAGCCATGCCATTCAGATGGACTATGTGCTTGATGGCGAGAAATATACGCTCAATCTCATCGACACCCCGGGACACGTCGATTTCTCCTACGAGGTGTCGCGCTCTATCGCCGCATGCGAGGGTGCGCTCCTGGTGGTTGACGCCACGCAGGGCGTGCAGGCGCAGACCATCAGCAACCTCTATATGGCTATCGACAACGGTCTGGAAATCATTCCTGTCATCAACAAGATTGACATGGACAGCGCGCATCCCGACGAGGTCGAGGACGAGATTGTTGAACTCTTGGGCTGTGACCCTAGCGAGATTCTGCGCTGCAGTGCGCGCACTGGCGTGGGTATACCCGAAATCATGGAGGCTATCGTACGTCGCATCCCAGCCCCTAAGGGCGACCCCGAAGCACCGCTGCAAGCCTTGATTTTTGATTCGGTGTTCAACCCCTTCCGTGGCATTATCGTCTATTTCAAGATCCTCAACGGCACCCTGCGCAAGAACGACTTTGTCAAGTTTGTCAATACGCAGAAGGAGTACCATGTCGACGAGATGGGTGTGCTCAAGTTGCAACTCTCGCCGCGTGACCAACTTAGCGCCGGTAACGTGGGCTACATCATCTCTGGCATCAAGAATTCGATTGAGGTGCGTGTGGGCGACACCATCACCCATGTTCAGGCACCCTGTGACAAGGCCATCGAGGGTTTCCAGGAGGTAAAGCCCATGGTCTTTGCCGGTGTCTATCCCATCGAGCCCGAGGACTTTGAGAACCTGCGGGCCTCGCTCGAGAAGTTGCAACTCAACGATGCGGCTCTGACCTTTACCCCCGAGTCGAGTGTGGCGCTGGGTTTCGGTTTCCGCTGCGGTTTCCTGGGACTGTTGCACATGGAGATTGTGCAGGAGCGACTGAGCCGCGAGTTCAACATGGAGGTCATCACCACTGTGCCCAACGTGTCCTACAAGGTCTATGACAAGAAAGGCAACATGACCGAGGTGCATAACCCCGCCGGACTGCCCGATGTCACCCTCATCGAGAAAATCGAAGAACCCTATATCCGTGCAAGCATCATTACCCTGAGCGAGTTCATGGGCCCCATTATCACCCTGTGCCTCGCCAAGCGTGGCGAACTCGCCAAGCAGGAGTACATCTCGGGCAACCGCATGGAGTTGACCTTCGATATCCCCCTGGGTGAGATCGTGATTGACTTCTACGACAAACTCAAGAGCATCTCCAAGGGCTATGCCTCGTTTGACTACTACATCAACGGCTTCCGCGAGTCCAAACTCATCAAACTTGATATCCTGCTCAACGGTCAGCAAGTCGATGCCCTGAGTGCCTTGACCCATGTAGACAACGCTGTGTCGCTGGGCCGCCGCATGTGCGAGAAACTCAAGGACTTGATCCCGCGCCAGCAGTTTGACATCGCCATCCAGGCCGCCATCGGAGCCAAGATCATTGCTCGCGAGACCGTACGCCAGGTGCGCAAGGATGTGACAGCCAAGTGCTACGGCGGCGACGTGAGCCGCAAGCGCAAACTGCTCGAGAAGCAGAAGGCCGGCAAGAAGCGCATGAAGCAGATTGGAACCGTACAGGTACCCCAGAAGGCCTTCCTCGCTGTCCTCAAACTTGACTAATCGTCAATCCAATAATTTTCAATTCTCAATTTTCAATTCTCAATTAAGATTAGGATGAAACCATCGATTCCCAAAGGCACGCGCGACTTCTCGCCCATAGAGATGGCTAAGCGCAACTACATATTCAACACCATCCGCGAGGTGTTCCAACTCTACGGATTCCAGCAGATTGAGACTCCCGCCATGGAGAACCTCTCGACCCTTATGGGCAAATATGGCGAGGAGGGCGACAAACTTCTGTTCAAGATTCTGAACAGTGGCGACTTTCTCAAGGATGCACCTGCCGAACTGATGGAGCAGCGCGACTCGCTGCACTTGACCAACAAAATCAGCGAGAAAGGGTTGCGCTACGACTTGACGGTGCCATTCGCTCGCTATGTGGTGCAGCACCGCAACGACCTGCAAATGCCCTTCAAGCGCTATCAGATTCAGCCCGTGTGGCGTGCCGACCGTCCTCAGAAGGGGCGTTATCGTGAATTCTATCAGTGTGATGCCGACATCGTGGGCAGTGACTCGCTGCTCAACGAGGTCGAACTCGTCACCCTCATCGATGAGGTGTTCCGTCGCTTTGGGGTGCGCATTGTCATCAAACTCAACAATCGCAAGGTGCTTAGTGGCATTGCCGAGGTCATCGGTGCGCCCGACAAACTCATTGACATCACTGTTGCCATCGACAAGATGGACAAGATAGGTCTGGATAACGTCAACGCCGAACTTATGGAGAAAGGACTTGACCAGAGTCAGGTGGATGCACTGCAACCACTGCTCACACTGGACGGAACCACCGAGCAGAAGTTGGAGACTCTCAGTCAGTTGCTTGCCATCAGCGAGGTGGGGCTCAAGGGCATCGAGGAGTTGCGTTTTGTCATTGACCACGTGGCACAGGTGGGCACCACCGCTACTGTCCAACTCGATGTGTCGTTGGCGCGTGGCCTCAACTACTATACAGGCACTATCCTCGAGGTCAAAGCCATGGATGTGGCCATTGGCAGTATCACGGGTGGTGGCCGTTATGACAACTTGACGGGTGTGTTTGGCATGCCTGGATTGTCGGGCGTGGGTTTCAGTTTCGGTGCCGATCGCATCTTCGATGTGCTCAACGCGCTCGACCTCTATCCTGCCGACACTGTGGCATCTGCTAAGGTGCTGTTCATCAACTTTGGTGAACGTGAAGCCATCGCCTCACTAGGTCACGTTATGGCCCTGCGCAAGGCTGGCATCAGTGCCGAGTTGTTCCCCGACAGCGCCAAGATGAAGAAGCAGATGAACTATGCCAACGAACGCCAATTCCCCTTTGTCGCTATCGTGGGCGAGAGCGAGATGGAGCAGGGGGTGATCACTCTCAAGAACATGACCACTGGCGAGCAGCAGTCGCTAACTCGCGACCAACTCATCTCCACCCTTCTTAATTCTTAATTTTTAAATTCTTTATTTGTTGTGTTTGAACAACTCATGCAATTGCCGCTCTTTCAGGGAGTGAGCGCTCAGCAATTATCGGCATTGATCGAGAAGATGCCATTTCACTTCTTGAAGTTCCACGAGGGTGACACGATCATCGGCGAGGGTGACACATGCACCCACATGCGATTTGTCATCTCGGGCAAGGTGAGAGTCAAGACACAGTTCCGTAATCTTCAGGTCAGTGTCGAGCAGACGTTGAGTGCACCCAATGTGCTTGCGCCAGACTATCTCTTCGGGCTAGAAACGGCATATCCTTTTAGGGTCACGGCTATGGACGAGTGCGGAATCATGCAACTGCGCAAGGCCGACTATATCCGTGTCATACAGAGTGACAAGGTGTTCTTGTTCAACATTCTCAATTACCTGTCGCGCAAGAGCCAGCGATTTATGGCTGGTCTGCTTGACACCTGTCATGGCTCGGTCAGCGAGCGCTTGTCGCTCATCGTTGCCATTGCCACGAGTCAGTTCTCACAGGATGTGACCATTTCATTCCTGCAGAAGGATCTGTGCACGTTGCTTGGCACACAGCGATCCACGCTGGTCAATGCTTTGAACAGCCTACACAGTAGTGGCATTATTGACTTTGATACCAATCAAATTAAAGTATTAGATTTATCATTACTACGCAAACTGCGATGAAACACATCACTTACACAACCAGCGGCACATGCTCGCAACAGATCGACATCACACTCGATGATAATGACATTATTCAAGATGTGACATTTCTTGGGGGATGCCACGGCAACTTGCAGGGTATTGGGCAACTTGTGCACGGCATGCACCGCGATGAGGTAATCAAGAAACTACGAGGCATACGCTGTGGCTACAAGGCTACATCGTGTCCCGACCAGCTGGCGCGCGCCCTCCAGCAAGTCGATTAAGGTTTAGGCATACTCAACCGGCTCGATGCCTGGTTGGCCCTGACGCAACACAAATGGTCTGCGAACATCTATGCAGGCCATTTTTTTGTTAATGATGGGAGTCTCGCGTTGCTGTGAGTGTCCAAATATCTGATACACCTCGGGCAAACCATTGGAAACAAGCATCTCACGAACATCGCCCCACACAATGCTTCCGGCATTGAAAAATCCACCGCGCATCTTGCTCACCTGGGCTAGTGCCATGGTACCCTCGCCACTATCTAGAAGTTGGTTCAGATGCTGGGCATCGGGCACACTGACGATCTCGTGGTTGGCTTCAAGCCACGCACCATTCACTCCCGCGTGGGTGAACAGGTAGTGATGGTCATTGAGTGTCGTCTCATAAGCCAGACTGAAGAGTGACTTGTTGCGAGCAAATATTTCTTTCAACAGAATACTGCCATCTTGCCAGTATCGGCTGCTCATGCCACTTTTGGCAAATAATTCGCTATAGTAGTGCATGTCATGGTTGCCCAGTAGCATCACCACGTTGTCCTGCGTCTTGCCATAATCGATGATCTCGAAGAAATTCCCGAGAGCCTGTTCGTTGCTGATACCATCTCGTGGATAGGGGTCTACATAGTCGCCCAGAAAGATAACAGTGCCGAATGCTTCGCGGCTGACTGCATCTTTCCAGAACGTACGGCCATGCACGTCAGGAATGATCAGGATGTCATTGTTCATACTTCAGTTTCTCAACAATGTCGAGAATCATCTTCTCAACAATGGTTGACTCATAACCTAGCATGATGGCGTAGATCTTGCACATAGCCATCTCATTGTCATCCAGATCACCATCTATCAGCATCAGCGACACCATGTCCTCAAGGTAACGCAACTTGTCGCTCTCTTCTTGGGGCAACTCGATGTGTATGCTATCGGGATGCTCTAGCAGATTGTCTAGTTCTTCCTGTGTCAGTTCTTCGCGCGATGCAATGGCGGCTATCAATGCCAATTCGCTCTCGCTTGCCTTGCCATCGGCAAGAGCCAGCATAATCAGATTCTTGATTTGTCCTAATCTCTTGTTGTCCATATCTTATTATTTATCTTAATTCTAAATACTTAATTGTGAATTACGCTTCGATGGTCGAGCAGTAGTAACCGTAGTCATTGAGCATTGTCGCTAAGAACTGTTCTTGTGTGCCACTTTGTGGCACAATGCCCAATGTCTGCTGTATCTTCAGTGCCAGTCGATCGACCAACTGATATCGGTCGGGCTTGTTGTAAGTTAGCACGCGATGTATTAGTTCTGCCTGATTCAAGGTCAGCTCGGCAGCCTCGCTGTAGGTCGGCAGATAGCCGTCCATCGTGTAACTGTAGTCGGGTAGCGGGATATAAGCAGCCTTGGTCTTGACCACCATCGTGCCGGCGGCCAGGTCACCCAGCCGTTGAGCCCGTTGGGTCAGTATAATTGACACTAGACCTAAACCGAGAGCATAGTCTATCGGGAACAGGATGAACCGCAACAAGTAGCCACCCAGTGTAGGGCTGGTGCCATCCACATTCACCACCTTGGTGTGCATCACAGTCTTGCCGATGCTTTGGCCATGGTGCAGCAACTCCATCAGGGGGTGGTAGAGCAATAAGGGCAAATATAGGGCAATAATCACTGCTGCGAAGGCATTATTGCCCAACTCGTTGATTTGAGTATTCATGATCAGCATGGTGACTACCACAGCATAGGCAATGAGAACAATGTTGTCGATCAGTTGCCCCAACACACGGTCGGCCAGGCTGCCCGGCATCTGGCTCAGTGTCACATATTGTCCAGTTACTAACTGGGAATTAGCCATACACTATATTTTTTCGGCAAAATTAATCATTTTCTCGGAAATTTCAACTAAATTTGCCGAAACTTTGCACACGACTTAACTAATCAGATATGCGAGAGGCTGTTTTCATCAAACAGAACATACGCAAATGGCGTGAGTATGAATACCTCATGTCGGCCATTGAGGCGCAATCGCCCGATGAACTCGCTGATATGTACAACGACTTGACGGCCGACTTGGCTTTCGCCCAGACGCATTATCCCAACTCGCGCATCACACAATATCTCAACAACATTACCCTGCAATTACACACCAGCATCTATGGCAACAAACGCGAGAAATGGTCGCGAGTGGCACGCTTCTGGTCACATGAGGTGCCGCTGGCGGTGTGGGATGTGCGCCGGCAGTTGCTCCTGTCACTATGTGTGTTTTTGCTCTTCATTGGCATCGGTGTCATTTCATCGCTCTACGACATTAACTTCACTCGCTTGATATTGGGCGACTATTATGTCGACATGACACTACGCAACATACGCATGGGCGACCCTGCCGCGGTCTATCAGAGTTGGGGTGACACCGAGTCGTTCATCATGATTGCACTGAACAATGTGCGCGTGTCGCTCATGGCATTCGCCATGGGCATCTTGACCAGCCTTGGGGCTGTCTACTATTTGATGAACAATGGCGTGATGGTGGGCGCATTCACCACGTTGTTCTACAACGAGGGGGTCCTGGGCGAAGCGATGCTGGCCATCATGTTGCATGGCACGCTCGAACTCTCGACCATCGTCATCATGGGCGGGGCGGGTATCGTCATGGGCAATGGATGGCTCTTTCCAGGCACCTATAGCCGCATGCAGTCATTCCGTCGGGCAGCCAAGCGTGGGCTGAAGATTGTGGTGGGCACGTTGCCTGTGGTCATCGCCGCTGCCGTGGTCGAGGGCTACTTCACACGCTACACCCATGCGCCCAACGCCCTGCGCGGAGGTTTCATTATACTCTCGGCGGCCTTTATCCTCTATTATTACGTCTATCTACCTTATCTCCGCAGCCATGAGACGCAACAGTAAGCCCACCGACCCGCGCATCCTCCTCTACAAGGAGCGCACTGCCAGCGAGTGTATGAATGCCGCGTTCGACTTCATTCGCTCTAATTGGAAGATTCTGCTGCGCTACTCCTTGTATCTCATCTTGCCTGTGAGCATCATCCAGACGGTGGGCATTGTCACTGTTGTGGATTCTGCCATTGCCAATACGAGCGAGCCACCCATGGCCGATTTGATTGCATTTATCTTGTTTGGCACTTTGGGCTTTGTCTTGCTCAATGCGCTCATCTGGACCATGGTCAAACTCTATCACGACCGTCCCGATGGGTTGGTTACAGTCACTGGCAGCATCTTCTGGCATCAGTTTTGGCCCATACTGGGGCGCATGGCAGTGGCGGTGGTGCCGTTGTTGCTCATTCTCTTACCAGTCTTGGTTATCTCGGCTGTGATACAAGTGTTCATCCCCATCGCATTTTTTGCTTATATGGTATTGGCATTGCCCGTTCTGCTCATTTCTCCCATCTTTGCTTTGGAGCGCGTCAGCCTCTTTGAGGCTATCAAGCGGGCTTTCGTTATGGGGTTCAGGCAGATGGGTGCACTCATTCTCATGGCACTCACACTCGTTGTCATGGTCTATGTGCTTGAGGGTGTCGTCATGCTGCCTTGGGGCTTGTTGATTGCGCTCAAGTCTTTTTTTGCCGATCCAACATTGGCAACGCTCCCCATTGTTGATGTGCTGGTCAAGTCGCTATTCAATCTCTTCTCGGTCCTGTTCTGCTACGTCACTTATTTTTCGGTGGCGGTTGTGCTCATCTCGGGAGCCTACCTTTATGGCAGTTCGGTGCAGCAGCGCGAGGACAAGTCATTACTGACCGATATTGATAACTTTGAAAACCTCTGATTGCCATGCCTAGTAACACGCTACAACTCCTGGATACCCTGCAGTGCGACACGGTGCTGGTGCGGCAATTGCAGCAGGCACCCGACTATGACTACCACCGCGAGTTCATTGAGCAGGACTACTCGCTCATCGATCGCATTGTTCGCTGGCTGGAAGAAATGTTCAGTACGACATTTAGGCATGCCACTGGCGATGAGACATCCCTCTACTGGCTCATTGGTGGCATTGTTGTGGTCATCGCGGCGGGCATCTATCTGTTCACTCACGATGTGGGCATCTTTCGCCGGGACGGGAAGGCCGACCTGGACTACGAGGTAGAGGATGAGGACATCTATGGCATCGACTTCGACGAGCGCATTGACCAGGCTGTGACGCAGCGCGACTGGCGCGAGGCGACACGTCTGACCCACCTCAAGACCTTGCGATGGCTGGCCGACAATGGGCGCATCGAGTGGGCACTCTACAAGACTCCCTTGCAGTACACCTGCGAGGAGCGATCCATCGAGTTCCGCGAGATGACCAACGATTTCTTGCGGGTGCGATATGGCAACTTCGAGGCGACCGAGGATACTTACCAACAGATGCTCTCACGCTCGCGCTCAATGATAGCACGCATCAGCGACGAGATGGCAACGGCCCAGCCGAACGAGGAAGGAGGTGACTCATGAAGGGTATGCGCACATTCATCATCGCCATTGTCATCCTGTTTGTGTCCATGATGTTCATCGAGATGGCGACACCCAAGCACTTCACGTGGAAGCCGACTTTCACCCACAATGACGACGAGCCCTTCGGCTCGGCATTATTCGACTCGGTGATGGTGGCATCGCTGCCACAAGGCTACACAACGACCACGCTCACCTTGTCGCAACTCGAGACTGCCATTCCTGTCGATGAGCGTCATGTCTATCTCATTACCGCGCAGGACCTGCCCTTGTCGTTGACCGACGAGGCGGCGATGATGCACATGCTCCTCAGGGGCGATCAGTTTCTTGTCGCATCAGGATCATGGAATTCCGACACTATCGAGCAAGTAATGGGATTCAGAGTTTATGGATATGACTATCCCTGGGTGAGGTTGCTTAAAAGCAATGTTCTGGAAGAGGATCTTGATACGCTCACTTGGGTCAATAAGGGCACACAGTATGCCACACGAGATTGGTGTGTGCCCAATGAAATCACCGATGCATTTATCACTATCAAGAAGCCTGGCCTGTTCAAGACATTGGTTGTCAAGGAAGACTATCAGGAAGATTTTGAGTACTGGGATGAAGATGCCGATGATTATAAGATTGAACCTGTTCATATTGAAAAAGACACTATTGCTGGTGTGGTCAAGTTGAGGGATGGCCGTCTGCTGGTTGCTGCTTGCCCCATGTTGTTCACCAACTATGGTGTCATCGAGTGCGATGCCGCGCCACTGGTCTTGCGCATGCTCTCGCAACTGGAGCACTACCCGGTCATCAGGCTCGATCCACAAGCCAAGACCGAGGCTGGTGGTGTCAGCGAGTCGCCGTTGCGCTATGTGTTGTCGCAGCCGCCCATGAAGTGGGCCGTATGGCTCATGCTGCTTGCCGTGGTGCTAGCAATGTTTTTCACTGCGCGCAGGCGGCAGCGCGTCATTCCAGTCATCAAGCCGCCGGTCAACCGTTCGCTCGAGATGGTCAAGCACATCGGGTCGCTCTACTTCCATCGCCACGACAATGCCGACTTGCTGGCCAAGAAGTATCAGTTCTTTGTCGAGGAGGTGCGCAAACTCACGATGATTGATCTCAATGACGAGAACCACATCGATGATGCTTACTTGCAATTGCAGCACCAGTCGGGCATACCGCGTGATGAACTCAAGCAGCAGTTGCAGAGCATCGTTGGCTGGACCAACGAACAACCTAGCGACCGCACACTCATGCGTTGCATCGACTATCTCAATCTCGTCCTCTCAAAACTCAAATAAACTCGACCACTCGAAAACTCGATTACTCGAAAACTCATCAAATAATAATATGGAAAACGAAAACATGGCACCGCGCGTCGACTTGACCGCCTTTGCCGACAAGATTCAGCAACTGCGCGACACCATTGCGCAGACCATCGTGGGGCAGACCGAGGCTATCGACCTCATCCTCACCACCATCCTCGCCGACGGCCATGTGCTGCTCGAGGGTGTGCCGGGTGTGGCCAAGACACTCATGGCACGCCTCATGGCACGTCTGGTGGATGCTAGGTTCAACCGCATCCAGTTCACCCCCGACCTCATGCCGAGCGATGTGCTGGGAACAACGGTGTTCAACATGAAGACCTCGGAGTTCAACTTCCACGAGGGGCCGGCATTTGCCGACATCATCCTCGTCGACGAAATCAACCGTGCTCCAGCCAAGACTCAAGCCGCACTCTTCGAGGTCATGGAGGAGCGACAGGTGAGCATCGACGGCACGACTCGCAAGATGGGACCCGTCTACACCATCATTGCCACCCAGAACCCCGTCGAGCAGGAGGGTACCTACAAGTTGCCTGAGGCGCAACTCGACCGATTCATGATGAAGATTACCATCGGCTATCCCACTGCCGATGAGGAGGTCGACATCCTCAACCGCCATCAGCGCAACGCACGGCTCACCAAACTCGATGACATCAAACCCATCATCACACAGGACGAACTCCTCAAGATGCGAGCCATGCTCAGTGCTGTGCTGGTCGAGGACTCGCTCGTGCGTTACATCGTGCAGATTGTGCAGCAGACACGCCAGAGCCGTGCCGTCTTCCTCGGAGCATCGCCACGTGCGGCAGTCGCAATGCTACAGGCGAGCAAGGCATTCGCGTTGCTGCAGGGACGCGACTTTGTCACCCCCGACGACATCAAGGCCGTCACGCCCAGCATCCTTCAGCACCGTCTTTTGCTCACTGCCGAGGCCGAGATGCAGGGCTACAATGCCCTCTCGGTCACCCAGTCGCTCATCGACAAAGTCGAAGTCCCCAAGTAAAAAGAATTCTCCCACAACATCCCCTCCCCAAGGGGAGGGGCCAGGGATGGGGTATAATTCTCAATTCTCAATTCTCAATTCAAGAAAAAGGCTTGTTTCTTCCACGACGATTTTATATTATCATCCTCGCCATTGTGGCAATTCTTGCCACGGGTTTCTGGTGGTCCTGGCTCTTCACGGTAGGGCAGGTGCTGCTTGTGCTGTTCGCATTGGCAGTGATAGCCGACATCGCCATGTTGTGGCACCGTCAAGGCATCACGGCATCGCGCCAATGCAGCGACCGCTTCTCGTGTGGCGACGATAACGAGGTGGCACTGCACATCGACAGCAGTTATCCCTTTGCCATCGACCTCAATGTCATCGACGAGGTGCCTCACATCTTTCAGCGCAGGGACATCAACTTCGCTCACCGCCTGCAGCCGCACGGCACGTGTCGCATCGTCTACCACTTGCGTCCCACACGGCGCGGCGTCTATGGGTTCGGCCACATCCGTGTGTTCGCCTCCACAGTCCTGGGGCTGGTGCAGCGACGCTTCACCTGCGACCGTCCTGTCGACGTCAAGGTTTATCCCAGTTATCTCATGCTCAACCGCTACGAGCTGCTGGCCATGAGCAACAACCTCACCGAGTTGGGCATCAAGCGCATCCGTCGGGCTGGCAACAACACCGAATTTGAGCAAATCAAAGAATATGTGCAGGGTGACGAGTATCGCAGCATCAATTGGATGGCTAGTGCACGCCGCAACCAACTCATGGTCAATGTCTATCAAGACGAGCGGTCGCAGCAGATTTTCAACCTCATCGACAAGGGTAGGGTGATGCAACAGGCGTTCAAGGGCATGACTCTGCTCGACTATGCCATCAATGCTTCACTTGTGCTGAGTTATGTCGCTGTGCGTAAGGAAGACAAGGCTGGACTCATGACATTCAACGAGGACCTCGACGAGTTTCTGCAGGCCGCCAAGTCATCCACACAGATGCAGAACATCCTTGAGACGCTCTATGCCCAAGAGACCGACTTCGGCGAGACCGATTATTCGGCGCTGCTCATCAACGTCAACCGCCTCATACGCAAGCGCAGCCTGCTCGTGCTCTACACCAACTTCGCTGGCCTGAACAGCCTTCAGCGGCAGTTGCCCTACCTGCGGCAGCTCAACCAGCGGCACCGCCTGCTCGTTGTCTTCTTTGCCGACGAGGAAATCAGCGAGTTCATTGACCAGAAGCCATTGGACAGTGAGGAATATTACCAGCAAATCATAGCAGAGAAAATTTCACGCGAGAAGCAACTCATCGTCACCACCTTGCAGCAGCAAGGCATCCTCTCGCTCCTCACCACTCCCGACCGCCTCTCGATCAACGTCATCAACCGCTACCTCGAGATCAAATCCCGTCAAATGATTTAACGGTTTATGGATTAAGGACGAAAATTAAGGGACGGCATCAATTGCCGTCCCTTTTGTGTAATCCATTTCCTGACTTCGGCACTTTTTTC
>DGWI01000044.1 GCA_002396085.1 Porphyromonadaceae bacterium UBA4262
TCCAACTTTTTGGGGTCACTTCAAACTGATTAAAACCGGGCGGCCTTTTGCTTGTTTTACATTGAAATAATCTGCGTTATCTGCGAACCATTATGATTTTTAAAAACAACTCAAACAACTTACTCAACAATCTTAATTCTTTATTATTTTAAATTGTTTTATTTGTTTAAGTTGTTTTCTTATTTTATCTGCGTTATCTGCGTGAGATTAACGGACGATGACCTTGCGGGCGGTGCCGTCACTCATCTTGACGATGGTCACGCCACGATGGTTGGCATCGACACGCTTGCCATCGATGCTGTAGCGTGCCACCTCGCGGGCATTGTCCTTGCCGACATTTGCCACGCTGCTGTAGGCCAGGTCGTCGATGCGGAAGGCGGGGCTGAGCACTTGCTCCTGCCAGTTGCCGGCGGCATCGGTCAAGCGAATCTTCAGGTCGAACCAGCCGTTCAACCCTTGGCCCGTCACGCCAGCCAACGAGCCGGTATAGAACCATCCCATCGTAGGCCAGTAGTTCTCAGGCACTTCCTCCACAGCCAATTCATTCCAGTTGTCCTCGCCGTAGGGCGAATAACTCACCTCCACCGACTCAGGAGCGAAACGCTCGAATGCACGGTAATTGTTCGGTGTCAACGAGAAATTAAAGTCGCCCGCACTGAACTGGAGTGTGCCCTCTTCAGCAGTGGCAAAACGGTCGGTAACATCACCGTTATTAGCCTTGAAACCCAGCATGGTCATTGTGGGCGGATTCTGATCCTTGGCACCGGCCGTGTAGTGCAATTGCGCCTTGTTTGAGCCAGCCATGTCATCTACGACTATGTCTTCTTTGTCAATGGCGGCATCGATGACACCCGTGATGAGCTCATCCAGTTGGCCAAAGAATGCGCCATCTGCTGTGATGGCTTCCTCGCCATTGACTTTGATTTTGACCTGTGCCATCCCGGAGTCATCCTTGGTCTCGCCATAGCGCCCCATATAGTTGAAGTTAAACTCCATCTTGCGGTAGGTCTCTGACACGGGATTTCCTTCCTCGTCTTCCCTGTTGTAGGTCACCTCATATTGCAGTGGCAGGGTTGCCAGCAGGGGGCAGTTGTTGCCTAGGTTATCTTTCTTTTGTTCAACAGGATAAGAGAAAACGGGGTGCGTGGGCCAGAATGGGGGCGCAGTGATGTCGCGTCCCAGTTCATCAAGCTCTTCAGTATATTCATTGCCAAGCACTTCAAATGGGCCATTGTTGGCCATGATGGCCTGACCATTGGCAATAGTCAACGGCGTGCTGGTCAAGACGGGCTCGTATCTTTCTTCTTCATATTTGATGGACACATTTGGGGTGATGTAGGGCACATAACCAACCTCACTATCCTCTGCTGATGCGCTCAGATAGAACTTATAAGAATCACCTTCAGATAACGGAGCGATAAAAGAGACAGTCGTTGTACCCCAAGTCCAGTCAGCAGCATTTCTTGGACCGTAACTGAATCCTTGATAGACATCCTCGCCCAAATGGTTTGTTGCGACAAACGGATCCTCAAAGAGTTGGAACTTCGATGGGTCATTGCTCACGGTGGCATCGCCCGATGCTCCTATTACCTCGTAGGCCGAAGTGTAGATATTGCGTCCATTAAGAGCCGTGCGGAACGAATAGAATGCCCAACGGTCGCTCACATCGTTGACAAAGAAGTCACCGCGTGCGCCGTCACCTGCATTATGCCAAACTTCACCCTCGGCGATTGCTCCAAAGTTGCCGCTGATTTCATTTAAAGTTCCGTAATCCTTGCAGAAGAGTCGACTTTGGATGCACACATCTTCAACATTTCCTTCTTCCAACAAGGTCCAGTTCCAATTCTCGTCAACGGAATATCTGCCAGGACGCGCAGGTTCACCATCAATGGTGAGTGTTTGGAAATGGATGTGATTCTTGGCCTCACTAGCAGCAAAACTCAAATCCATATCTTGGTCTATATTGACCTGTTCACGTATGACATTCAACGAATAGAGCGACCATTCAAAATGCAACAATGGATCCAGTTGCCAAAACTCCACAATAATGTCGTATGTGCCACCAGGAACAGTGAGTGTTGTCGTTCCTTTCTCTAATTGCCATATTTCTTGGTCGAAGTTACCAGTCTCGTAATCTTTGCTTAATAAGCGGATCTGATAAGCCTTTTGGCACTCGGTATCGAAGTCTAGGACGAAGTTCACTTGATAGGTGGCCTCATCGGCGCGTGCCTCGGTGCGCTTGGTGGCTTTTGTGGTCTTTGCAGCAATTCCTTTCTCTGCCTTGTCGGCGGCTTTCATGGGTTTGACAGTGAACTGATGCGGGTTGGGCATCAGGCGGAAACCGTCTTCCAGGATTCGTGGCATCTGGGGCTGAGCAGCAGCGCAGATTGCCCACAGAGCCATCATACATAGTAAAAATCTTACTTTCATAATGTTTGGTTTTAAAAGGTGAATAATAAATGAATTGAGATGGGAGCCTCCCCAAGCCCCTCCTGAAGGAGGGGTGTTAAGCACCTTATTCCCCCTTTAGGGGGTTAGGGGGACAGGGGGGACTGAGGGGGGCTTCAACATTTCGAGTGCAAAGGTAGAGCCGTCCTCCACCTCACGCCAAATTTTAGGCACCGAGAAGCATTCTGTTTTATAAAATAGAAGAAAATCGCCCTAAAAAATGCGATTTTACTATGATTTTCGGTAGGGGAAAGGCATAAGAACAGAAGGACATCATTTTTTTCTTCTCTTGCCTTTCTGTCCAGAAATCTCACGCAGATGGCGCAGATTGACATGAAAATTCATGCAGATTTTATGATTTTAGGCTCATGCAGATTTTGCTGATCAAGCAGATGTTTTATTCTGCTCAAATCCGCTAGATCTGCATGAGTTTATTAGACAGTAGAACATAAGTTCCATTTTGTTCTTGGAACAAGACCTGTCCTCTTGTTCTTATGTCTAATTAAACAACAAACTTAAACGAATTCAAACGAACAAAATTCTTTAATTCTCTAATTCATGATAAAAAACTTGATGGCTTCTGTTCTTAAAATCAAACTACGAAGTACCCTATTATTGTCCTCTTGTTCTTATGTCTTTTCCTGTGGACCAAATTCAATCGGGGGAATTGGTGGGAGATTGAGGCTTGCTCTGCTTGCGGTAGGCATTGGGGGTGAGGCCAGTGAACTTCTTGAAGTTGGTGACAAAGTTGGGGTAGGAACCGAACCCAACGCTCTGAGCGATGCCCTCGACCGTGAGGTGCCCATAGTGCTCAGGGTCGTTGATGCGGCGGCATGCCTCACGTATGCGGTACTCGTTGACGATGTTGGGGAACGACTGGTGGTAATGACCGTTGAGCACTTGCGACACATAGTTCTTGGATGTCGCATCGACCAGTTCGGTCAGCCGTTCGAGCGAGAAATCGTTGTCGTAGATTTCCTCGCTGGTCTCCATGACGTAGAGGATGCGGTGCAGCAAGTCGCTCATCTCGCCCTCTTCGACTTGATGCGACTGATATTTGGGTGCTTGCTGCTGCTCAATGATTTGTTGGCGTCGCTCCTCCTCGGCAGCCAGCAGGGCCAGGTTGTTCTCATAGAGTTTGCGGTTCTTCTCCTGCTCCTGCTTGTATTTGCGCCACAGCAGATAGAGCAGTACCAACACAATGAGCGTGAACGCGGCGACCGTCCAAGCAATAGCCTTAGTCAGGCGCTGTCGTGCGGTCAGTTCTTGCACTTCGGCATTGATCTCGTCAATCTGGAACAAGAACTCGGCCTTCTCGGCATCGAGAAGATGAGTCTGATTCATAAACTCATCCTTGTAGCGCAGTGCCATCAACTCGAACTTGTCGCCCATGATGGAGTCTTCCTTGATGTTGCGATAGTACTGGTACAGGCTATGACTGTAGACGAATGATATATATTTATCACCCTTGTTCTGAGCCTTGTGCAGTTGCTCATGCAGCAAGTCGACCGCTTCCTTGTCGCGGCGTTGCTCAATGAAAAAGCGACACTTGCTGTTGATGATCTGTTCGCCAAAAATTTCTTTGCTCAGCATGTTCTTGTGATAGACATGCGCATAGGCCGAGTCCAACAGTTGCAAGTAAGTGTCATAGTTTTTCTTGCCCCTCTCCTGGATAGCACGGGCAAAGGTCTTGGCAAATTCATATTGCCTCAGGCTGTCGGGCAACGGATACTTCAGGAACAAGTCAATATCTTGATGAAAACGCTTATAATTGGTCGTGTCATCAAGAAGTTGAATCCAGTTGAAACCCGAAGTGATGATGACCAATGGGTCCTCGTTGGCCTCAAGGGCGGTATGGAATGCCAAGCGATTCATTTGCAGGGTTTCTTCGTCCATGATGCTGTCACCGTAGATTAGATTCATCATCTTGATGTTTCCCAGGTTGGTATAGGTGCACGACAACAAGGTCATGAAATGATTGTCTTTGGCTATCTTCTGGGCTTCGAGCAGATAGCGGTTGGCCTTGGCATGGTCAATAAAGAAATGGGTATAGAGGATGCCCAGTTTGTTTAATGCCGAGCAAGCCTGACGAGGCGAGGTGCTATTGTGCTTGTCGCCACTATGGTAGCGGTTGGCAACAATGTTGTAGCATAATAAGGCACTGTCGGCCTTACCGACATCATAGAAACGGTGCCCCATCTGCATGAGTTGCTTGCTGGGCAAGTCTTTCCAGATGTCATAGTTCTTGAGCCGCCCCGTGCCGCTGGCTGCCGCCCCAAGCCATGCCACTGCCACAACCAGCCACAGTATGACTAATGCCTTTTTTGCCATGAAATCAGTTGTTTAGACAATGCAAAGATACTAAAATCTGTCGTTTCCCACAAATTTATTTTTTTAAAAATGGTTGTTTCCCACAAATTTGAAACAAAAGATGTCAGGAACTCGCCCTGCGAGCTCCTGACACCCGACAGCTCGCATCGGCGAGCCACTGATTCTTTATTTCACGCCGCGCTTGACCATCTCCTGGACGATGAACGAGGCGACATCGTCGGCGTAGGTGTTCATGCCGAAGCCTGCGTCGAAGCCCAGCTCCTTGGCCAGCTCGTGGGTGATGCGCGCGCCACCGCAGCAGCAGATCATCTTGTCGCGCAGTCCCTCGGCCTCCATCAGCTCGATGAAGTTGGTCAGGTTCTTGATGTGCACGTCCTTCTGGGTGACGGTCTGCGAGATGATGAGCGCGTCGGCCTTGAGTTCGATGCCGCGGGCGATGAACTCCTCGTTGGGCACCTGCGAGCCCAAGTTGTAGGCCTCGATCATCTCGTATCGCTCCAGGCCGTAGTGGCCGGCATAGCCCTTCATGTTCATGATGGCATCGATGCCCACGGTGTGGGCGTCGGTACCGGTCGATGCGCCCACGATGACAATCTTGCGGCCGATGTTCTCCTTGATGTACTCGTCGGTCTCATACATGTCCATCGTGTTCGACTCCACCTTGGGCACATAGATGGTCGAGTAGTCGACCGTGTGGGTGCAACTGCCGTAGCAGTTGAAGAAGGTGAAGCCCGGTGTCAGTTCCTGGTAGAACACCACGCTGGGGTTCTCCAGCCCCATCTTGCGCAGCATCTGCTTGGCGGCCTCGACGGCCTCGGCACCGCAGGGCACGGGCAGCGTGAAACTCAACTGCACCTTGCCGTCGTTCATTGTGTCGCCATACGGCTTTATCTTGGTGAGGTCTAAGGTTTTGTCGTAGTCCTTAGCCTCCATGCTATATAGTCCTTCGCTCATGTTATTCTATGTTTTTTGGAGAAGCCCCCTGAATCCCCCTAAAAGGGGACTTATGGTCCGTTTTCCCTCCACAATGAGAGGTTAGGGAGGCCTCGTTGATTATTATCGTTTGCCTTTCATTAACTCGACAAATGGGTTGAGGTAGTTCTCACCCTTCATGGTGACACCCTCCAGGCCCTTGCCGCCGTTCTTGGGACGCTTGACGTCGCCGAAGATACCCTTCTCCAGCGCGGTGAAGAGTCCTTCCTTGGTGATGTCCTCAAGCAACTTGATGGTGTTGCCCAGCACTTCCTTGACGCGGTTGCGGCAGATGCCACCCTCGACAAACTCCATCTCCTCGCCGATGCTCTTCATGTTGTTGAAGATATACTTGGCATTCTCGATCGAGAGGTAGCGGTCGCTCATGAAGGGGGTGTGGATGGCCTCGGTGGGCATACCCAGCAACTGGATGCCCTGGTGCGTCCAGATGCCGATCATGTTGAACAGCGCGTCCTGGATGTGGCCACGGAAGATGTTGCCCGTCATGAACTTAGTGGGGGGCATGTACTTCAGCGTAGCCTTGGGGAAGATTTCGCGTGTCATCTGGGCCTGTGCCAACTCGAGCAGGAATCCGTTCTCCAACATCGGATCCATCTCGAAGGCGTGTCCCAGACCCATCTGCTCCTCGGGCAGACCGGCCATCAGTGCCAACTGCTCGTTGATGAGGTCAGAGGCAAGCACGGTGTGGGCAGCCTCGACGGCGTCGGCGGTGGTGAGGTAGTTGTCCTCGCCGGTGTTGATGATCACGCCGGCAAAGCCGTTGATGATGCGGCTCATGTACTGGTCGACCAGTGTGCGCTGCATGTTGATGTCGCGGAACAGGATGCCATAGAGTGCGTCGTTGAGCATCACGTCCAGGCCCTCGAAGGCACCCATGATGGCAATCTCGGGCATGCACAGACCTGAGCAGTAGTTGCACAGGCGGATGTAACGGCCTTGTTCCTCGCCCACCTCATCCAGGGCCTTGCGCATGATGCGGAAGTTCTCCTGAGTGGCGAATGTGCCACCGAAGCCCTCGGTTGTTGCGCCATAGGGCACATAGTCGAGCAGACTCTGGCCGGTGGTGCGAATCACGGCAATCACGTCGGCACCCTGGCGGGCACCTGCCTGGGCTTGTACCACATCCTCGTAGATGTTGCCGGTGGCGACGATGATGTACAGATAAGGCTTGGGACCCTCGCCGATGGTCTCGAGGTAGTGCTCGCGGCGGGCACGACGGGCACGGATACGGGCCATGCTCTCGTCGATGACGGGCTGCAGCGCCTCGGCAATCTGGCGCTGGTCGCGTGTCACCACCTCGGTGATGTCCAGTTCACCACGTGCCACTTGCTCGGCAATCTCCTGGGGCTTGAGTCCGGTGCGTATCATCGCGTTGGCGATGAAGAACAGAGCGCCCTCGCTGAGTACACCCTTGTCCTTGAGCGCCTCGACGATGACGTTGGGCAGAGGCACCTCGTTGTCATCGATGCCATCAATGCCCATCAGACGGCACAGTGTGCGCTCGACAGCCACCGTGGTGTACTGCTCGACAAACGCCTGCACGTCCTCGGCAATGCCCTTGGCTAGACCACGGGCATATTCAACTTTTTCAAAATCTAAACCTAACTTGCTCTTTTGCATATCTTTATGTTGTTATAAATATTATCAGAAAGGTTAACTCAATGCACAATGCTCGGGGCACAATGCATAATGCTAGGGCGCACTCAGGGGGCACGTCCAGAAGGTGTGGATTAATTTTGCTGCAAAATTACTGCAAAGTGAGCGAAATTCAAAATGAAAAATGAAGTTTTTCAGTTTTTATTACCGCGCCATTGAGTGATTGATCAATAAAATATGAATATTTTGGCATCTCCCTACCTGTGGTCAGCGAACCAGAGGTTGGGTGATTGAGGCAAACTTTTGTTAACGAGAAGGAAGGTTAGTGGCTGAGCAGGGTGCGGGCCAGGGTGAGCCACTCGGTGTCGATGCCCAGGCTCTGGGCAATGTTGAGGGCCTCGTGCGGCACCTCACCATCGTGAACCTCGACTAGCGAGTAGTCCATTGTGCCGTTCTCGAATCCCTTGACCCTGAGGCAGCGAGCATGGCCCGGCTCGATGTCATAGTGCGTGGTCATGACCAGACTCACGGGGCGGTCCTGCATCAGTCGCAGCAGAGCGGTGACCAGGGCGGCTCCCTCGGTGGGATTGGTGGTGCGTGCAGGCTCGTCGATGAGCGCCAGAATGCGGCTGTCGGTGCGTGAGGCCTGTATCACGCGGTCGATATTCTTCATCTCGGCGGCAAACGATGACAGACCGCGCTCGACCGACTGCTCGTCACCGATGCAGAAGTACACCTCGTCTTTAACGGCAATCTGCGCCTTGGCAGCAGGAATGCCGAAACCAAATTGAAATAGATATTGACACAGCGTCAGTGTCTTGAGGACAACTGTCTTTCCGCCCATGTTGGCGCCCGTGATGAGAGTGGGGCTCAAGCCATAACTGATGTCGACGGGTTGGAAGTCGCGGCCTGCTGTGGCTAGTGCTTCGCGCACTTGTGGGTGGAACATGGCGTGATAGGTGCTGCCCTCGGTCATTGACAGGCCGGGGAAGCACATTCCCATCTGTCTGATTTGTTGGGCTTTGGCCAAGCAAACATCAATTTGCGCCAGTGCCACTTGTGCCTGCTCGATGGCTGCCGCCCAGGGGTGCAGTTGCCGGCTCAGGTCACGCCGTACGCCCTCCTCGAGTTCGCTGGCTTGCAGCAGCAGGTCATCTTGTTGATCGGGGTGTTGCCGCATCTGCGAGCGCAGTTCGCGCAACTCGGCGCAATAGGAGTCGTAGACGTAGAATGTGGCTATCTTCATGCCATCGGGGTCGAGGATGGTGATGACTGGTGCCAGGTCGGGAATCTCGATGACATCGGTCATGCCCTGCTCGTCCATCAGTCGAGCGACATCGGTTGCCAGGATTGCCAGATGCTTGACCTCGAACAGCTCGATGTCGTCAAGTGTGGCACTGTGCGCCAAGTTGGCGATGGTTGTGCGTATGTCCTTCAGTGCCTGCAACTTGAAGCGCAGTGTGTTGAGCCGCGTGACGTCGATGCATTGCATCATGTCGACAAAACGATGCAGCATCCCATAGGTTGCTTCAATCTCATCGGCATTGGTCATCATCGGCCGGTCGAGCAGCCACCGGCGGGCATAGCCCGACTGGAGTTCCAGTTGGTCAAGTACAAATCGCAGCCCACAGGGCGAGTCTATCACATTCTTCAGTAGCATATTTCTTCAATTGAGAATTGAGACGGCTACGCTAGTTACGAGTTACAGGTGCGGTCTTAATATTTATTCTTAACTATTCATTGAGCAGGTCATAGACGGGCAGGTTGATGGCCTGGCTCAGACGAGAGCACAGCGTGTGGGAGTCGAGGACATAGCCGCTGGGTGATGTGGGATTGACGGTGACGGCAATGAGGTGACTGTGCTGTAGCACAGTCATGCGGCCTCCACATTTATTAAAGAGGTGCACCTGCTGTGGCGTGGCAAACACCTTGGTGAAATCACGCACCACGAGTTCAACTTGTCGCAAGGCGCGGTTCTTGCGCACCTTCTCGACAAATCCGTCGACCAGTGCTCCGGCCACATAGAGTGTCTGACACTGTTCCATGCCCTCAAATCGCAGTTCCTGCGACAATGCGGTCACACCATTGAGTTCGCGCAGTGTCCCGTCGCGGTCGATGGCCCACACGCCCTTGTCGATGGGCGTGAGTCGTTGCAGCTGGTCGTCACTGGTCAGTGGAAGGTTGATGAGTTCGACCACAAATGCCGTCTTGTTGACCAGCGTGGTCATGTTGGCCGAGTAGGCGGCTCCGGTGGCGAGAATCATCGACTGGCTCACTGCGGGTGAGGCCGAACTGAGCCGCGACAAGGCACCGTCGATGATCACTAGGTCGATGCCCAGTCGCCTCATGTCGCTCATCCAGCGGCGCAATGCGGGTCCTGACGATGGTCCCGACAGCAGAATCTTGCCTTGGGTTAACGCGCGGGCTGTGACCACGCGTCCCAGCGAGGTGTTCACGTCACTCACATCAATGAGTTCGCTCACCAGTCGCCGCTGGCGATAGTGCATCTCGCTGGTGCCGAAGTACATGCCCTGACGCAGGGTGATTTCGGGCTTTTGGGTGCGGGTCACCTGGTCGGTGGTCTCACCGTCGATACCAATTGAGGTGACGGCAATACGTTTGTGCTCGAGCGGTAGCCGCTCGAGCACATATTTCAAGCACTCGGTCTTGCCGGTGTTCTTCTCCAGTCCGACAATCGAGAGGCTCTGGTAGCGTAAGATGTCATCAATGATGTGCATTGCGCTCGTGACGCTTCAGGGCACGCGGCTCGATGTTCATGCGCTCGCCCTCAAGCAGCGAGATCACACCGTCCACAGCCTTGTCGGCGGGCACCTGCTGCTGCTTGCGAGCAGCCTGGCACTCGGGGCAGTTGCACTCGCTGTGATACTCCAGCGGCTCGGTGTAGGTGGTGATGACGCCCTCGAAGTTGCGCAACACGACCTTGCCAGGAGCCTGCGAGATGACATACTGCGGCATGACCGGAGTCTTGCCACCACCGCCCGGTGCATCGACCACGAAGGTGGGGATGCAATAGCCCGATGTGTGTCCGCGCAAGCCCTCGATGATCTCGATACCCTTCGACACGGGAGTGCGGAAGTGCTCCAGACCCATCGACAGGTCGCACTGATAGATGTAGTAGGGGCGCACACGCATCTTGACCAACTCGTGTACCAGGTGCTTCATCACATGCACGCAGTCGTTGACACCGCGCAGCAGCACGCTCTGGTTGCCCAGTGGCACGCCGGCATCGGCAAGCATCTCGCAAGCGCGACGCGACTCGGCGGTCACCTCGTTGGGGTGGTTGAAGTGGGTGTTGAGCCACACGGGGTGATATTTCTTGAGCATTGCGCACAATTCGGGAGTGATGCGCTGCGGGCACACAACCGGTGTACGGGTGCCCAGACGGATAATCTCGACGTGTGGGATGGCACGCAGACGCGAGATAATGTACTCCAGACGCTTGTCGCTCACCATCAGGGCGTCACCTCCCGACAGCAGCACGTCGCGCACGCACTCGGTCTTCTCGATATACTCTAGAGCCTTCTCGATGCGATCCATGCCACACTCGTTGTCGGTCTGGCCGGCAAAGCGGCGACGGGTGCAGTGACGGCAATACATCGAGCACATGTCGGTGATGAGGAACAGCACACGGTCGGGATAACGGTGTGTCAGGCCTGGTGTGGGCGAGTCTTCGTCTTCGTGCAACGGGTCGAGCAGGTCGGCAGCGGCCTGGTGTGTCTCAAGCCCAGTGGGGATGCACTGACGGCGCACGGGATCGTGTGGGTCATCGGGATTGATCAGACTCAGGTAGTAGGGTGTGATAGCCATGCGCAGGGTGGTGAGGGTCTTCTTCACGCCCTCTTCCTCCTCGGCGGTGAGGCTCACATATTTCTTGAGTTCTTCAAGTGTCTCGATGCGGTTTTTCACCTGCCACTTCCAGTCGTTCCACTGCTCGTCGGTGACTTCAGGAAAGAGTTGTTTTCTTCTAGATTCAGCCATAATTTCTGTTTTTAGCAGTCAAGAAGTTAAGTAGTGGGTGGGGGAGTTAAGCCTAAACTATTGACCGATGCCAAGGCGGCATGAAGTGTCCCTACCTGACTACTTAACTTCTTAAACTTCTTTTTTTAGTTTAAGCGTATAGTTCCTCAAAGACCTTGCGCAGTTCGGGGCACTCGCGCAACTCTTGCAGAGTGAACTCGGCATGACCCTTGGTGTAGCCGTTGCCGATGATCATGTTCACGTCGGCACCGATACCCTCGGCACCCAGAGCGGCCTTGGTGAAACTTGTTGCCATCGAGAAGAAGTAGACGATACCGTCATCCTTGGTGCACAGCACAGCGGTCATCTCGCAGTCGGGCACATTCACGCAGTTGATGGTGGTGTCGGCCATCTTGCCGTCGGTCAGTTTGTAGACCAATTCATAGACCTGCACAGGGGTCATGCCAGCCACGCTCTCAACCACGTCGCAGAAGCCCAGATCCTTGATGCGCTGGGTCGAACGGGGACTGTTGGCCAGACCGATTACCTTGCCGGTCACGCCCACGCGCTTCTTGGCCTCATAGCAGCAGAGCATGCCGCTCTTGCCACCGGCACCCAGGATGACCACGTTCTGGCCATACTGGCACAACTTGGCGGTCTGTGCGGGAGCGCCAGCCACATCGAGTGCGCTCAGCGCCAACTTCTCGGGCATATCATTGGGAATCTTGGCATAGATGCCGCTCTCGAACAGGATAGCCTTGCCCTTGATGTCAACCTGATCGACATCAGCCTTGATGTTGAGAATCTCGTCGATGCGCAGCGGGGTCAGCGACAGTGACACCAGCGTGGCGATGCGGTCGCCCTCCTTGAGGTCGATCTTGCCCTTGAGGGCATCACCAATCTTCTCGACGGTGCCCAGCAACATGCCACCCGAACCGGTGCGACGGTTGCGGTGCTTGCCCTGCAACTCGACGTTGAGCATCATCTCCTTTTTGATCTCCTCCATCACCTCGGCCTCATCGTTGGGGTTCTTGGCCTGCGACTTGGCATAGTTGTGGATGTCGGTGAACGAAGCCGAGTCGATGTTCAGGGTCTGAACGTCGATCAAGATCTCGTTGTCATAGATCTCGTCCATGTTGTTGTCCAACTTGTTGGCGGGCTGTGGCAGAACGCCCACGGGCTCGATCACGCGGTGCGTGCCGAAACGGTTACCATGTTTTTGCATTGTTGTCTGATATTTTTTAAAGTTATTATTATTTTTGTTTTTGCTAGAAGTTCTAGGAGTGCTAGATTTTCTAGGGGTTTACTTGCGGGGCTTCAAGCCGAGGATCTCGCGGGCCTCGTCGCTGGTGGCGATGGGGCGACCCAGTTCCTTGGCCAGACGCACAACCTTCTCGACGAGTTCGCCGTTGCTCTTGGCCAGCACACCCTTTGACAGGTACAGGTTGTCCTCAAAGCCCACACGCACGTTACCACCCATGGCGATGGCGGCAGCTGCCATCGGGAAGGCGTGACGGCCCACACCGGTCACTGTCCAGGTCGAGCCGGCAGGAATGCCGTTGACCAGCCAGCACAGGTTGGCGACGGTGGCGGGGGTGCAACCAGGCACTCCCAGCACAAAGTTGAACTGCATGGGGTCGCCTGGCACCTGGCCCTTGCGTGCCATGTTGAGGATAGTGTCGAGGTGACCCATCTCGAAGCACTCATATTCGGGCTTGATGCCGCGCTCCATCATGCGCTTGCCGAAGGCACGCATCGTGGGCATCGTGTTGTCGAAGATTTCGTCACCGAAGTTGCACGTGCCACAGTCCAGCGTAGCCATCTCGGGCAGCGGGGTGGTGTCGGTCGACTGCAGACGCTCGTCGGGAGTCATGCCCACAGCACCGCCAGTCGACGGGATGAGGATGACATCGGGGCACACCTTGAGGATAGCCTCCTCGCACTCCTGGAAGCGGCCACGATCCTGTGTGGGGGTGCCGTCGTCCCAGCGGACGTGCAGGTGAACGATGGCTGCACCGGCGTCAACTGCCGACTTGGCCTCGCGAACAATCTCTTCGACGGTATAGGGCACGTTGGGGTTTTGCTCCTTGGTGACCTCGGCACCGCATATAGCGGCGGTAATAATCAGTTTATCCATTTGTCTCTATTTTTTGTTTTCGGTTCTCAGTTCTCAGTCACAACAGGCAACTGATAACCGACGACCAATAACTGATGACTTATTTGCGTTGGCAATCTTTGGGAGTGACGCAGGTGCCCGAAGCGCGGCACACCACGATGGGCTCATCGAGTTCGTCGGCAGCCGAGGGGCTGATGTCGGGACGCGAGATAGCCACCTTGCGAGCCTCAAACTGCATGTGACGCGAGGTGTTGCCCTCCTTGTCAATCCAACCCTCGGCCTCGATGAAGTCGCCGGCATAGACCGGTGCCAGGAAGTCGATGCTGTCGTAGGCACGGAACAGGCCCTCATCGCCGTCACGCATGATCAATAACTCAGTTGCCACATCACCAAACAGGTGCACCATGTGTGCTCCGTCCACCAGGTTGCCACCGTAGTGAGCATCCTTTGCGCTCATGCGCAGTCTGATCTTTGTTCTGTATTCCATGGTGTCAGGCATTATTTCTCAACATAGATTGCATCGACATAGATGCCAGATGCATGAACACACTCGGGCTTGATCTCGCCAACGGGGACCAATTTCTCGGCCTCGACCACCACATAGTCGGCGGCAGTAGCCATCAGCGGGTTGAAGTTGTTGGTCGTTCCCAGGAAGACCATGTTGCCAAACTCGTCGACGATGTTGGCACGCAAGAAGGCGATGTCGGCCTTCAGCGGCTTCTCCAGCAGATATTCCTTGCCGTCGACAGTGATAATGTCCTTGCCATCGGCCATGATGGTGCCTAGGCCAGTCGGGGTCAGCACGCCACCCAGACCAGCACCGTAGGCGCGGATGCGCTCGGCCAGTGTGCCCTGGGGCACATATTCGACGATGAGGGTGCCCTCGTTCTTCTGCAGAGCGGTCTGCTTGTTGGTGCCCGTGTGCGACACGATGGCCTTCTTCACCTGATGGTTAGTTACCAATTTGCCATGAGCCACCTCGTCATATGCGGTGTCGTTGGCGATGATGGTGAGGTCTTTCACGCCCTTCTTAACAATGGCGTCGATAATCTGTGTAGCGCTTCCCACGCCCAGGAATCCGCCGAACATAATCGTCATACCGTCATGTACTTTCTCGACGGCCTGCTCTAATGTGATTTGTTTGTTCATAATACGTTATGATTTGGTTTTTGTTTATGCTCTCGGTTTAAGACTGCAAATTTACCGAAAATAAATGACTTGCGCCCTATTTTGTGCCCGTTATTTTTTATTTAAATTTTCTCAAATTCTGTAATCAACAAGTAATCAATGTGTTATGTTAAATCTTGCATTGAACGAATTGAATAGTATTTCTCGATTTCAATCTTTTTCACCAAAAAACACTAACTTTGCACAAAACTTGCAAAAAACAGAATGATGAATAAACTATTGTTTTCGCTATTGGGGGTGTCAATGTGCGTGGCGCAGTGCCTGGCCTGCACCAGCATCCTTGTGGGCAAGAATGCCAGTGCCGATGGCTCGGTGATGTGTACCTACAACATCGACTCGTGGGGCGCTTGCCACAAGATGTACCGCTATGAAGCCGGCACGCATCCCGCTGGCACGATGCGCAAGATCCACGACCGCGACACACGCGTCTATCACGGACAAATTCCCGAGGCGCCAGTCACCTATCTGGTGACGGGCAACATTAACGAGTGGCAAGTGGCCATCGGTGAGACCACCTTTGAAGGCCGTGACGAACTCATCGACCGCAAGGGCATTATCGACTACGGTTCGCTCATGGATCTGGGGCTGCAGCGTGCCCGCACAGCCCGCGAGGCCATCGCCGTGATGACCAGCCTGGCCGAGCAGTATGGCTTTTGCAGTTCGGGCGAGTCGTTCACGGTGTGCGACCCCAACGAGGCGTGGTTGCTCGAGATGTCGGGCTGTGGCCCGGGCAGCAAGAGCGTGGTGTGGATGGCGGTGCGTGTGCCCGACAATGCCGTGCTTGCCCATGCCAACCAGAGCCGCATCCGTTGTGTCGACCTGTCCGACACTGCCAACGTCAAGATGTCGAAGAACTGCATCAGTTTTGCCCGCAAGCGCGGCTACTTCAGGGGCAAGGACAGCGAGTTCAGCTTTTGTGATGCCTACAATCCGCCCACCTTTGGTGGTCGCCGTCTGGGCGACTCGCGCGTGTGGGCCATCTATCGCCACCTCACCACGGGCATGGATCGCTACCTGCCCTATGTCGAGGGCAAGAAACCGATGTCCCAGGTCGAACCACTGCCCATGTGGATCGTTCCCGACAAGCGACTGACGGTCAATGATGTGATCGAGTGTCTGCGCGACCGATTTGAGGGCACAGAGTTCGCTATGGACGACGATCCGGGAGCCGGGTTATACGACAGCCCGTTCCGTCCGCAGCCGTTGCGCTACGAGGACGGCGGAAAGACGCTGTTCAACGAGCGCTCGGTGGCCACGACTCACACCGCCTTCACCTGGGTGTGCCAGTTGCGCAGTTTCATGCCTCGCGAGGTGGGCGGTGTCATCTGGTGGGGCAACGACGACAGCGGCATGGTGGCCTACACGCCCGTCTACTGCAGCGCCACGCGTGTGCCGCACTGCTACAACGACCCCGAGGCCGATGCGTTCCACTTCAGCGACCAGAGTGCCTACTGGGTGTGCAACTGGGTGAGCAACATGGTGTATCCACGATGGAGCCTGCTCTATCCTGAGTTGCGCCAGGTGCGCGACTCGTTGCAGGCCAGTTACTTCGCTCACCAGCCCCAGGTCGAGCAACGTGCGTTGCAACTGATGTCGACCGACCGCGACAGTGCCATCGCCGTGCTCACCGACTACGGCGACCAGGTGGGTCGGCAGATGGTGGCACGCTGGCGCGACATGGCCTGGCACATGATTGTCAAGTATAACGACGGTGTCATCCGACAGGAGGAGAATGGCCAGTACAAACGCAACTCCAGCGGATTCCGCCCCGTCCTGACCAAGCCTGGCATGACGCCCAGGGCGCGCCGACGCATCCACAAGTCCACTGGCAGCCGACTGGAGGTGCCATCGGACGGCAAACTCGACGGTTCATACATGTAGTTTTTAATTGAGAATTAAGAATTAAGACCGCGCTGTGCGGCAATTCACAATTCACAATTGACGTATGCAATTCACAATTGACGTAAGCAATTCTCAATTCTCAATTTTCAATTTTCAATTAACGGAAGCAATTTTCAATTAATAAAGGAAACAATGCGTAAGATTCTCACCCTTGCAGCGGCTGCACTGATGCTGGCCTGCTGCACCACCAACAACACAAGCAACACCACAGGCAACCGCTGTGTGCGTCCCTTGCCCGCGGGCTACAGTGCCGACTCGCTCACCGACTGCACCGTGCCGGCGCAGTTCACTGTCGCTGACTTCGACTGGACTGCAGGCACACTGACCATGACAGTCTACAGCGAGGACCTCTATGATGCGGCCGACATCAGTCAACTCAAGGCCGGTGACACCATCATCTATCAGGGACGGACCATCGTTGTGGCACAGGTCGCCGACATGGAGAGTGGTTTCAAAACCATCAATGGCGGCATCGAAGAGGGCGGGGCCGAACTGCAGGCCGGTGACGGCGGCACCTATCGTGGCACCCAACTCGACGACCACTCGGTCTACACCACGCTGGGCAAGGCCACAGTGCCCGTGGCAGCCAATCTGGTGGTCATCGATTGCGGCGTCGAGCCGACCGACCCCGTCGACACCATCCGCACCGATGCCCGCGGCTACCTGCAGAAGCTGGGTCAGCGCGATGGCTTCAACGAGCTCAACACTCAGGTGCTGATTGAGAACGGCAAGGTCACCCAGATTGCCCGCCGCTGGATTCCCTGAAAACAAGACACGGGTCACCGATGAGGATGTCCCAGAACAATAACCAATCTTACTTATCACTGCAAGCCCTATGAGTGCTCTGGCAATGCTTCTCATCTTTGTGGTCGCCATCGTGTGCATGGTGGTGGCCATTGCCCGCTTTGGCGTTCATCCGTTTATTTCCATCCTCGTGACTGCGCTGGTCTTGGCGCTGGCTCTGGGCATTCCGCTCCAGACGCTGCCCGACACGGTGGGACGGGGCTTCTCGGCCATCTTTACGGGCATAGGTCTGGTCATTATCTTTGGCACGCTCATTGGCACCATCCTCGACAAGACTGGTGCAGCGATAGCCATGGCGTGGGCAGTCGACCGCACGATTGGGCGCCGTTCGCCGCGTCTGGCCATGTTGCTAATCGGGTGGATTGTGTCGATTCCGGTGTTTTGTGATAGTGGATTTGTGTTAGTCAGTCCTGTGAGTCACTCGTTGGCGACACGGTCAGGAGAGTCGCCGGTGACGTTGTCGCTGGCTCTGGCGGCAGGTCTGTTCGCCTCGCACGTGTTCATCCCGCCCACGCCCGGTCCTGTGGCGGCGGCAGGACTGATGGGCATCGACGACAATCTGCTGCTGGTCATAGCCTTGGGTGTGGTTGTCTCGCTCATTTCGCTCATTCCCGCCTACTTCTTCGCGGGGCGCGTAGGGCGCAAGGTTCAGCCTGCTCAGGTTCAGCCCAGCAGTAGCCCAACGGAGGCTTCGGGCGTTCCGGCACTGGCAGCTTTCATGCCCATCCTCGTGCCGGTGGTGCTCATGGCAGTGGCTAGTGTGGTGGCACTGACCGGTGGCACAGGCATGTGGGCGACACTGTTGACATTCCTGGGCAAACCCTTTGTGGCACTGATGATTGCGACGGCGTGCTGCCTGCCCTTGCTGGCACGGCGCGGCATGATGTCGCAGACCTACGACATCACGCAGCAGTCGCTCATGACTGCCGGACCCATCATCTTCATCACCGCTGCCGGCAGTGTGCTGGGTACCGTCATTGCCGACAGCGGATTTGTCAATGTCATCAAGGAGCATTGCGGCACCCTGTCGGCACTGGGCATGGCGTTCCCATTTATCATCGCTGCTGTGCTCAAGTCGGCGCAGGGGTCGTCAACGGTCGCCATCACCACCACGGCAGGCATCATGGGCATGTACTCCGACTCCGGCTCGATGATGGCTAGTCTGGGCTACACCTCGCCACTGGCTGCCGCCCTGGTGGTCATGGCCATTGGAGCAGGTGCCATGACCGTGTCGCATGCCAACGACAGTTACTTCTGGGTCGTCACCGGCATGGGAGGCATCCGTCCCGGCGACGGTTACCGCACCGTCACCCTCATGACCCTGTTCATGGGCATCGCCGCCCTCGCCGCCATCCTCCTCGCCGCCGCCCTCCTCCTCTGACCAAGCCCGGACACCCCCAAAAACTTTCCAATTCTTTCCAATTCTTTCCAGACTGGAAAGAATTTTCACGCACCGCCACCCGCACCGCTAAGTAGAATTTGCCGAAAATCGCTCCAAAAATCCACCCCCAGTTTGGCACTCTCACAAATTTTGCCTAACTTTGCACAATAACGCTGCTACTGTTGGTAAAAAGTGCTAAATAAAGATTCATGGCATGATAAATCGTTTTTATTATAAGTCAACTCTCTCTAATTTCGTTGTCGATTCCATAGATACGATCTTTGGCAAGATCTCAAGAAATGATGAAGGGGATAGTGTGAAGGAACAAAAATATGCATGGTCTGAAGAAATAGAGATCATGCAAAAAGTGCTTTCTTTCTGGAATAATGAGAACGGTGAGATTATTTTTGAGTATTCCATACCTCGACTAGGCAAACGTATTGATGTTGTAGTGTTGCTAAGGAGTATAATTTTTGTTTTGGAGTTTAAGGCAGGCAAACAAGATTATCTGCAAACCGATGTGGAACAAGTGATGGACTATGCTCTTGACTTGAAAAATTTCCACTTAGAGAGCCATAATCGTACCATTGTCCCCATACTGGTGGCTACTGATGCCAGAATATTTTCAACGAAATTGTTCTTCTCTGTATATGACGATAAAATATATAATCCACTTCTAACGAATGCTGAGAGATTGCAAGAGTTAATAGCTTCCGTCATAAGTAATGAACATGCGTTACCTTCAAGCGAAGAAGAATTTGCGCAATGGGCTATTAGTAGGTACTCACCAACACCAACAATCATTGAAGCTGCGAGTGCTCTCTATCAGAACCATTCGGTCGAGGACATTACACGTCATGAAGCTGCTGGGGCAGCTTTGGAGGAGACGACGCAGTTTGTACTTGATATTATAGAAAAGAGTAAAGCGCAAGGCGAGAAGAGTATTTGTTTTGTAACAGGTGTTCCTGGCGCAGGTAAGACTCTCGTTGGTTTAAATGTTGCAATTCAGCAATCCCTTAAATCTGGGGATTCATCTGATTCTGATCGTAATTTAGCGGTCTATTTATCTGGTAATGGGCCTTTAGTAAAAGTATTGACTGCGGCATTGGCAAAAGACAAGCAGAAGCGTGAGCGCAAAAAAGGTAATAAATGCAATATAACTGATGCCAAACGTGAAGTGTCACAGTTTATTCAAATCATTCACCGATATCGCAGTAATATGCTTGCGAAGATAAAGTTGCCGATAGTAAATGGCAGACTGGAAATCGATGAGTCAAAATCCGTTGCACATAAAACAGCGGGTCATGGAGAGGTGGAACATGTGGCTATTTTTGATGAGGCTCAAAGGTCATGGGATTTAGAGCATTTAGCGGGTTGGTTGGCAAAAGGTGGCAGTAGAGGAGGAATGAAAAAAGTTCCAGATTTTCCTATGTCTGAAGCTGAATTTTTGATTTGGTCACTAGACTTGAGAAAAGACTGGGCCGTGATCGTTTGCTTAGTTGGTGGGGGACAAGAGATAAATACTGGTGAAGCAGGAATAGGAGAATGGATTAGAGCTGTTAATGAGACCTTCCCTAATTGGAAAGTATACATATCAAAGCATCTGACAGACAAAGAATATGCAGAAGGTAATGTTGCTGATCTTATACGTAATAATAGGAATGCTCAGCAGGTAGACCAATTGCATTTAGCGGTATCTATGCGTTCTTTTAGAGCCGAGAGTTTGTCAAAATTTGTTCATCACCTATTAGAAAGGCATATTGAGCAGGCAAGTTCTTTATACAATGAGTTCAAAGCGAATTATCCCATAGTTTTGACAAGGAATCTCGACAGGGCTAAACAGTGGTTAGAAGATAATGCACGAGGTTCTGAGAGGTACGGTTTAGTGGTGTCGTCTCAGGCTTATCGCCTAAAACCGTTGGCTATTGATGTGCGGTTGCAACCAGATGTTGAAAGTTGGTTTCTTGCTGATAAAATGGATGTGCGTTCGTCACTATTTTTAGAAGATGCTGCTACTGAATTTGACATTCAAGGGTTGGAACTAGACTGGATTGGCTTGGTCTGGGATGGCGATTTCAGGTATACAGATCATGGGTGGGATCATAATACTTTCCGTGGTAGCAAGTGGCAAAAGATACGCAAACAGGAAGCGCAATCGTATCAGTTAAATGCCTATCGAGTTTTAATGACAAGGGCTAGACAAGGGATGGTGATTTGTGTACCGGAGGGAATCACAAAAGATAGTACTCGACTACCAGAATTCTATGATGGTACATATTGTTATCTGAAGTCTTTAGGGCTAGATGAGATTTAATCTGCATTTGCAGGCTGTCATAGGACTTACAACATCAAGACACTGGGATGCAAGTCTCATTACTCCAAGAAGGTATAAAATCAATCCCCAATTCCTTGAATGGCATAGGGACTGCATCTTTAAAAAGTAAATTATGATAACATTACCTCCAAAATTTAAAGTCGGTGACACCATCTACTGGTATTGTAGTGAAGACGATTGTGTGCACCATGCAGTAGTACAATATGTGAATTTTGCAAAGGTGGGTGAACATTACTTGGAAGTCAATTATGAAGTTGAGGCTATATGTAAAGGCGAAAAGCGTACATTGTTTATAGATGATTATGATGCGATGGAATGTGAATATTAACCTAGCAGACTCAACGAACTTACAGTTAAAGTAGGCAGAAATACATTTCTCCGCATAGTGAGTATGTTTTTCTAAAAAGATATAGTACAGGCTTTATAGGGGAATAAAAAACGAGGAGGGTCGGGGGACTCTCCTCGCTGCTTGTACCCAGAGCCGGGGTCGAACCGGCACGGGTGTTACCCCATTGGTGTTTGAGACCAACGCGTCTACCGATTCCGCCATCTGGGCTCGAAAAGCGGGTGCAAAGGTATAGCATTTAATTGAGAATTGAAAATTGAGAATTGAAAATCTGTGGTTTTTTGACATTTTTTTTGTTTTCAGGGCAATTTTTGCCTACCTTTGCGGTATCTTTTGTTTGACACATGACTGAAAAGAACGAACGATTTCAACGGACTCAGATGCTGCTGGGCGACGAGGCGATGCAGCGGTTGGCCCGCTGCCGTGTGGCGGTCTTCGGCGTGGGCGGTGTGGGCGGCTATGCCGTCGAGGTGCTGGCGCGCAGTGGCGTGGGGGCCATCGACATCTATGACAACGACACGGTGGCCGAGTCGAACATCAACCGGCAGGTCATCGCGCTGACCCACAACGTGGGGCGGCCCAAGGTGGAGGTTGCCGCCGAGCGCATCGCCGCCATCAACCCCGACTGCCGGGTGACGCCGCATGCCATGTTCTACTTGCCTGCCAATGCCGACGAGGTGGACCTAACGCAGTATGACTTTGTGCTCGACTGCATCGACACTGTTGCAGCCAAGATGGAACTCATACGCCGGTGCACGCGGCTGCAGGTGCCGCTTATCTGCTCGATGGGCGCGGCCTACAAGCTGGATGCCACCGCCTGGCGGGTGGGCGACAGCACCAAGACGATCAATGACCCGTTGGCACGCATCCTGCGCAAGCGCCTGCGCCGTGAGGGCATCAACCACTTCCTGTGCGTCTACAGCACCGAGTTGCCGCGGCAGGTCGAGCAGCCCGAGGTTGCCCCTGGCGAGAAGCGACCGCCAGCAAGCAATGCCTGGGTGCCGGCGGCTGCGGGCCTGGTCATGGGGGGCGAGGTGGTCAGGCGACTGTCAGAAGGGAGTTTAGACACAGGAGCAAAGGGCAAGGCAGATTGATGTCTCGTCACGAATTGTTCAATTGCACGAATGTGAGTATTTAAGAATTTTCTTCCGTTCTGTCGAGTTTGTAATCTAGCCGTGTGCGAACAATGGATTTGTAATCCGTCACAACAAATGTTGTGCTGTTGCCACTTTTTGAGACAGAATTATGTTATAAAACATAAAATATTTTGCCATGTCGTGTCTTTGCACTACCTTTGCAGCCTGGTCTAGCGCGTCTAGGCAAAAATACATGTTTGAGAATTTATTAATTTTAAAAGTAAAGATATAGATTATGGCAAGATTTGACAAGGCCGTTCTGGCCGAGAAGTACGGCATCACTGGTGTGACCGAGGTGCTCTACAACCCCTCTTACGAGGTTCTGTTCAACGAGGAGACCAAGCCCGGGCTCGAGGGCTACGATCGTGGTGTCGAGACCGAACTGGGTGCAATCAACGTGATGACCGGCGTGTTCACCGGTCGTTCGCCCAAGGACAAATTCATCGTCATGGACGACCAGTCGCGCGACACTGTGTGGTGGACCAGCGACAACTACAAGAACGACAACAAGCCTGCCTCGATCGAGACCTGGAATGCCCTCAAGCAGCTGGCTCAGAAGGAACTTTCGGGCAAGAAGCTCTATGTCGTCGACGGCTTCTGCGGCACCCACAAGGATACCCGCATGAAGGTGCGCTTCATCATGGAGGTGGCATGGCAGGCACACTTCGTGACCAACATGTTCATCCGCCCGCAGAATGAGGAGGAGTTTGACCAGGAGCCCGACTTCGTGGTGTACAACGCCAGCAAGGCTAAGGTCGAGAACTACAAGGAACTGGGTCTGAACAGCGACACCGCTGTGGTGTTCAACGTCACCAGCAAGGAGCAGGTGATCATCAACACCTGGTATGGTGGCGAGATGAAGAAGGGCCTGTTCTCGATGATGAACTACTTCTTGCCACTCAAGGGCATCGCTGCCATGCACTGCAGTGCCAACACCGACATGAACGGCGAGAACACCGCTATCTTCTTCGGTCTGTCGGGCACCGGCAAGACCACGCTGAGCACCGACCCCAAGCGCAAACTCATCGGTGACGACGAGCATGGCTGGGACGACGAGGGCGTGTTCAACTTCGAGGGCGG
>DGWI01000003.1:0-293 GCA_002396085.1 Porphyromonadaceae bacterium UBA4262
ATGCTCATCACCTCGCTGGACTACAGCAGTTATGTGGGCCGCATCGCCGTGGGTCGTGTGCACCGTGGCGAACTTAGGGACGGCATGGAGGTAGGCTTGTGCAAGAAGGACGGCACAGTATCGCGCCAGAAGGTCAAGGAGTTGCGCACCTTCGAAGGCATGGGGCAGAAGCATGTCGAGAGCGTGGGGTGTGGCGACATCTGCGCCATCGTCGGCTTGGAGGGCTTTGAGATTGGCGATACCGTCTCGCTGCTGGCCAACCCCGATCCGCTGCCACGCATTGCCATCGACGA
>DGWI01000003.1:369-6492 GCA_002396085.1 Porphyromonadaceae bacterium UBA4262
TGCTCTTCACCATCAACGACTCGCCTTTCTTTGGCAAGGACGGCAAGTATGTGACCTCGCGTCACATCTATGAGCGCCTGATGCGCGAGTTGGACAAGAATCTGGCATTGCGTGTCGAGCGCACGCCCAACGAGGATGCTTGGCTCGTCTTCGGTCGTGGTGTGTTGCACCTGAGCGTCCTCATCGAGGAGATGCGTCGCGAGGGCTATGAGTTGCAGGTGGGACAGCCTCAGGTCATCATCAAGGAGATTGATGGGGTCAAGTGTGAGCCCATCGAGGTGCTCACCATCAATGTGCCCGAGGAATACTCGAGCAAGATGATTGACATGGTCACCCGCCGCCGTGGCGAGATGACCTCGATGGAGACGCAGAACGACCGCATCCACCTGGAGTTCAAGATTCCGTCGCGTGGCATCATCGGCCTGCGCACCAATGTGCTCACCGCCAGTGCCGGCGAAGCCATCATGGCTCACCGCTTCCTGGCCTTCGAGCCGTGGAAGGGCGAGATTACCCGTCGCACCAACGGTTCGCTCATCACCACCGAGGGAGGCACGGCATTTGCCTACGCCATCGACAAGTTGCAAGACCGTGGCAAGTTCTTCATCTTCCCGCAGGAGGAGGTCTATGCCGGACAGGTCGTGGGCGAGCACGCCAAGGAGAAGGACTTGGCCGTCAATGTGACCAAGAGCAAAAAGTTGACCAACATGCGTGCCACGGGCAGCGACGAGAAGATGCACATTGTGCCGCCCATCGTTTTCAGCCTCGAGGAGGCGCTGGAGTATATCAAGGCCGACGAGTATGTCGAGATCACGCCCAGCCACATCCGCATGCGCAAGATCATCCTTGACGAGCTCGAGCGCAAGCGCCGCGCCAAGGCTGCCGGCCAAGACGAGGAGTAAACCTCTTGAAAATTAAGAATTCAAAATTTATAATTCATAATTGCAGCCTCCTTGCTATGATATTGCGGGGAGGCTGCAATTTTCAATTCTCAATTTTCAATTTTCAATTGAGAGGAGTAGTGTAGAACTCGATGAGGCGACGGATGGCACGCTGACACACGGGGCAGAACTCGGGCACCTCGTTGGTGCGCATGCGGCAGTCCTGCACAGGGCGATACACGCCCTTGCTCAGATAGCCACCACCCTCAAACACACCCACACGGCGTGTCATCATGGTGCTGTCCTGGCTCTCCGGGGTGGGGCATGGTGTGCCGGGGGCAACCATGTCGGCCCACTTCGACTTGAAGTCGTGCAATGTGGTCAGATTGGGTTCCCACGGCTCCACGTCGCTGAAGTAGCGCGGGTCATCGTCGCCGTAGGGATACTCATCGCCCAGACCGGCAAAACTGTGGCCAAACTCATGCACCACCACGGGGCGGAAGTGCTTGCCGCGCGTGTAACTCAGGTTGTAACTGTTGTAGATGCCACCACCGCCATAATGCTCGGTGTTGGCCAGGATGATGATGTGCTCATAGGGGATGCCAGCCAGCACATTGTGCAGTTGCTTGAGGTGAAGTGTGGTCAGATAACGCTTGCTGTAGAAGGTGTCAAAGTGCGAGCCCAGTGCGGTGTCCAGCCAGATGCCGGCTCCAGGGTCGCTCACACCGCTGTCGTGCGATGCGCTCTGCACGGCCACGATGTTGAACCGTGAGCGCAGTGACTTGAAGGGCTCGTGGTTGAACATTGCCTCCATCGCCTCGCGGCAGTGGGCAATGAACTGTGGCATCTCGGCCTCGGTATAGCCTTCGGCCACATAGGCGATGTGGATGCAATGCAGTGTGTCGGCCGCTTGCTGCAATGTGACAAATGGTGTGACCCTATGCTTGCCGCGGCGGGCAATGAGGATGTCGGAGGGAACTACCTGATGGGTGAGCGAGCACATCGTTCGCTGGTGCGGATCACGCAACTCGATGGTGATGTCGACCGTGTCGCGGGGCATCGGCACCAAGAACACATTCTCCATCGACTTGCGCACGGTCTTGGCCTCGGCAGTCGAAATCCACTCTTGGAACAGGCTCGAGAACGAGTGGCGGTAGATTACTGCGCCACTCAGGTGGTCGCGCACAGTGATGTCGCCATCGCCCGCCACAGGCACCTCGTCAAGGCGCACGCGTCGGCCCCACCAGCGCGGCAGGCTTGACAGCTGGTCCAGATAGATTTCTTGCCGGTTGACATCGCCAGCAAAGGCGTAGTCCAGTCGCAGCGTTGCATCGGTGAAATAGTGGTCAAAGTCCACCGTCCACGCCGTTATGGCGGTCATCACCACCATCATCATCATCCAAATCCGTTTCATTGCTTCTCTAGGTTATTGATTGATGACAGTGGGGACGAGATGTGTTTCTCGTCCCCACATTGTTTGGATAATTGTTTTACTAACCAGAATTCTTAATTCTAAATTCTTAATTATGAATTCTCAATTCAGAATCACTTGTACTCCTGAGCCTCGACGGTGCCGTTGAGCACGTCCAGTGCGTTCAGTGCCAGTGCCTCCAGCTCGTCCTCGCCGGGATAGCAGTGGATGGGAGCCATCCAGCCGCAACGCTGCTTCAGGCCCTCGACCAGATAGCCCCAGCGGGCCATGCCGCCGGTGATCAGGATCGCATCAACCTTGCCGCACAGCACAGCACCCTGTGCAGTGATGGCCTTGGCGATGTGATAGATCATCGCGTCGGTGTAGCGTGTAGCCTTCTCGTCGTGGTCCTCGTTGATGCTGCGTTCCACCTCGCGCATGTCGTTGGTGCCCAGCAGGGCAGCCAGACCGGCCTTGCCGCTCACCATCTTGAGCAACTGAGCCTCGGTGTACTCACCGCTGAAGCACAATTTGATCAGTCCGCTGGCGGGCAGGGTGCCGGCGCGCTCGGGACCGAACGGACCCTCGCCGTCCAGGGCGTTGTTCACGTCGATGCACTTGCCGTGCTCGTGAGCGGCGACCGACACGCCACCACCCAGGTGCACTATCACCAGGTTGAAGTCCTCATAGCGCTTACCCTGCTCCTTGGCAAAGCGGCGGGCAATGGCGCGCTGGTTCAGCGCATGCCAGATGCTCAAACGCTCCATCAGCGGCGAGCCGCAGATGCGAGCCGAGTCGCACAGCTCGTCGACGACAACGGGGTCGGCGATAAAGCTCTGGCAGCCGGGGATGTCCTTGGCAATCTCGTAGGCGATGAGGCAACCCAGATCGCTGGCGTGGCTGTGCTCGCTGGTGCGCACGTCGTGCATCATCTGATCGTTGACGCGATACACGCCACCGGGGATGGGCTTGAGCAGGCCACCGCGGCCCACCACTGCAGCAAAGTCAAACGGGCAACCGGCCTGCTTGACGGCCTCAAGCACGAGTTGCTTGCGCCACTCATACTGGTCGGTGATGGCCTTGAACTGGGCAATCTCCTCAACGGGATGCGACAGGCTCTTGTGGAAGAGCTCCTTCTCGTTCTCAAAAACGGCAATCTTGGTCGATGTCGAACCAGGATTTACAACTAAGATATGCATTATTTTTTGATGAATTTAATATTGGGAATTCTACAGGTCAATCTTTATGAATGATGCATTGATTAGGCCATGCAAGCCACAGCCAGGCTATAGTACTTGCACTCGCCACTGTCGCTGCGCGACGGGGTAACAACGGGTGCACTGGGACCTTGCAGGATACCTGCGGTCTCGGCCTTGGCCCACAGGGTCAGAGTCTTGTAGAAGACGTTGCCAGCCTGGATATCGGGGAAAATCACAGCGTCAGCCTCGCCATGGATGGGCGAGTTGATGCCCTTGGTCTCCATGCTGTGCAGGTTGCAAGAGGTCTTCACATCCAGCGGGCCGTCGACAATGCACTTGCCGAACTCGCCGTCCTGGGCCATCTGGACCAACTCGCGATACTCGACGGTGAACGGGAAGTGCTTCTCGTTGACCTTCTCGCTGCAGTGAATCAGGGCAATCTTGGGTTCCTCAACACCAAAGGCGCGGCACAGACCTGCCACATAGCGCACCTGCTCAATGCGCTGCTCACGGGTGGGGCAGGGAATGACGGCGGCGTCGGTGAAGAACAATAGGTGGTCATAGCCCGGAATCTCGGCTGTGGTGACATGGGTCAGCACATTGCCCTTGGGCAGAATTCCAGTCTCCTTGTTCAGCACGGCACGCAGCAGATTGTCGGTGTTGATCAGACCTTTCATCAACACGTCGGCCTGCCCTTCACGCACCATCTGCACAGCCAGTGCGGCAGCCTTGTCCTTGTCGTCAGTGTCGACATAGGTGATGTGCTCGGCATGGGGCTTGAGCTCGTCAAGTTGCTCAAGTTGCTCGCGGCAACCAACAAAAATGGCATCGATAAAACCGTCGTTGAGCGCGCGGATGGCGGCATACTGGGTCGACTCGTCGGCAGCCCATACGATGGCAACACGTTTTCTTGTTCCTCTCTTGACCAGATGCGAAGTCAGGTCGTTGAAATTCTTGATGTTAGTCATTATGGTAAACCTAAATTAGTTGTGTTTATGTTAAGCGACCGCAAAATTACTGAATTATTTCGAAACAATGAACCATATAGCACCTTTTATGTTATTAAACATATTAAATAATGTAAAAAACTAGAACATGACACAGGGGTGACTGGACCGTCCAGTCACCCCTGTGAATTAGGTTCCCCCATCAAGCGTTGCCTACCTCAACTTGAGGGTGTGTCAAAATGAATTGCCCCCAAAAAGTTGGACGTTAAATTAAACGTTATTCTTAATCGTTTTATGGTATTGAGCTCGGTATTGTGCCGGGCTCATACCATTTAACTTGGATTTTATTCTTTTATTGTTGTACCATTGGATGTATTCTGCTAAATCCCTCTTGAACTCTTCCATTGACTTATAGTCTTTGGCATAAAGCAGTTCTGATTTCATCAGTCCAAAGAAATTCTCCATGATGGAGTTGTCCAGACAATTACCTTTGCGTGACATGCTTTGTTTGATGCCATGCTCAGCTAAAGCTTCCTGGTAGCTTCTGTGCTGGTATTGCCATCCTTGGTCTGAATGCAGCAGAATGTCGTTTCCGCAGGGCTGATTGTCTGTGATAGTGAACATTCGTTTAAGCATCTTGCCGATCTGTTCCAGGTCGGCCCTGTCGGATATGTCATAACAAAGCACTTCGCCGTTGAATAGGTCCAGTATGGGAGAGAGAAAGCTCTTATGAGCGCCTATGGATATCTGCGACACATCAGTAACGAGTTTTTGGCAAGGTCTGTCAGCCTTGAAGTCCCTGTTAAGAATGTTTGGCGCAATCCTGCCGACAGTGCCTTTGTACGAGCGGTATCGTTTCTTGCGTATCTGGCATTTCAGGCCAAGCTCGCTCATAAGACGCTCAACTGTCTTGTGATTGATGCGCAGCCCTTCGTTTCGCAGCTGAAGGGTCACACGCCTATATCCGTATCGGCCTTTGTTCTCCTTGAAAATATCACATATGCGTCTCTTTACCGCTCCATACTTGTCTGTCCCTCTAATAGCCTTTAAGTGGTAATAGAACGTGGAACGTGCCATCCCATTAATCTGCAACAACAAGTCGAGACTATGTTCAGGCCTTAATGATTGGATGGCTTTTGCCCAGAGCCTCTCAACCTGGACTCTTCCTCTTCCATTAAGGCCTTTGCTTTTTTTAGCAAAGCATTCTCTGCTTCAAGCCAGCGAACACGTGCCTGAAGCTTTTCCAATTCCGTCTGTGGTTCTTTCTTCTTTGGTCGTCCCATATCTTTACGGTGTCGTCTTCGTGAGCAATGACGAAGCAGTTCAGTGTAACCTCCGCGCTTGTACTGTTGTACCCAACGGCAGACACTGGTGTAACTAACGTCATATTCAACACAAATCTGCCACAAAGGTAATACATCTTTCTCATACTCCAATATGACCGATTGCTTTAGCTCGGCTGTGATATGTTTTCCTTTGTAAGACTCTAAGCCTTCAATTCCATATTTTTTATACCTGCCGAATAGGATGTACAGGTAGTGATCTCTAACATGGAAACGGCTCATCAACTCGACCATACACGCGCCTGACTCATACAGGCGGATGATCTCTTTCTTTTCTTCTAATGAATGATGTTTATACATAATGAACCCAAAAAGTTTTTTGTCTAACTTTTTGGGTTCATTTCA
>DGWI01000039.1 GCA_002396085.1 Porphyromonadaceae bacterium UBA4262
CTCGGTGTTGATGTCGGGCGATGCCATGCGGCGCGGCTCTCCGCCGCTCTCGCCGGTGAACGACGGGTCAAAGGCCAACGTAATGAAGCCCAACTCGGCCATGTGCTGGGCATAGAGACCGCTGCTCTGCTCCTTCACCGCGCCGAAGGGGCCACTCACTGCGATGGCGGGCAACTTGCCTTGTGCGCCCTTGGGGGTGTACAGGTCGGCCGCCAAGGCGATGCCATAGCGGTTGTGGAAGGTCACCTTTTGGTGCTCTATTTTGTCGCTCAGTGCGAATGTTTTGTCCCAATCTTGGGTCAGTTTCAATTCTTGCATGTCGTTATTTTTAGGGTTAGTTTGATTGTCGGTTGTGCAGCCCGCCATAACCACTGCGGCGAGCGCAAGCATCATTGCGATTTTCTTCATTTGAGGATCATGTTTGTTGGTTTTCGGCTACAAAGGTACAATTTTTTCACCATCAAGCATAATTTTCTCTCCCGAAAAACACTAACTTTGCACTTTATTTCTCTCTAAACTATGGATAATCAGACATTAAACAAGGAGCAAGTGACTTGGGTCATCGACTTGCTGCCCAGGAGGGTGCCGGCCCATGGGGCAGGGCAGTTCTTTGCCGTCGAGAGCCACTTGCTGCAAGGTGCTCATCTTGAGCAGTTGGCACACAAGTTTGCCAACATCTTACTCAAACTCAACTGCTACTATGACTTCAAGGTGGCATGCGGCGATGACGAGATGCTCAACCCTCCACCCGAGCGACTGGAGCAACTTGTGTGGCAGTGTGTCACCGGCAACGATCTGCCAGCATTCATGCACATTGCGCTAACACCGGCTCCCACCACCATCACAGTGGCTCGCGGCGACATTAATATGACGCTTAATCAACCCACCGATGTCATGCTGCAACTGGTCACGCAACTGGCGCATGCCGAAGGCCTCTTTGTCTGGCCTGCCTAATGCTTATTTGGCACTGATTGAGCGAAAAACTGAGGACTGACTACCGACAACCGAAAACTTTTTTGTAACTTTGCACGATTTTTAGGCTTTGCCCGTCGCAAGATGATGCTTAGTCAATTCTCAATTCACAATTCTCAATTTACAATTCACAATTCTCAATTTGTAAGAATGATTGATTCCATACTCTCACAAGCCACCGCGCAGGCGGTGAAAGAACTCTACGGTGTGGATTTCCCCGCCGAGAAGATTGTTCCCCAGACCACCAAGAAGGAGTTTGAGGGCAACGAGACCATTGTCGTGTTCCCCTTCTTGAAGGCCTCGCACAAGGCCCCTGACGCAACAGCGCAGGAGATAGGCGACTATCTGGTGGCTCACTGCGATGCCGTCGAGAAGTTCAACGTCATCAAGGGCTTCCTCAACATCACCATCCGTCCATCGTTTTGGACCGGTCTGCTCAATCAGGTGGCTGGTTCACCCAACTACGGTTTCACGCCTGTCACCGATGACTCGCAACTGGTGATGATTGAGTACTCGTCGCCCAACACCAACAAGCCCCTGCACCTGGGGCATGTGCGCAACAATCTGCTGGGCTACAGCCTGTCGCGCATCATGCACGCCTGTGGATACAAGGTGGTCAAGACCAACATCGTCAACGACCGGGGCATACACATCTGCAAGTCAATGCTCGCATGGCTCAAGTGGGGCAATGGTGCCACACCCCAGTCGACCGGCAAGAAGGGCGATCACTTGATTGGCGACTACTATGTCGAGTTTGACAAGCACTACAAGGCCGAGGTCAAGCAACTCATGACCGAGCAGGGCCTGTCGCAAGAGGAGGCCGAGAAGCAGAGCGCACTCATGCAGGAGGCTCGCGAGATGCTGCGCAAGTGGGAAGAGGGCGACGCTGAGGTGCGCAAGTTGTGGAGCACCATGAACGAGTGGGTATATGCCGGCTTCGATGAGACCTATCGCCGTCTGGGTGTCGACTTTGACAAGATTTACTATGAGAGCAACACCTATCTCGAAGGCAAGGAGAAGGTGATGGAGGGGCTGGAGAAGGGCTTCTTCTATCGCAAGGAGGATGGCAGTGTGTGGGCCGACCTTACTGCCGACGGCTTGGATCAAAAACTCTTGCTGCGCAGCGATGGCACATCGGTCTACATGACGCAAGACATTGGCACAGCCAAACTCCGCTACCAAGACTATCCCATCGACAAGATGATCTATGTGGTGGGCAATGAGCAGAATTATCACTTCCAGGTGCTTTCGCTGTTGCTCGACAAGTTGGGCTTCAAGTGGGGCAAGGATCTGATTCACTTCTCTTACGGCATGGTTGAGTTGCCCGAAGGCAAAATGAAGTCACGCGAGGGCACCGTGGTCGATGCCGATGACCTGATGGACGAGATGATTGGAACAGCGCGCCAGATGAGCGATGAGCGTGAGAGCCTCAAGGATCTCACCGAGGCCGAGCGCGACGATGTGTTGCGCATGATTGGCTTGGGCGCACTCAAGTACTTCATCCTCAAGGTTGACCCGCGCAAGAACATGACCTTCAACCCCAAGGAGTCAATCGACTTTAACGGCAACACGGGCCCGTTCGTGCAGTACACCTATGCCCGCATTCAGTCCATCCTGCGCAAGTGCCAAGATGACATTGACGGCACCGATATCTCAACAGTGGCTCCCAATGACAAGGAGACGGCTCTCATTCAGCGTCTGATTGACTTCAGCGCCACTGTGGCCGACGCTGGCAAGAATTACAGTCCGGCACTCATTGCCAACTATGTCTACGATCTGGCCAAGGAATTCAACCAGTTCTATCACGACTACAGCATCTTGCGCGAGGAGGATGCGCTGGTGCGCGTGTTCCGCCTCAAGTTGGCTCGCACTGTGGGGCAGATCATCAAACGTGCCGTCTGGTTGCTGGGCATGGAGGTGCCCGAGCGCATGTGATCAGTGTTGGCACGCATTTTGCAATATCCAAGTTAAGTCTAGTCTTTCTAGATAGTCTAGAATTTCTAGATATTCTAGAGCAAACTTTATTCTGCTAGATAAAAATGGAAAATAACAATTATTACAACAATTATGGTTATGCCACGGCCGCGCAGGCCGAGAGCGAACTGTCGCTGAGCCGCTATGTGGCCAGTGTCATGCGTCGCGTCTATGGCAAGATGTTCTTGGGATTGCTTGTCACGGCCATCACCTCGGTTCTGGTGATGAGCAATGCAACCCTGATGTCGTTGTTCTTCTCGTCGCGAGCCACATTCTTCATTCTGGCGATCGCCGAGTTGGGGCTGGTGTTCTATCTCTCGGCCCGCATCGACAAGTTGCAGCCCTCGACGGCAACGGCATTGTTCTATCTCTATGCTGTGCTCAATGGGGTCACCCTCACGCCGATATTCTTGATTTACACGGGGTCTTCAATCGCATTGACATTCGGCATCACCTCGATTACCTTTGGTGCAATGTGTCTTTACGGCTATGTCACCAAGCAGGATCTGAGCAAGATGGGCGCCATCCTGTTCATGGCACTCATAGGCCTCATCTTGTGCACGATTGTCAATCTGTTCTTAAAGAGTACTGCCATGGACTGGATCATCAGCCTAGCGGGTGTAGCCATCTTTGTCGGCCTCACTGCATGGGATACACAGAGCATCAAGCGCATGGTTGAGATGGCCGATCCGGGCCAGACGGGCAAGATTGCCACGCTGGGTGCGTTGAGCCTTTATCTTGATTTCATCAACCTGTTCATCTATCTGCTGCGCATCTTCGGCAGCCGTGACTGACGCAACGTGGTCATGAGATGAAACGGGGACGCAAAATAGTGGCGTGGTCATTCGCCACTACTGTCTTACTGTTGCTGGCCGCGCTGGTCGGCAGCAGTTTTTATATGCTCGACTTTGCCTTGTCGCCCTTGCAGCGCAGTGACGATGAGGCGATTGAGCGTTTGGCTCATCATGCCCCCGATGCTGTTGTGTCATGGGTCGACAGTGTGCGCAGTGTTGGCGCATTGCGCGACACCACCATTGACATCGATGGTGTGCCGGCTCATGCCTGGTATTTGCGGGCTGATGCCGACTCCATGCCTGTGGCGTTGCTCGTGCATGGCTACAAGGATACGGGTCTGTCGATGCTGCACATTGCCCATCTCTATCACCACGACTTGGGCATGAATGTGTTCATGCCCGACCTGCCTGCGCATGGTCACACGCCTGGCGACCACATCGACATGGGATGGAGTGACGATTGCAAGCATGTCTTGCGGTGGATTGAAGTGGCTGACGATATGTTTCGTGGCGGTTATGCCAGGTGCGACATGGTGCTGCATGGCATCTCGATGGGTGCGTCGACGGTGATGAATGTTGCTGGCAGTATGCCATCGGCTTGCGTGCGCTGCGTGGTCGAGGATTGTGGCTACACGAGTGCGTGGGACGAGTTCTCTTACCAGTTGGATGCTATGTTCGGCTTGCCTGAATTTCCACTGCTCTACACCACCAGTGCATTGTGTCGCCTGCGCTACGGCTGGTCGTTCGGCCAGGCAAGTAGTCTCAAGCAGTTGACGCAGTGTCACTTGCCCATGCTCTTCATTCATGGCGACAGCGATGATTTTGTGCCCACAGCCATGGTGCAAACGCTCTATGATGCCAAGCCCCAGCCCAAGCAGTTGTGGCTTGCTCCAGGCTCGGCTCATGCGCGTGCCTATAGCGACCATCCAGTTGAATACACCCGTCTGGTCGGGGACTTCGTTGGGCAGTATTGTCACTAGCCTGATGGTTGCCAGGGGGCTAACATTGTGCATTACCCCAGCGCCCTGTTTACAAACCGAAACCAAAGTTTACATTTTTTAGTGCGAGAAATTGCTGCTATTACAAAATAAAGTACTAATTTTGAGCGTTTTTTAGTCAAACCATTAAAATTGGACACTATGAAATTGAGTAGAAGAATATTTGCATGGGTTCTCGCAGGGGCAGTGCTGCTGGGCACTGCAGCAACGGTAAGCGCCCAGCGCATGAGCAATAGCAGCGGCAGCAACATTGGCCGTGTTGAGAGTGATGGCCGCGTCTACAACAGCAGTGGCAGTAACATGGGCCGCATCGAGAATGGCGGTCGCATCTACAACAGCAGTGGCAGCTATGTGGGCAAGGTCGAGAGCGACGGTCGCATGTACAACAGCAGTGGCAGCTACATTGGCCGTGTCGAGAGCGATGGCCGTGTCTACAACAGCAGTGGCAGTTACATGGGCCGTGTTGAGAGCGGTGGTCGCATCTACAACAGCAGTGGCAGTTTCATTGGCGAGGCTCGTGGCGTAGACACCAAGAAGGCGGCTGTGCTCTTTTTCTTTAAACTGATTTAATTTGCTTATGAGTTTTAGACATATTATAACCCTGGCCGTGGTGGCCATCATGGCCATGACGGCCAATGACGTTGCTGCACAAAATCTGCAGAGCGCCAAGAACAACAGCCGGATGCATGCCAACTTGCTCGCACGACAGTCGCGCATCCAGGATCAGATTAAACTTGAAGAGGCTCAGAAGTATGCCTCACAACTCTACGAGGAGGAAGAACCCGAACCCGACATCTACACCGAGGGATGGGAGAGCGATCGCGTCAATCCTTACAAAAACGCCAACGTGCCTCAGACCAAGGTTATCGATGTGCGTGGATTCCACATGCCCATCAAGGGTAACTACATTACCTCGCCCTATGGCTATCGTCCGGCATTCCGTCGCACACACAAGGGTGTGGACATGCGCAGCGCAGTGGGCGATACCGTTTATGCGGCATTCACCGGTAAGGTGCGTTTGACCAAGTTTGAGCGTGGTGGCTACGGTTTCTATGTCATCCTGCGCCACGACAATGGTCTGGAGACTGTCTATGGTCACCTCACACGATTCCTTGTGCAGCCCAACCAGTTTGTCAAGGCAGGCCAGCCCATCGCACTCAGTGGAAACACAGGTCGCAGCACGGGTCCGCACCTGCACTTCGAGACTCGCTTCATGGGTTACGCCATTAACCCGGCGGCTATCATCGACTTTGCTAACCGCACGACTCACACCGATACTTACACCTTCAACAAGAGCAACTATACCGAGAGCCGCTCATACGCACCCAGTCGCCGATATGCGGCTGTGCGTTCAACGGGCAACTCTTCGAGTTATAGTGGCAAGAGCAATGTGCGTAAGTACGACTCTAGGACAAAGAAGCGTACGGCACAGCGCAGCACCTACAAGGTGCGCAAGGGCGACAATCTGGGCAAGATTGCTGCACGCAATGGCACAACGGTCGCTCAGCTCAAGAAACTGAATGGTATCAAGGGTGACAAGGTCCAGTCGGGCAAAGTACTCCGCGTCAAGTAAAATAACAGTTAACTAAGAATTACATGCAATCACCCCCAACAATGGAGATGGCTGCATGTTTTTTTATAAAACAAATGACTATGAAACGATTGACTAACACGATGCTGCTCCTGGCAATGATGCTGGTCAGCATGAATGCACAAGCTGCACTCAACGACTTGGAGAAAGAGATGGTGGGGCATTTCACCGCTCAAAGCGAAGAGCCGGGCGATGACGAGCATCCAGCCGACAACCCCATGTATTTCACGTATGTCTTTGACTTTCGTGCCGACAAGACATTCACCATCCAGATTATCTTAGACCAGACTCAAGAGTTTGCGCTCGATATCAGTGATGCTGAGAAGCAATATGCCAACACGCTCATCCTGCATGCCGTCCAGACCATCGAAGGGAAATGGCGGTGCACGAGCCATAGCATCATTCTCGATGATTCGGGTGTTGTCGACCGTAAGGTGGATGTGAAGATGAAGAACGATGATGAAATTGCACGAGTCATGCTTGCGAACATTGACAAAGATGATCTCGTCGACGAGCCGCTTAGCGACCAAACCATCATGTTGCGCGGCAATGGTGCCGTGGGGGGAAAAGAATATGAGGTGTCGTTTAACGAGGCCATTACTTTCCTTGAGGACAGTGCAGGAAAAACATTAGAACTATATGCTGAAGAATAGCAGCCACAATTCTTCACGACGATAAAGAAAGGGAACTATATCCTTGTTGTCCTCATATTCTCACGCAGATTCCGCAGATAATAGAAAACAACTTAAACAATTTAAATTTAGTAGTTAAGTAGTTAAAGGTAGTCAAAGGTAGTTAAGTAAAACAGCTTGGCTGAACCTTAACCTTTACACTCCCTTTTAGGGGGGGCACTGAAAAGAATTAAGATTGTTGAGTAAGTTGTTTGGGTTGGTTTTAATAATCATAATGGACAACGAGAACAATCAAAAAGATAAAATTTGATGAATCTTGATGGGGTTTGATGGTTTTGATGAGAGATATATCACCAAAGCCACCAAAGTCCTTCAAAGACCATCAAAAAAATAGGGAGTTATATACGAGTTGTCCCCCAATTAGTATTTTATTTTTTGTGATGAAGCAGCGTCACCGAAGGTGACAATCTGAGTAACCGGGGGTGGAGCGTTAGCGACACCTCCGGTATGAGGGCATACTAAATATCTCGCTGAAAGCGAGTACCTTGTCACGAAAACTAAATGCTCGCCTTCAGCGAGGATAATAGTTTGCATTCTGTCCGAGGGTGTCGCAAGCTCCACCCACGGTTACTCAACTCAGTCGCTTTCAGCGACAAAGCATACCCTGGGGACAACTGGTATATAGTTGCCAAAAATATCAAGAATTAAAGAATTCCAGGAATGAACAAAAAAGAATTCCTAAATTCCTAAAATTGCGCCCGTTCGGTTGCGAGCAAAAGGTTCGTGATTAAAAAATCCACCCTTACGCTTATGTGTAACGGTGGATTTTTGTTCTGATTAGATTCGCGGAATTCCCAATATTATTTGTGGTTTAACAAAATTTTGCATTTCGGGGGGGGTAAATTGCGAAAAAATGTTTAATTTTGTGCCGTGATAATCATAAAAATTGAAAACTATGAAACAATCTTATCTCAAAACAATGGCTCTGGCGTCATGCTTGCTGCTGGGGCTGAGCGCCACGGCGCAAGTGCAAGGTGACCTCACTGGTGACGGCAACGTAGACATCGCTGATGTCAACGCCGTGATTAACATGATGCTGGGCAAGACAGCTCAAACTGCCGCCGGTGATGTCACGGGCGACAACAACGTTGACATTGCCGACGTCAATGCTGTCATCAACATCATGCTCGGTAAAAGCGGCCAAGACGAAGCCATCACGACATTTACTGTCAATGGCGTGTCATTCAAAATGGTGGCGGTCGAGGGCGGCACCTTCACCATGGGTGCCACCGCAGAACAAGGAAACGATGTAGAAAGCAACGAGTTGCCGACACATCAGGTGACTCTCTCCGGCTACAGCATTGGCGAGACCGAGGTGACGCAGGAGTTATGGCAAGCAGTGATGGGCAGCAATCCCGGCTACTTCAAGGCTTCTACCTACGCGGCCTACGGCGACAACCTGCAGCGGCCAATTGAGATGGTGAGTTGGGACGACTGCCAGGAGTTCATTACCAAGTTGAACGAGTTGACGGGGAAGACCTTCCGTTTGCCCACCGAGGCCGAGTGGGAGTATGCAGCCCGTGGCGGCAACCGTAGCCAGGGCTACAAGTACGCCGGCAGCAATACTGTTGGAGATGTAGCGTGGTATTTTTATAACTCTTACGCATTAGGCGTCGATAGTCCAGACTACGGCACTCACACGGTCGCCACCAAGGCCCCGAACGAGTTGGGTCTCTATGACATGAGCGGCAACGTATGGGAGTGGTGCCAGGACTGGTACGGCAGCTATAGCAGTGACGCGCAGACTAATCCCACTGGACCAGACTCAGGTTCATATCGCGTGTTCCGTGGCGCCGCCTGGTTTAACTACGCCGGGTACTGTCGCGTTTCGTACCGCACCCACAACCCGCCGACGTTTTCATACTATGACCTTGGCCTGCGTCTAGCCCTTTAGTCTAGGCAGGAGTGGAGCGTTAGCGCACCCCCTGTTATTATTCAAAAAACAAAAACTCCACCAATCTCGGTGGAGTTTTGCTTTTCAGAGTTGTGCGAGGTCTTGCTCGGTGGGATTCTTTTGGATAATGCGTCCCTCGGGGTCAATCAAGAAACTGCAATACTCACTCTCTTGTCGCCATGTGCGGCGCATCTTGTCTTGCGACGCTTGGTCGCAGTGCCATTGCCACTGGCTGTGCAACTGGTCAACTGCGACGAGTTGCCGATACATGGCCTCGCTCTCATCCATGTTGACCGACACATGCTGAATGCCATGCTGATGAGTGAGGCGGTTGAGTGTCAGGTTGGCGATGCGTGACTCTGGCTTGGTCGATGCCCAGAATGTTACTACGACATATTCACCTCGCAGGTGGCTGAGAGATTGCTCTTCGGCTCCATCGGTCAAGGTCAGGCTGGGAGCCTGATATCCTACGCGGCCATCAGCCGGGGTGGTGTAGTAGGCCGAGGTGAAGACAAGCAGTATCGCCAGTGTCGCAATCGTGAATAATGATTTTGACATGAATCTTCTTTTAAGTTCATAATTCAGGCTATGGCGCACGACATCCGTCGTTGAGGCCAAGCCTGTGCCGACTTTCGGCTATGGGCTCATAATAATGCCCAGGTTTGTACTACCCATTTCCGTCATGCGGAAAAGGGACTGCAAAAGTAGTCAAAAAACACAACCCCACCAAATTTGGGGTGCTTAAATTTTCATAAAATACTGAAATCTAGCACCTTGTTTCTGCGGACAATTGAGTGAAATCTTTAATCCAATGGTTTTTTAACTTAAAATGTTAAATTGTCGGTGTAGTAGGCGTTTACGCGATGATTATCATTGCTGTTTCATACAGACTTTTAACACTTAACATTTGTTAAGAAATATGTCGGCTCTTGCCTCTATAATTTGCCCATCTCACAGAAACTTCGTAACTTCGTAGGCACAATTTTCAACAGAACCTAAAATGGCGAAACTCAAGATACCCAACGAATGGTGGACCGCACCAGCCGAGAGCGAAGACGGTCAGTTGATCATGGTGACCGGACGCAGTGGCCTGGAACAGGTCAAGGCAGCAGGTGTGTTTGTCTATCGCATTGAGGTCAACTGGGCCTACAAGCCCGACGACAAGGGAATGCCCGACTATGCCACTAGCCGGCTCATGGAGCAGGTGACCGATGCGTTGGAAGCCGAGTTCTCCAAGGACCCCGTGGCGGTGAATACTGGCATCTACACGGGTGCTGGCGAGCGCAACTGGGTGTTCTACTGCCGCAGTTTGCACATTTTTCAGCGCAAAATCAACACCATTCTCGCACCCTTCGAGACCCTGCCACTCACCTTCCATGCCGAGGAAGATCCAGAATGGGCCGAGTATGCCGAGATGTGTCAGTGCGAAGTGCACGTCACCGAAGAAGACTGACTAATTAATAATTAAGAATTAATAATTAAGAATAAGGCCGCTACCCTCACCAGGCAGCGGCCATTATTATGAATCAAACTAAGGCCTAAAGTCTAAGGCCTAAAGTCTAAGGCCTAAAGTCTTACATATTCATGCCACCATCCACTTGGATGACTTGGCCGGTGACATAACTCGACATGTCGCTGGCCAGGAAGATGGCTACATTGGCGATATCATCGACTGTGCCACCACGGCGCAGTGGAATGCGCTGAGCCCACTCCTTGCGCACTTCCTCGGGCAGAGCCTGAGTCATAGCGGTGTCAATAAAGCCTGGAGCAATGGCGTTGGCACGAATGCCGCGGCTGCCCATCTCCTGAGCCACGCTCTTGGCCAATGCTATCAGACCGGCCTTCGAGGCAGCATAATTCGACTGGCCGGCGTTGCCATGAACACCCACCACGCTGGCCATGTTGATGATTGAACCACCACGCTGGCGCATCATGATAGGCACCAGGGCGTGGATAAAGTTGAAGGCCGACTTCAGGTTGACGTTGATCACGGCATCCCATTGAGCCTCGGTCATGCGCAACATCAGACCGTCCTTGGTGATGCCGGCATTGTTGACCAGGATGTCGATGTGACCAAACTCTTCCTTGACCTGAGCTACAACAGCCTCGGTCTGAGCAAAGTCTGCAGCATTGCTGGCATAGCCCTTGCACTTCACGCCTAGGGCGGCGATTTCCTTTTCAGTCTCTTGGCCAATCTCGTCAATCACGAGGTCGGTGAATGCGATGTCTGCACCCTCGGCTGCCATGCGCAGGGCGATAGCCTTGCCGATTCCGCGCGCTGCACCCGTGATGAGCGCGACTTTTCCTTCAAGTAATTTCATTTTTTATAGTCGTTAATCTAGATTATCTAGACAGTCTAGTGCATCTAGTTGGTTAAACAGGCTGCAAAGGTACTAAAATAATTGAGAATGCAGAATTAAAAAATGAGAATTAAGAATTAAGAATTGAAATTTTTCGTTATCTTTGCGCAGCAAATTAACGCAAAAGAACAATGAAGCAAACGATACTGGCCGCTCTGGCGGCAACACTGATGGCGCTCACGTCACAGGCCGCAGCATGGATTCGTATCAATCAGTTGGGCTACTTGCCGCAATCAACCAAGGTGGCAGTGTGGATGTCTAGCGATGCGAGTCACGTTGCCGATTTTGAACTGATTGATGACTACACCGGGCAGGTGGCCTATCGTGGCACTAAGGTTACCCCGACGCGCCCATTGCAGTTCATGCAGTCGACCGCTCGACTCGACTTCAGCGATTTCACGCGCCCGGGTACCTATCGCATCAGGGTGGGGCAGACGCTCTCGCCGGTGTTTCCCATCAACTGCCACGTCTATGACGGCACAGCCGACTTCCTGCTCAACTACATGCGCCAACAGCAGTGCGGCTTCAACCCGTTCCAGAACGACAGTTGTCACACACGCGACGCATTTGTGCGCTATCACCCGTCGCTCGAGGGACAGCACATCGACGTGCGGGGTGGCTGGCACGATGCCGCCGACCTGCTGCAATACACCACCACCAGCGCCAATGCCATCTATCAACTGATGTTTGCCTATCAGCAACACCCCGAGGTGTTCGGTGACCGATATGCTGCCAATGGCACGCGGGGATGCAACGGCATTCCCGACATTGTCGACCAGATCAAGTGGGGACTCGACTGGCTCGACAAGATGAACCCGGTCAAGGGCGAACTGTACAACCAGATTGCCGACGACCGCGACCACATTGGCATGAAGATGCCCAAGGACGACCCTGCCGACTATGGTCGTGGCCCGGGCGGTGGAAGGCCGGTTTACTACGTCAATGGCAAGCCACAGCAGCGAGGCAAATACCTCAACGCCACGATGGGAGCAGCCAGCACAGCCGGCAAGTTTGCCAGCGACTTTGCAGTGGGGAGTAAGGTGTTGGCTCCGTTCTATCCCGATTTTGCTACCCGCATTGGTAATAAGGCAGCCGATGCCTTTCAGGTGGGCATCGACATGCCGGGCAATGCCCAGACGGTGTCGGTTGTTTCGCCTTATATATATGAAGAGGACAACTGGGTCGATGACATGGAGTTGGGGGCCATCGAACTCTATCGGATGACGGGCGACGCACGCTATCTGACCCAAGCCATCGAGTATGGCCGTCGTGAGCCGGTCACCCCCTGGATGGGAGCTGACAGTGCGCGACACTACCAGTGGTACCCCTTCATGAACATGGGCCACTACCGTGTGGCACAAGAGGGTAATGAGCGCGTCCGGGCCGAGTTTATCCGCAACTTGCGGGCTGGTCTGCAACGCGTGCGTGAGCGCGCCGCCGACCACCCCTTCATGTGGGGCGTGCCGGGCATCTGGTGCAGCAACAACTTGACCACCGCCCTGCTCACTCAGTGCATCCTCTACCGCCAGTTGACTTGCGATTGCACCTACGACGAGATGGAGGCCGCTTTGCGCGACTGGCTCTTCGGCTGCAACCCTTGGGGCACGAGCATGGTGGTTGAGTTGCCCATCGGCGGCACCTATCCCCGCGCCACGCACAGCAACTGGGTCTTCGAGCAGGTGGGTTTCCCCACGGGTGGACTGGTCGACGGTCCGGTCTATGCCACCATCTTCAATAGTCTCAAGGGCGTGAACATCACCGACGACATGCCGCACGTCACCAGCAATGCCTATCATGATGTGCAACCGGGCGATGTGGTCTATCACGACAACACCCACGACTACAGCACCAACGAGCCCACCATGGACGGCACGGCGTCGCTCACCTTCCCGCTGGCCGAGTACGAGGCACAGGGTAGGGCGCAGGCTGGCGTGACGGCCGGTGCGCCGGTCTATAGTCACGGCGGCATCGTGCAGGGCAACCCCGGCAAGAAGGAGATTTGCTTGGTGTTCACTGCCGACGACCGTGCCGATGGTGCGCAGCGCATCATCTCCACGCTCAAGCGTCAGGGCATTCAGGGGGCATTTTTCTTCACGGGTCGGTTCTTCGACATGTACCCCGATGTGGTGCGGCAGTTGCTGGCCGATGGGCACTATGTGGGCACCCACAGTTATGGCCATCTGCTCTACGCTCCGTGGGACAACCGCGACTCGTGCCTGGTGGGGCAGCAGGAGTTTGTCGACGACCTCAAGCGGGCCTACACCGCGATGGCCCAGTTCGGCATCACGCCGCAGTCGGCTCCCTACTTCATCCCGCCTTACGAGTGGTACAACGACCACCATGCGTCATGGGCGCGCCAGATGGGGCTGCAGATCGTCAACTTCACCGGTGGAACGCTCAGCAACGAGGACTACACCTGGCCGGGCATCGAGCAGGAGACCGGTGCCACCTATCGCAGCAGCCGCTGGCTCTACGACCACATGCTGCAGTATGAGCGCGAGCACACCCTCAATGGCCACCTGTTGATGATTCACCTGGGCACCGACCCACGCCGCACCGACAAATTCTACGACCGCCTCCCCGACATCATCCGCACCCTCACCAAGCGCGGCTACCAGTTCGTCTCCCTCCCCGCCCTGCTCACCCAGTAAAATTCACAGGGAGTGTGTCAACATGAATTGCCCGTCTGTTTCCCCAGGTAGGGACGCGGCGTGCCGCGTGATAGGCCACAGTCCCTCTCCCCTGACAGGGGAGAGGTTAGGAGAGGGGTCACCCCCAGCCACAATGAACACCAAACCCACCAATTTTCCCCAGATGCGTCGAAGAGGAACTTTTAATTGCCATTTTTGCGGATTTTGATGACGAATGGTCTGGTTTTGTGATTTTTTTGTACCTTTGCATGACTAACCAATCTGTGAGTATGGTATGAACGCATTTAGACTTTGTATAGCAACCTTGATATTGGTCCTGCTTCCCCAGCAGCTGGCGGCCTACGACTTCATGGTCGACGGCTTGTGCTACAACCGCAACAGCGACGGCACCAGCGTCACTGTGACCTATGAAAATTCATCGTCACCACGCTATTCTAATCTGTGTGGCGACATTATCATTCCCGAGACTGTGACTTACTGTGATACGACCTACACAGTGACCTCTGTTGGCGAAATGGCATTTAGCACTTGTAGAGATTTGGCCTCTGTTGTCATTGGCGATTCTGTTATTACAATTGAAAAAGAAGCATTCTTAAGCTGTAGTGGGCTGGCCTCTGTTGTCATTGGCAATTCTGTTATTGAAATTAAAGAAAATGCATTCTATAACTGCAGTACGCTGACCTCATTGACCCTTGGTAAATCAGTTAAAACCATTGGTTGGAGTGCATTCGAATTCTGTGGCTTGTCTGCGGTGACTATCGGCAACTCTGTAAAAACCATTGGCAACTCTGCATTCCGAGCCAGTAACGCGCTAACTTCCGTCATCATTGGCGACTCCGTTGCCTCAATTGGCCATGAGGCTTTTGAAAATTGCACAAACTTGTCCTCAGTGACATTCGGCAAATCTGTCAAAGTCATTGGTGATGCCGCTTTCGCCAACTGCAACAAACTGGCCTCTATTGCCCTTGGCGACTCTGTTCTGTCCATTGGTAAATACGCATTTGATAGATGTGGCAACCTCGTGTCAGTTACTATCCCTAATGCTGTTACTTATATTGGCGAATGCGCATTCCAAAGTTGTGATAAACTGACCTCAGTGGAATTAGGAAGCTCAGTAACCACCATCGGTAGTTATGTGTTTTGGGGAACCAGAAGAATTACACGAATAATCAGTCTGTCCTCTAATCCGCCTGGAGCAAACGACGATACTTTCTCGGGTATTGATTACTTGAACTGCAAACTTTATGTGCCAGTGGGCGCTAGGTCTGCCTATAAAGGTTCTTTAGGTTGGATTTATTTCAGAAGCGTTTACGAATTTGATGACATCGACCTTATCAAGTGTGATGTGACTGGCGATGACAATGTCGACATATCCGATGTTAATGCCGTCATTAACACCATGCTGGGCACGGAGGAGAATAGCAATATCTTGGGTTATGCCGATGTGACGGGCGATGGCAAGGTAGACATCGCCGATGTCAACGTCGTCATCAACATCATGCTCGGCAAGCAGTAATTACTCGCAGCCAACAGAGAACGATGGCGCAATGAGGAACCGCTCCCATTGCGCCATTGTTCATTGCACTAGCAGATGGATGACGCTAGTTGTTTTTGTTGATGAGGTTGACCACAACCTTGACCATCACGTCTTTCTCTTCGGTGCGGCTCTCGGCAATCATCAAGGTCAAAGCAACGAGGGTGTTGTCGGCAATACGTTTGGTGCGGTCGGGGTTGTAGAGGATGCCGTTATTGTTGAGAAACCACAAGAACAGCGTGGCAGCAATGCGCTTGTTGCCGTCGCTGAACGAGTGGTTCTTAGTGACCAGGTAGAGCAACATAGCGGCTTTCTCCTCGACGCTGGGATAGAGATCTTGGCCATCAAAGGTCTGATAAATTTGCCCGATGCTGCTCTTGAACGAGTTGTCCTTCTCGTTGCCAAACAGTGCCGAGCCGCCAAACTTGGTTCGCAGCTGGTTGATCTCTTGCATGGCATTCTCGTATGTCGCATGGAACACTTCGTCGGGAGTGGTCTTGTCGATGGTCAGCCGCTCGTAGTCGTAGTTGTCAAGAGTGTCCAGGGCGTAGGCATAGTCGGTCACTACTTCAAACAGTGCCTTGTTCTCGTCGTTGCTGAGCAAGGGCTGGTTCTGGATGGTGCGACCCAGCATGCCCACCAGGGTGCGAATCTCGGCCAGTTGGTCGCGGCGCAACCGCTCGCTCACCGCATAGCCATGAATCAGATACTGCTTGAGCACCCCGCTGGCCCACTGCCGAAAACGCACACCACGCATGCTCTTGACTCTATAGCCGACAGAGATTATCACATCTAGGTTGTAGAATGCTACAGGTTGCTTAACGCCATCAACACGCAAAAAATGCGTGTTGTTATCTCGTGACACCTCGTTGTCAGAAAAGACATTGTTGATGTGCTTGCGTATGGTCTTCTCGTCACGATCAAACAGTGCGGACATTTGGTTGGCGCTCAGCCACACCGTGTCGTTCTCCATGCGCACGTCAATTTGTGTCTGGCCGTCTTCGGTCTGATAGATGAGGATTTGGCCGTTGCTAGCTGTGATTTGTTGCATCTCGGTCTTTGTCGAATGGTTATTGCTTTGAAACTCTGATCTTCTGCAAAGATAATATTTTTCCTTCGTTTGTGCAATTTCGGCATCGAAAATTGCAATTCCAATCAAGACTCCCAAACTTTTCAGTTATTAGTCGCGGCAATAACTGGCAACTTCTTCACTGAGTCTTAATTCTCAATTGATAGATGCTGCCCTCGATGAGCGAGCAATAGACGTCGCCGGTGGTGGGGTCGACCTCGAAGCCGTTGACCTCGCTGCTGCCCATCTTGTAACTCACCACACGCTGGTGAGTGCGGGCATCGAACACGGCCAGCATGCCGCGGCGCGACCCCATGAAGATGTAGCCCTTGTGCTCGAGGATGATGCATGGCGCATGCTCGTAGCCGAAGCCTGCATCGCCCTTCCACAGCAACTGATACTGGTCGCCATCGGTCGCCATCGCCACCAGTTCGCCATCCATGGTCTTGGCGTAGGCCACACGGCCGTCGACGCTGCGCCCCAAGCTCTCGCGCACCTTGTTGTCGTTCTTCTCGCGCCAAATCTGCTTGCCGTCCTTGCGGCTCAGAGCGGTGGTCACACGGTCGGGGGCGACAATCACCACCTTGTCGGCTGTGACCACGGGCACCACGTTGCCGGGGCTGTAGAGATTGGTGCTCTTGCCGTTGTTCCACTGCCAGCGCAGAGTGCCGTCCTTCTTGTTGAGCGCACGCAGGTTGGTGTCCCATGCACCGAAGATGACATCGCCGCCATCCACCACGGGTGCTGCCTGGCAGTAGTTGTTGATGTCGTTGTATTGCCACAGCAACTTGTGCCGCTTCACGTCCCAGGCCTGGAACGTCTTGTAGCCACCCTGATAGAGGATGCCATCGTTTACCACGCCATCGGCCACGTATGGCCCGTTGGCCTCGGCCTGCCACACCTGACGGCCGTTTTTCTTGTCGAGCCACACCAGTCGGCGGTCGACGGTGGGCACGACCACATACCGCTTGTCGACCGCTGGACGCGAGAACAGCATCGCGTCGGTCTTGTACTGCCACTTGACCTGGCCGGTGTGCTTGTCCAGTGCCTTGGCCTGGCCCAGCGAGTTGCCGAAGTAGATGTTCTTCTCGTCAACACCCAGTCGGGTGAAGATTGAGGCATTGTCGGCATAGACCTTGTTGATGACGATGTTGCTGGCCACCTGGTTGTCGAACTGTGTGGCGGGAAACTCGTCAAAGTCCAGGTTGATCTTGTAGGCATACTTCAGTTCCGACTCCTTGCCGATAGGCTTGTTGTAGACATGAATCCAGTTGCGGTCCAGGTCCACATCAAGCATCGTGTAGCCATAGTCGCCGCCCCCCATGTCCAGGGCGCGCACCATCAGGCCGCTGATGCCGCAGGTCTCATATTGCTTCCAGGCGTGATAGTGGCCGCACTGGTGGGTCACCACAGGATACTTCTTGAGGATGTTGACATAGTCCTGATAATTGTCCAGGTCGTCGAGGATGGGGTAGTGGTTCACGCTCAGCACGCGCTTGCCCGGGGTGACACGTTCCTTGAGTGTGCGGTCGAGCCACAGCAGGTCTTCCTGCTTGATGTGTCCGTCACCCATCTTCATGAACGGGCCGCAGTTCATGCCCACGACCACCAGTCGGCCCACCTCGAAGACAAAGCGGTCGTTGCCCCACAGGTCGACAAATGTCTTGCAGGCGCTCTGGCTCCAATTGTTCTCGTGGTTGCCGGGGATGACATACAGCGGCTTGGTGATGCCGTCCAGGATGTTCTTGACATTGCGCAGCTGCTCGTCGCTGCCCTCGTTGGTCAAATCGCCTGTCATGAGCACCACGTCGGCGTCGCAAGCGTTGATCTCGGCCACCGCCTTGCGCAGTTGTGCCTCGTTGGCATTGCCGGGAGTGACATGGATGTCGCTCAGGATGGCAAACTTCTGTGCCTGTGCCGCAACGGCCATCATGACCACCGCAGCCAGCACCATCATCAGTCTAAACTTTTCTTTCATTGTATCTATGGGGTTTGTTTTGTCCATGTTCTCATCTTTTCGGCAAAAGTAGCATTTTTTTCTGAAATTGCCATGCTTTTTTGTGAGTGCTTGTCTTGGTTGTTGAGTTTTTTAGTTGTATCTTTGCCGTGTGTTATCGTTTTTTACAGAACTGAATGAGTCATGAAGAAGATTATTACATTACTACTGCTGGCTTGTGCTGTTGTGAGCCAGGCTTTTGAGTATCAGGGTTTACAGTTTCGAATTGTCGACGAGGATGAGCAGATTGCCGAGGTGACCTATATGTTGCCCAACGACACGCTCAACTATGCCCAGCGCAGTCACATTGACATTCCCCCCATTGTGCAGCACAATGCGAAAACCTATCAGGTGGCTGCCATCGGCGACAGCGCCTTCAGGATGGCTCGATCACTCAAGACCATTAGCATTCCCTCATCTGTCACCCGCATTGGCAAGCAGGCGTTTTATGCCAGTGGTTTGACCGAAGTGTCTTTGCCCAACTCTGTCGTAGACCTGGGAGATATGGCATTTGCATGGTGCTACTACCTGCAGACTTGCAATTTGAGCGACAAGATTCAAGCATTGCCTTCGGGCGTATTTGCTGGAACTTACAGCATGAATACTATTGATTTGCCGCCTCTGATCAAAGTGATTGGGGATGGGGCTTTCTATGACTCAGCCCTTGGAGCAATCGAGCTCCCCCAGGCCTTGGAGCAAATTGAAGCTTATGCGTTCGCAGAGTCGTTTCTGCGGAAAATAAAGATTCCCGACCATGTTCAGTCGATTGGTTACATGGCTTTTGACTATGTGCCACTCGACTCGGTGTGGTTCGGGCAGTCGCTGCGCGAGATTGGCGAACAGGCCTTCAGCGAGTGCTATTACTTGCATTACATCAATGGGTTGCCCCGCTCGTTGCAGGTCATTGATATTGCCGCGTTCGAGGGGGTGGATTTCCGCTCACTTGATTTGGTCATCCCCGGTTCGGTGAGGCGCATTGGTGAGTTGGCATTCTGTCCGTCGGGATTGCGCTCAGTGGTATTCGAACAGGGAGTTGATACAATCGAATCGGGTGCTTTTGGCGGCTGTTATCTCAAGCAAGTCGAGATTCCTGCCAGTGTTTCTTACTTGGGTTCACAGGTCTTTGAGCAGAATTTCCAATTGCCCGCCATACAAGTTCACCCCGACAATGCCCATTACACGGCTGTTGACGGCATGTTGGCCAACAAGCAGCAAGACACCCTATTCTTCTGCCCGGCGGGGCGCGAGGGAGTGGTGCGACTGCCCGAGAGTTTCAGAACCGTTGATGATCTGGCGTTCAGTTTCTGCAGTAAGTTGACGACTGTCATCTTGAATGAAGGACTGACACGTGTCGGTGATGCCGCATTCAATGAGTGCGAGAGCTTGGATTCGGTCTATGTTCCCCAGAGCATTGAGTCGTTTGGTAGGAATACAATGGATTACACAAAGTGGTCGCAGGAGCGGGGCAGCGGGTTGCAGTATCTGGGGCCGGTGGCACTGAACAACAAACATGGAATGTACAGCCATTACATCATCAAGGAGGGAACTACTTGCATTGCCGACGGGGCATTCAGTTCACATGATAATCTCAAGTACGTCAAGTTGCCAAAGGGACTGAAGTACATCGGGGCTAACGCCTTCTGTAACAACCGCAACCTGACCAGCTTGAGATTGCCGGAGTCGGTCAAGCGAATTGGCAGAGGGGCGTTTCAATCCAATATTAAGCTTTTTGACATCAACATTCCGGAGGGTGTTGAGACGATTGATGTCCCCTGTTTCGGTTTGACGAATCTCAAGCGTGTTTACTGTTATACCAAGCAGCCGTTGCCCGGATGGTGCTGGGGAATTGGTGATGGCATCTATGGTTGCATCCTCTATGTGCCTCAAGGTTGCAAAGAGCTATATCAGCAGACTTGTGGAAGCCAGTTTGCCAGTGTACGCGAAATGGGGCCAGTGGGCGACCTGAACGATGATATGCAACTGGACATCGCAGATGTCAGCCAGATGATCAATATGATGCTGGGTGGCAGTGGCAACACGTTCTTGAGCGACCTGAATGGTGACCAGGTGGTGGACATTTTCGATGTCAACGAATTGATAAACCATCTGCTGGGCAAGTAGCCGTCAGTGTTTGCGTTATGTCTTAAACCCCGCGAATGGCGGTCGTTATAATTCTGAAATTCTCAAATTCGTGACAACCTCCTCGTGACACCTGCAAAAAAACTCTTTTGTCCTTATGTTCTTATGTCTTAAACCCCGCGAATGCTAATATTCATGTCTTTAAAAAATGGCTAGTTATCTGCAAGTCGAGAACCTGACCAAGTCGTTTGGTGCCGATGTCATCGTCAGTGGCATCACCTTCGGTGTGGCCGAGGGCGAGAAAATTGGACTCATTGCCAAGAACGGCACCGGCAAGAGTACCTTGCTCAATATCCTGGCCGGTGAGGACACCCCCGATAGTGGCACCGTCATCTATCGCAACGACCTGCGCGTGGGCTACTTGCCGCAGATGCCAACCTTCGAGGGCTCGCGCAGTGTGATGGACACCTGTCTGTGGGGCGATGACCGCCAGAGCCAAGCCGTGCGCGACTACGAGCACGCCCTGCGCAGCGGCGATGCCGATGCGATGACAGCCGCCATCCAGGCCATGGACAATGCCGGGGCATGGGACTATGAGGATCGCTTCAAGCAGATCTTGACCATGCTCAAGATTGATGACTATGACCAGCCCATCGCCCAACTCTCGGGCGGGCAGGTCAAGCGTGTGGCTCTGGCCAAGCTGCTCATCAGTGAGCCGCAGATGCTCATCCTCGACGAGCCCACCAATCACCTGGATATCGACATGATCGAGTGGCTTGAGAACTACCTCAAACGCAGTTACATCACCCTGCTCATGGTCACACACGACCGTTACTTCCTCGACAACATCTGCAACAAGATTCTGGAGATGGACCAGCAATCCATCTACAGCTACGAGGGCAACTACAACTACTACCTGGAGAAGCGTGCCGAGCGCATCGAGGCGCAGAATGCCGCCGTCGAGCGTGCCCGCAACCTGTTGCGCACCGAGCTCGACTGGATGCGCCGCCAGCCCCAGGCTCGTGCCCACAAGGCGCAATATCGCATTGATGCCTTCTACGACCTGAAGGAGCGCGCCCGCGTCGTGCACGACCCTGGCGACGTGCGCCTCAACGTCAACTCCACCTACATCGGCAACAAGATTTTCACTGCCCACCATGTGTGCAAGCGATTCGGCGACAAGGTGATTCTCAACGACTTGGAGTACACCTTTGCCCGCTACGAGAAGCTGGGCATCGTGGGCGACAATGGGGTGGGGAAGAGCACTTTCATCAAGTTGCTGCTCGACCAACTGCAGCCCGATAGCGGCTACTTTGAGGTGGGCGAGACGGTGCGCTTCGGCTACTATAGCCAGGAGGGCATACAGTTCAACCCCGACAAGAAGGTTATTGATGCCGTGCGCGATATCGCCGAGGAGGTCTACTTCGACGAGCGCAACCACTACTCGGCCTCGCAGTTCCTCAACATGTTCCTCTTCACCGTGCGCGACCAGCAGAAGCTCATCGCCAAGCTCAGTGGCGGCGAGCAGCGGCGGCTCTATCTGGCGACCGTGCTGATGCAGAAGCCCAACTTCCTCATCCTCGATGAGCCGACCAACGACCTTGACATCCAGACGCTGGGTGTGCTGGAGGACTATCTGGCCAAGTTCAAGGGCTGCGTCATCATCGTGAGTCACGACCGCTTCTTCATGGATCGCACGGTCGACCACACTTGGGTATTCCAGGGCGATGGGGTCATCAAGGACTTCCCGGGCAACTATAGCGAGTATCGTGCCTGGAAAGAGTATCACGAGCGTGAGGCCGCCGAGCAGGCACGAGCCAACGAGAAGCCTCGCGAGCGGCAGGTCTATAACAACCGCGACACCAGCAACAAACTCACCTACAAGGAGAAACGCGAGTTGGAGCAACTCAATGCTGATATCGCCGCGCTGACCGAAGAAAAGGAGCAGCTTGACACCCTCTTTGCCAGCGGCGAGACCATCGACGATGTGGCTCAGAAAGCCGCCCGCTACGAGCAGATCAAGCAGCAACTCGACGATATGGAACTGCGCTGGCTCGAACTCAGCGAGAAGGACTGAATACTTAAAAGTAGTGGGTAGTGCGGTCGTAACATGATTGTGGCTGTTCACGCGGCACGCCGCGTCCCTACTACCCACTACCAGCGCTAAGCGCGGTCTGCCAGCATCGCGGTCTACCAACTAAAAGCTAACAACTAAAAACTAACTAATAACTAAAAACTAGAATTTTGAAGATGAAAAAAACGGTTATTCTGCTGGTTGCCGCTATGCTCTCGTGGACACTGCTGCCGGCGCAATCGGCCAAGTCGGGCGACGAGGGATTTGTGTTTGTGTCGCCATTGAAGTCGCACAGCAAAAAGTCGCTTAAATCACCGGTCAAGTCGACCATCGAGGCGGGGCGTGTGGCGGTAAAATCGAACGAGTCGGGCGAACTGGCCTTCTCGCTCATCGACGCAGCCGAATCCATGACTCTGGGGAGCGGCTCCTTCTATGAGTACTTTCCACCGGCTCAGGACTATGTGCCCGCCGAATTTGTCTCGGTGGCAGAGTTCAAAAAGGATACACGAGAGGTCAGAATCTACTCCGAAGTGCCGGCGAGCATCGAGTGCGGCAAGCGTTACGTTTTCAAGCCGCAGTATCCTAGCGAATATAGGACTTCGGCGACAGTACGAGTCATACGTCTCACGGGCAAAGGGGTGACGCTGGTCACCGATGTCGATCCCGAAAACGATTTTACGCCTTTGCGCACCGAGGACATCTCCGGCAAAGCGTTGATAGAAGTATCGTTTGGCGACAACATCATCTATCTCTACAACGGGCAGCCGCTGATGCTGGCCAGCAACCTCGGAGGCAGAGACTACAGCACGCTTGAGGTTGATGACAACGGTGCCACCTATGCGAAAGACGAAGATGGTAATCGCCAGGCCACAACCAAACTGTCGTATGTCTTCGGCGAAATTCCAGAAATTGGATATTTCGGCTGGATCTCCGACACTGAACTCGTCATCGACGACGAACTATTTATCCTCGCAACCCACTGAGCGATGCACCTGCCCCCTAGGGTGTAGAGTAGTGTATTGTACGTTAGGAGGGTGTGCCATCATTCTGTTATGGCACACTCTCCTTGGTGAATTATAGTGGTCTGCCTATAGTCGGTTGCGCTCGTCTTGGCCGGCATGACTGCCCTTGTAGCGGCTGCCGGTGGCGTTGAACTTGTAGCGCACGGTGACTTCGAGTTGCCGCGAGTCGTTTTTAGTGATGCTTCGCATCGATCGCAGGCCGTAGTTGATGTTCAAGTCCTCGTAGGCACCCAGCAGGTTGTGACCAGCCACCTGCACCGAGAGGCGGTCGTTGATGAACGTCTTGGTCACGCTCAGATAGAGTTGCCAGTTTGCCTTGTTGATATTCGCATTCTCCTTGTCGCCGCACGAGGTGAAGGCGAGGTTGGCTTGGGCTGTGAGCGAGGGCAGGATTTGGAAATTGTTGTTCCACTGCACAAGGAAAATGGGGCGTTTGGGGCTGATAAAGCCGGCGGGCGACGGAATTTTCACCCAATCCTTAAGCAAGCCCATGGTGAGGCGTGGCTGGTAGGTGCCGAACTGCGGATTCAGCGACACCATGGCGCGGAAAGCGTCGGCATGGTCAACGTTGGCACGGGTGATAATCGTGGTTTCCTCGCTGCCGGGGACAGCCTCGCCCGTGTTGACAATCACATCTTTGGTGCGCTTGTAGTCGAGCATGACGCTCATCCATCGCCACATAGCCATCACCGACAAGGAGTTGACCACCGATGGACGCAGCATGGGGTTGCCACGGTTCCAGGTGAAGCGGTTGGCGTAGGTGGTATTGCCCGAGAGCATGAAGTAGTAAGGGCGCATGATCTTCATTCCATAATTGAGCATGAGTTGCACCTTTCCGGCGCGCGCCATCAGCCCCACGCTTGGAAAGAAGTGGTGATAGGTGCGGCTCTGCTCGGCTATGCGCTTGCCATCGTCGTAGTAATCGGAGTTGACGTTCTCGTTGCGTAGGCCCAGACGCAGTTGGCCGAACGGCAGCGGATGGCTGTACTCGGTGAACAGGATGTAATTGCGCTCGCGCTGCTCGGTGAAGGTGGTGGGCACAATGTTCTCGGGGTTGACATAGTCATCGTTGCGGCGAGTGTTGTCATACTCGCCTCCCACCTGCAGGTTGCCACCCCACAGTTGCCACGACAGCACGAGTTTGGATGCCCACAGTTGGTTGCGCTGCACGCTTTGGCTTGTCACCGTGCGGCTCTGCTGCTCTTGGCTCACCTCGTTGTTGAAGAAGTTTGTGCGGTCCTTAAAGAACACATAGTCGGTGTTGAAGTCAATGGATGTCTTGCCCACGCGACCATTGTAGTAGACATTGAGCGTATGCGGCATGTTGGACGTCTTCTTCATGAGTAGGTCATTGTCGAGGTGGTCGTAGAAAGCGCCGTCGGCAGTCACGTCGGCGACAACCCAACCCGTAGTACGGTTGAAGAAATGCGCCTTGGTCTCATAGCGCGCACCGATGGCATGGCGGTCGTTGAAGATGTAGTTGATTCCCCACGACGAGTAGAGCGAATTGGCATGGCGGCTGCTGTGGGCAAAGTCTTCGATGTGCCACTGCTTGTCGGCATTCACGTCGAAGGTGACAGTCTCATCACTCAGGTAGCGGTCATCGTTATACCACACACTACCGAACACATCCAGCCCCTTGTGACGGTAATTCCAGTTCAGGCCCAACGCAAGGTCAGGGTATTTGCTTGCCCAGAAGCTCGCTTGGGTGTCAAGCGAGAAGCCCTCGCCCTGCGGACGCTTGGTCTTGATGAGGATAACGCTCTCCACGTCGGCTTTGTATTTAGCGCCGGGGCTGGTGATGAGCTCCACACTCTGGATGTTGTCGCTGCTGAGTTGCGCCAGTTCGCTATCGTTGCGCATCTGTCGGCCGTTGATGTAGATGAGCGGCGTACCTTTGCCGAACACCTCAACGCTTGTGCCTTTCTTCTGCACGCCAGGTAGGTTACCAAGCACCTCGGTGGCTGTGCCCACTTTGCTCAACAGCGTGCCATCCACATCGGTCTTGATGCCCTCGGTGGTGAGTTCGTAGGTGGGTCGCGCACCTTTGACCACCACTTCGCCGAGCATAGTGGCCTCGGGTTGGAGTTGGATAATGCCCAGGTCTCCGGCAGTGGTGGTGACACACTTTGTCTCATAACCGATATATGAGATTTTGACGATAGCGCTCGATTGCTGAGCCGAGAGCGAAAACGAGCCGGCATCATCGGTCATCGTGCCTGCCACAAACGCACTGTCGGTGGGATTGAGAAGCACCACGTTGGCAAAGG